>CAZXYF010000330.1:0-2502 GCA_964644705.1 uncultured candidatus Brocadiaceae bacterium | reverse complement strand
GAACCGAAAGACAATCCCGCATCGCTGGGGGCTGCTCTGTATAACATCGCACCAAAGGCGATGTGGCACGCCCATCAGGAGACGAACGCGGTTTCTCTGACCGCCTACGGGTCACGGCTGCTGATGAACGGCGGGTGGCTTGGCGAGTCGCAACGTCCCGCTCCGCTGAATAATACGGTAACGGTCAACGGCAAAGAACACGACACGCGGTCGGGAGGCGGTCTCGAAGAGGGGTTGACCGGCAAAATCTTTGACTACGCCGCCGGAAATTCCGGCGCGGCGTTGCCGGATGATGCCTCCCATACCCGCAGCCTGCTTCTTGTTCATGGGGCCGAGAAAGCCAACGGCTACTTCATCATCATGGATGAGGTGGAGGCCGATGCCGGGGAGACGGTGAATCAGTATCTTCATCCTGCCACGGATATACAACCGGAAACAGTTCAGCCGGAGAAGGAATATAATGCCCGCGCGAACCTTTTTAACAAGGTAACCAGTAATCACCTCGCGTTTTTTTACGTGACGAAACCGGAAAGGGTCAATATAACTACCTCTCCCAGCGGATCCCCGCGGGCGGGCCGGGAAAAGCATTACCGGCTGGATGCCGTGTTTCCGGTGGATGAAACCGGCGACACCAGGGTTGCCACCGTCGTCTTTCCCCACAATGACCAGCATAAGAAAGCGGAATTCGAGCGGATCGGCGGGGAAGACGGTCCGGGCGTTCGTATCAACCAGCCACAGGACCTCCATGATTATTTCCACATCGGAGACGTCAATCAGGATGACGTTCGTTTTGAGGGTAAAGCGAGCTTTTACCGCATGCGGGGGGAGACAATTGAGTTCTACTTCGTCCGCGACGGAACCACATTTAGGAATCGTGATGCCGCCGGATTCACCGCCGACAATCCCGTCAGCATCCTTATGCGGGGGCGAAATGGTCGAATCACGACAAAAGAAACAACAGAAGTAACGTTTTATCATCCCGGCCTGAGTCGTATCCTTGTTGATGGGAAAGCCCTGGAGACGAAAGATACAGGCGGGGGCTGGCTCAAGGTTGAGGTGCCTCCCGGAAACAATCAACATGTGCATTTGAAGGGTGAGGATCAAGGATCATGACAGTTCACAGGATGCTGGCAATTTTTCTTGTAGGAGTTCTCGTAATGGGAGTTTCAACCGGTCAGGCAAACGGACGTGGAGATGAACGTGGGAAACTAATACGCCCCGAGAACAATTCCTGGCTGAAGGCAACCTCGGTGGAGGATGTGATCGAGCGCTGGCCCGAACGTGTGGATATGCTGCTGGAAGCGCTCGATCTGGAATATCCGGGATTGGAGAAAGTCAAAACAGCCGTGGAAAAGGGGGACAGGGCAGCGGCGTGTCGGGCACTCCTGGATTATTATCAAAAAAAGGGGCGTGAGAAGTGGCTCGTGGACAGGCTGGGTGATCCCGGCGAACATCACATCAAGAAGGCGGACCGGTGGGTGAATGACCGCCATAAGTGGCGCGACGTTACCTCTGACGTGCCGGTAGAGCACGGGGCGTGGAACTGGAACTATACCGGGCCTCTGGAGTACCGCGAGTTCGCTTTCCACTTGAACCGCCACTTTCAATTCAGTGCCCTCTACCAGGCCTGGCGAAAAACGGGAGAGGCGAAATACGCCCGGACCTTCGATCAGCGCGTGCGCGACTGGATTTTACATACGGTCTGCCCCGGTGAGAACTATCAAGACAGCTTTACGTGGCGCGTGCTGGAGGCCGGTCTGCGCATGCAATCATGGCCCGTCGCATTCCACGGTTTTCTCGAATCGGAACACTTCACCCCCGCCGGGCGGCTGCTTATGCTGTCGAGCATCCCCGAGCACGGTCGCTACATCAAAATGCACCACTGGGAAAAACACAACCACGCGCTCATGGAGCACGACGGGCTCAACCGCATCGGGCTGGCGTTTCCCGAGTTTGAAGAAGCCGAGGAGTGGCACCGCTATGCCTTCAATGAAATGCTGAAAGAGATGGGCCATCAGGTGTATCCGGATGGCGCCCATGATGAACTCTCCAGCGAATACCACTGGGTGTCACTGAGGAGTTTTGAAAACCTGGCCAACGTAACGCGCGCTGCCGGACGCGAGGTGCCCGAGGAGTATCGCACGCGTCTCGTGGACATGTACGATTACTTTGCTGGACTGATGCGCCCGGACGGATCGAGCCCGCTGAACAACCGCGCCGACCGGAGCATGATTGAGCGTCGTATTCTCCGGGCGGCGAAAAAATACGATCGGCCCGAGTGGCAGTATATCGCCACAAACGGCGAGGAAGGCGAACGTCCGGAGGGACTGCCCAGCGACTTCTATCCCTGGGCGGGCCATCTTGTCAGCCGCAGCAGCTGGGCGGAAGGCGCGCTCTGGAGCTTCTTTGACGCTGGTCCGATGGGAAACGGGGCCGTCGATGCCGATGCGCTTCATCTGTCGATCACGGCTTACGGCAAAGATTTTCTGGTCGATTCCGGAA
>CAZXYF010000329.1:0-2508 GCA_964644705.1 uncultured candidatus Brocadiaceae bacterium | reverse complement strand
CCGGCCGGGCGTGGATTATTCCGACGTCATACGGAGGCACCTCGACCTCAACAGCACCGTGATTGCGTCCCAACCAGCGCCTTTGCCACCATTCAAGGGCCAGCCATCCTGCATCCGAATCAATCCCGAACATTGCCGGGGTCAATTTGAATGTACGCGTTTCATCGCGAAGGTTGAACAGGGCCAGCGAACGGGTCGTGCCCATGGGACCTTCCACATCCCACTGCCAGATCGCCGGATAGCCTTCGGGGAAGGGATGATCGAAAAGATCCAGCGGCACCGCAGCGCTCGGAACCGCCGGGAGCAACCGGCGAAACAGCTCAAGACGGGACGGGTTCAGTTCCCGCAGATCCTCACTCAACATCAGATGCCCGCCGGAAAGGGCGGCTGCGGTCGCCCGCACTCTGGCCTCCCCCATTGAACATCCTTTGCCGATCTGCACACTGTCCGGATCGTTGACCCAGAATCGTCGCTGTTTATACCACAGCGCCCCGATTGACGAGAGGCTGCGGCGATAGCCGTCCGCGTGTCCGGGCCACTTCCCCGCCTCCCCGATATCGGAGGAGATCCGGACCGAATCACATCGCCCCAGTGCGAGGTTTGTGTCACAGGAACAGGGGGCCAGATGTGCATCCGGAGTAACGGCATCCCGGAACGTCTCCCACGCCCGTTCATGCAGGCGTCCCGAGTGGGCGTGCCGGCGGTTGTCCGACGAGGTACGCAGGGCGAGAAAGTCCAGCTTAAAATACTTCATGCCGATGTCCGACAACACCCCGAGCTGCTCGGCCCACCACTGCCGGGTATCTTCCAGATCCGCGTCGGGAACGTTCGCCGTGCGCACCGCCGGTTCATCCGGAAACGCATCCCAGAGATTGAGCGTGCCCTGCAGCGGATTTCCATCCGCGTCCGTCGCGAGTATGGGCGCGAGCCTGCAGTGGTCTGGAGCATCCTCAGTCACGTTGGTCAACGAGTGCCAGATTCCGGGCTCCAGACCCTGCTTATTAATCCGTTCCGCCAGCCATTCCAGTCCGTGGGGAAACCGTTCCGCATCCGCCGTCACCGGCCCCAGGCTTGCATTCTGCTGCCAGCCGTGATCCAGAATGAGCATCGGCCGCTGGGGCTGGGGGTACCCGCAGAACATATCGTTCAGAATCGGCAGGTTGCCAGTAACACTTTCCTCATCAATTGCCGCCGTTTTATTGTACCACGTCATATACCCGGTGATGGGAGCGTCGTCGAACTCTTCTCCCCGATCCTCCTGGACCAGTTGACCGAACTCCTCCAGTAAGGTAAGGGGATCATCACCACGACGGACCACAAGGGGATCCAGCTCCAGCGTTTCACCCGGTTTCACTTCCAGCGGGGATGGTTCGTCCGCCCCGCCGATCGGACGCAGAGCAAACTCCTGCCAGGCTTCCACCGCGGACACCGACCGCCCCTCCGCATCCGGCCAGACGTCCACACAATTTATGCCCTCATCCTGTCCGCAGAAACCCACCAGCAAGGCGTTCTGTTGCTCCGGATGCCAGAGAACGGTCTGGAGGCTGCTCCGATGGAACCGTCCCGCACCGGCACCAGGCGGGGAGGGGACGGACGCTTCCCGGGTCGCCTCCAGGTGATCCAGACGCCGCACGCCGTTCCAGGCCAGCGTCCCGGAGTCGATGAACACGCCCCACTCGCCGCGCTCACGTGTTGCATCATCATCCACCAGAAAGCCCGCGCGTTCCAGCAGTAGCGGTTCGCCCGCGCTGCAGACGACGCTCCCCCTCACCTGGATTCCTCCCCCGCACAGCTCCAAAGTATCCATCTCAAATGAAAAACCGGCTTCTTCAACGGCATCGGTGCCCACCTGACGGACACCATCAAGCATGACAAAAGGTTTAATGGACATGATATAATCCTGTCTTCTTTATAGTGGTGTGACGATCGGAATCACGAATAGGATTGTTGGAACCCCCAATAATAGGACATTTCAGCTGGGATCCACAACGAGCCACCCCCTCTATCGCGCACATCCCGCGTCCGCAGCCCCCCGCAGCGGCGGCGCTGGCCCGAAAATCATGCCCAGCATGTGATTTCGCATACTGCTTATGTTTTTGTCGCCAACCTCCCCCATCACCCGAAACGGCACGGGCTATTGCGCGCCAGCTATCCTCTGACATCTGCCTTCTGACCTCTGTAGCTCTATCCACTCCCCCTGGCCGTCCCCGCATCTTGCCTGTGCAGCCGTTTGCTGTTTGCCGTCAGTCTCGTTTCTCGTTCATCGTTTTTCGTCGTTCGTCGCCTTTATGCTGTCGCCAACCTCAGACGTCTGCAGCTCTGTCCGTTTATACGCTCCATCGTCCATCGTCGAGCGTCCGTCGTCTGTATTTAACCAGCAACTAACAACAAGCAACCAGCAACCGTAGTTTCCTGTCGTTCCCCCCGCTTAGCGGCGTTTTTCAGGGGGTGAAAGTAAGGTTTCGGTGAACCACGTGCGTTTTATGATGCCCTACTTGCCGGGCTTGT
>CAZXYF010000328.1:0-2520 GCA_964644705.1 uncultured candidatus Brocadiaceae bacterium | reverse complement strand
TTTGGCGTTGTGAGGTAGAAGCCTAAAGATCGCCGGGGCAAGCCCGGCGGATTATTGTTTTGGGCGCGATCTTTTTTGTAGGGAGATACATAACGAATCCCCGCCACAAGGGCGGGGTATTGATATAGAAACAAAGCTGACGGAGTCGATAAATCCGCCGGGCTTGCCCCGGCGATTCTCAGGCTTCAACCTACAGAGCCGAGCCGAAGACAAAACAAATCCGCCGACCCTTGCGGCGGCGATTCTTAGGCATCAACCTACAGAAACCCACATTTCAAAAGTATTCTGTGGAACTTACAATAGATCTTCATATTCATTCTCTTCTGGAGCATTGCGTTTTGAACCAGGCTAACGGCGTTCACATTGTCGGCATTGGGTGCGCATCACCCGAATTTTGCATTGATCAGGAAACCGCCCTGGAGGTTATGGAAAAGCACTACGGGGAGGGATTGACTGATCGGGCCCGTGATTTACTGCGCACATTCTTCGGGCATCCCAGTGTGGGGCAGCGCCGATTGGCCATCGACAGTCCGGACCAGCTGTTCACCGAAACCCCCGATGAGCGCATGGAGCGGTTCACGCGCAGTGCGGTGGATCTCTCGGCTCAGGCGGCGCGGGAGGCGCTGGACGGTGCAGATATCGACAAGGGAAAAGTGGCCGGGATCATCGTCAACACTTGCACGGGGTACATTTGTCCGGGCATCTCGAACTATCTTATCGAAGAGCTGGATCTCGCCCGGGACATCCACGCCTACGATCTGGTGGGAGCGGGATGTGGCGGTGCTATCCCCAATCTTGAACTGGGGCAGTTATTGTCGAGCAGCACCGAAGATGATGTGGTTTTGACGGTATCAGTGGAAATTTGTTCGGCGACGTTTCAAATGGGGGAGGAACCTGCGTTGCTGGTATCGAATGCGTTGTTCGGCGACGGAGCGGCGGCCGCGGTGCTCGGACAGAGGGCAGATGGCCTGAAAATGGAGACGTCGCGGAGTCTGCACGTGCCCCGTTATCGGGATGATATCCGGTATGTGTATCGTGACGGCCAGCTCCACAATCAACTCAGCGTCACCCTGCCGGCCAAATCATCCCGCGTGGTGGGGCGGCTGGTGGAGGAGTTCATGGACGATGAGCAGATAGGGAAGGACAACATCCAGCACTGGGCCGTCCATCCCGGGGGAGAAAAGGTCATCCAGCGTCTGCAGGAAGTGATAGGCCTGTCGGACGGACAGATTGCGCCAACCCGCCGGGTCCTCCGTGATTACGGCAACCTGTCCTCGGCCAGCGTCTGGCTCGTACTACGCGAGATCATGGAGTCGGGCATTGCGCCGGGGGAACGGTGTCTGATGCTGGCGTTCGGGGCGGGTTTGAGTGCGCATCTCATGCTTTTGCGGAAAGAGTAGAACGGCAGACGAAGATAAAGACGAAGGTAAAGACGAAGAGCTGCCTTCTAAACACTTTATCATTGTTTTTATCCTCGTCTGTCGTTAGCGTTCGAAAATTGATAAAACAGCAGAAATTGGCCGGAGGCAGTATCTCCCGAGATAACACAATTCCTTTGTGTGACAATCATGACAAAATATTTCCCCCATAAGAAGTTAGATTCATATAAGAAAGCGCTTGAGTTTGCCGGTATGGTTTTGCCGATTTTGGAGGAATGGCCAGCTGCGGTGTCCATCCGCAGCCACTTGGATGATGCGGCGAACAGTATTCTCATGAACTTGGCCAGGGCCGTATTGAAATCATACAGTGATCGCGGCATATATTTGCTGGAATGTTCTTTGGGGTCAGTACTGGAATGTGCTGCCTGTATGGACATTGGTCGAATAAAGGATTTGATGGAACCACCGATGGTGCATGAAGGCAAGCGAAAACTTCAGGAGGTTGCGCGGCTGACCGTTGGGCTTCGTAAAAGCTGGAGCAATCGCCAAGCGGAACCTGAGGGGGATTATGCTTTGGGTGATTCAATTTATTTCTCACATGAGAATTTGCATGTGTACCAACGATCCCTCGAATTATATGAAGAGTTGCAGCACCATATTTGTTCAGTCTGTGGTATGAGGGATAAGTACATTCATCAATTAGATGCAACAGCAACAAGTCTTGTATTGAATATCGCCGAGGGAAATGGCCGTTTTTCAAAGCGAGATCAATCGAAGTTTTTAGATCTCGCTGAAGAGGCTGGAACAAAAATGTCGACGTACCTGGATTTAATGGAAGTGTTAGCCTCGGCAGGGGTAAACCAAGCTGACAGTTTGCTTTTGGAAGTTATGGCCATGCTGAACGGGATGAAGGAATCCGTGGGGAAGAAGGCGTAGACGGAAGGATTCAACTCCGCAAATGAACGTCAGGATTGTTGATATAATGTTTTTATCTTTGTTCCGGCCAGTGGGACTGGATAAGATTCAGCTAAATCAAAAGCCTGTTTGCGATTTTTCTGCCGTTTTTGTGCGGGAAGTGTTAGAACAGCAGACGAAGATAAAGACGAAGGTAAAGACGAAGAGCTGTCTTCTAAACACTTTA
>CAZXYF010000327.1:0-2529 GCA_964644705.1 uncultured candidatus Brocadiaceae bacterium | reverse complement strand
TCTGCCTGCTTCATCCGCGTGGGTATTCATATCATCCGGGTGGCAGTTTCCGAAAATATTTCCCCCCGGATGGTAGAACACCCACTCGGATAACGGCGAAGAGCCGTCGTGGGAAATACTGAAATGTGTCGAATCTTGTGGTAATATATATCTCAGAGAAGACGGTGGCGGCTATCACAAGTCGTGTTATATATGGAGGTGACAGATGCGCACCGAACAATGGGAAAACAACATCAGGGTCAGCCCGGATATCCATCATGGTGATCCGTGCATCAAAGGTACTCGTATCCCCATTGCAGCAATCGTCGGGTCATTGGCGGATGGGATGAGCTATACAGATATCAAAAATGAGTATCCCCAACTCACGGATGAAGATATACGAGCAGCTCTGGCATACGCAGCTGATGTTTTGCATGAGGAAGTCCTTGGACCCATACCGGCATAGATTAATATGGTAAAAGTGAAAGTAGATGAGGATCTGCCGCAAAGTGCGAAGTTGTCGATTAAGAATGCTGGTTATGATTGTGTGAATGTTATTTCGTCAGTGTAGCAGCCTGAATTGTTGGAGGAGGGAAAAATGAAAACATTAGAATTGCCCGATAACTGTTTCAATGCAATGAAGGCTCCGCCACAGGAAGTGCCTGATCGGCTCAAACGGGAACTTGCCATCCGCCTGTATGACAAGGATCTTTTGAGTTTTGGGAAAGCGCGTGAATTGGCCGGACTCAGTAAATGGGAGTTTCACGAGTTGCTCGGTCAGGAGGGCATCAATCGACATTATGATGTTGATGAACTTGAAGAAGATCTCAAAACGCTCCAGGATCTGCCATGAATGTCATCGCCGATTCCTCAGTGCTCATCAGTCTGAGTACAATTGGACAACTATCAATTCTCAGCGCGCGTTTTGAAGACGGGATCATTGTGCCAGGGGAAGTTTGGCAAGAGGTGGTCGACAACGGGCATGGCCGACCGGGCAGTCACATAGTTGCCAAAATGATGGCGGCTTTCGGATAAGTGAACGCCTCTACAAGTATGCGCTGGAGCAGGTGGAGTAGTTCAGGGACAGAAATTGCTCATGAGTGTTAGCAGTTGATTATAATTTCCTGATTTGTGTAATCCGCGCCGCCTGAGGGCCTCGCTGGCCCACTTCTTATTTTCCCTTCCTGCTTCATCCGGGTGGCACTTTCCGAAAATATTTCCCCCCGGATGGTAGAACACCCAGTCGGATAACGGCGAACAGCCGTCATCGAGTGGATAAATGATTTGGGGCGTAAAGTCTTTGAAAAGGAAAAGCGGTGGCATGGCCACCGCACTCCAGAGATCGCCGCTGGCGATCATGACATTGCAGATCTGTCGGTACGGTCTGGGGCAGGGCACGTTTCTCTGACGTTCTCTGCTCCAGGCCGTTTCTATAATAAAATCCTGCCGTTTTGGCCGTTCATTCGTTGTCCTCTAATTCGTGGGGCCAATTGCCGTTTGCCGTTCTCCGCGCCTCGGCGGGATACAAGCCGTTGCCGTTCCGCCGTTAACTAACAACTAACAACTAACAACTAACAACTAAAAAAAGGAGTGGCCCCCGGCAGAGTTGCCGGAAGACCACTCACAATCGCAGACATCCAGTCTGCTACCCGACCCGGTCAGGCCGCGCGGGGCGGCCGACCGATGTGCGGGCGATGGTTACTACTTGATTCAGCCACGCAGCAGCTGTGTCGCCATCTGCGGGATGCTGTTGGCCTGGGCCAGCATCGAGACACCGGCCTGGGCGAGCACCTGGTTCCGCGTGAGGTTGGCCATCTCGGAGGCCACGTCCACGTCCGAGATCTGCGCCTCGGCCGCCTGGATCTTCTCGGCCTGGATTTCGGTGGCGCGAACCGTGTTTTTGAGACGGTTCATGGTCGCACCGAAATCGGCCCGGGCGGCGTCCTTCTTCTCGATGGCCGCATCGATAGCGGTCAGAGCATCGCGTGCGTCCGTTTGGGTATCGATCGTAACTCCACCCAGCTCGAGACCCCCGACGCCAACGCCGCCTTCCTCCTTTGTGACGTGCTGGTAGTCTACGTTGGCAGTACCACCACTGTCGAACTCCGCAGTCCCTCCCGAATTATTGAAAAGCACCAACTCATTGGTGTCGGTATCGGTTGCGAGAACCTTTTGACTATCCGCAACTTCGCCCATGTTTGTATCGGCTACCGTAACGGTGTCATCAACCGAGAATTTAGAGGCATCTTCGACTTCCACCGTATAAGTGGCACCGTCCGATATGTCACTATCTACGAGAGTAGTAACATTACTGTCGTCACCCAGCGGTGTGATTCGTGCGTTGTCGTCATCGAGAACGTTGTCCCCTGATATATTGTTGGATCCAGTCCCGTCTTCAACGGTGATTGTTCCGCTACTTACACTATCCACGTAATAAGTGCCGCTTTCTCCGCCGTCATCGGAAATCTTGACAGCCATACCGGCATGAAATGCGGAATCATCACTGACGTTGATCTGGCCAGAAGAGGCAGTTGATGAATCGACTAGCTG
>CAZXYF010000326.1:0-2530 GCA_964644705.1 uncultured candidatus Brocadiaceae bacterium | reverse complement strand
AGCAGCATGGCCGCCAGGATGGCGATGATGGAGATCACCACAAGCAACTCGATCAACGTAAAACGTTGTCGAGTTGGCCTTCGCCGAGGCTTCGGCTGGCAGGCCACAAGCAACTTGATTAACGTAAAACGTCGTCGAGCTGGCATTCGCCGGGGGTCCGGCTGGCAGGCCACGAGCCAATTACCGCTAAATTCAACGGATTGTTTTTTAAGACTCATGGAATTCTTCTCCTACTTGGAAGGGGTAGCGTATCGTTTGGCCCAGTTTTGCAGATTGCTCCCGTTGTTCCTGAATGACCGGTTCGAAAGGTAATCGGGACTTTCAAATGGTCCCGTCGACAGCTTGCCGTATCCCATGACTTCCGCCTCGTCTATCCAGCGGGCTGAACCGTCGAACATAACGGCGTTGACGCCTTCTCCGCCGTGGCTGACACCATGCGACTTTTGTTTTAGCTCGCCCCATGTGCTTGTGGTTTCGTTGAAACAACTGAGCAAGATGGGGGAAACACTGTTGTCGGACTCCCAGTTGCGTGCATAGTACGTAAGCCTCGAATCCTCGTTGAGGCTTGTTGCTCCCGTTGTGTACACCCAGCGATCGGCGAAATAATGTGCGATGCCAGCGTCCATATCATGATCGGGTATTTCTCCAGGAGTAATGAGTTTTTCCCAGTTCGATTTGTCCGGATACTCGCTATATCCAGGCTCAAATTGGAAAGTTGAGCACATGGCCATGGAGCGCGTTTCCATATAACCGAAAGCGGCCAGCACACCGATCGGGCCCAGCAGATTCGCCCCTTGATAAGGGCTGGTAACGTGACTGGATCCTTTGAGTAAATTGGAGCTTTGGTGGTCCGAATCATTTTTGGCAAGCCACGGCCGCCTCTTCGTTACGGGACCTCCCATGCCATAGTCCGCTCCCCCCAACCAGCTGTAGGGGTTACCGGTGGTTGGCTCCCGCTTGCCCTCTCCCATCGGATGGGGCACAAGATTGTTATGGTCATTGGCAAAATAGTTGACATGCACATAGTTCTGCCGCCGGTCAGAGAGGCAGCTGATCCGACGGGCCTGTTTCCGTGCGCTTTCCAGCGCCGGCAGCAGCATGGCCGCCAGGACGGAGATGATGGCGATCACCACAAGCAACTCGATCAACGTGAAACGTTGACCAGTTGGCCTTCGCCGAGGCTCCGGCTGGCGGGCCACAAGCGACTTGATCAGTGTGAATGCGCTCCGCCTCATGGGAGACCTCCAGTAATATCCGGGACCTGATAACCGATCCACTGTTGCATAGATTATTATGCCGATGTCCAACACAGAAGCTTTCGACCAAACTTATGCACAACCACGTACATCCAAACCGCCGGTCGCATTTTTCTTTTTGAGATACGCATCTTCCTTTTCACATGTCCGGAGTCAACCCCGCTTTTTTACGGGCCCAGCTCTGGAAATTGGCACGTGCGCCATGGGGCACATCGTTGGACAGCCAGTCGGCGCGATCTCCCCGCATATGCTGGATTCCGGCCCGGCTTACCTCCTCCTCAGTGAACCAGTGCGCCGCACCGTCCACCATGGCCGCGTTCAACCCGCGGGCCTGATGGCTGTAACCATACTCCCACAAAGCCATTGTAGACCATCCACCGCTACCGAGGCTGTGCGGATCGGTTTCGTTGAAACAGCTAAACATAATAGGTGAAATACCGTTATTATCCCTCCACATATGGGCGTAGGCGGAAAACCTCGGATAATGGCCATTGCTTGTGTCGCCCGTTCCGGTAGGCCGGCCCCAGGCGAAGTATTGCGAGATACCAGCATACAGTTTGTAGTCAGGATATCCCCCGTCTCCGTTGGTGAGTTTCTCCCACTGTTGGGGCCGACTGTCAAGCTCATATCCGTTATTGCCGGATTCCCTCACGTATGCCGGGCAATACAGTAGCGCTGGCGTATCCACGTAGCCGAAAGCGGCTAACACCCCCAGAGATCCCAGGACTTTTCTCTGGTAATTTGTGGAATTATACACTGAATTCCCACCGTGTTTGTCACCGCCAACGCGATACATATACGGCAATGGCTGATCCACATCTGCCCCGTCAAAGCCGTATCCGATCTCGCCATACCGATTGTATCCAAGCCAGTGGGACATGCCATCCCGGTTTCCGTCTCCACCGGCGGAAGGGTCTATCATGAAGTTATGATCACCGATCGGCAGCGGCATCATGTTGTCGTGATCGTTGGTAAAATACTGGAGCTGCAAGTAATTCTGCCTGCGGTCACTCAGACAGGAGATCTGTTGCGCTTGCTGCCGTGCCGATTCCAGCGCCGGCAGCAGCATGGCCGCCAGGACGGCGATGATGGAGATCACCACAAGCAACTCGATCAACGTGAAACGTTGACCAGTTGGCCTTCGCCGAGGCTTCGGCTGGCAGGCCACAAGCAACTCGATCAACGTGAAACGTTGACCAGTTGGCCTTCGCCAGGGCTTCGGCTGGCGGGCCACAAGCGACTTGATCAGTGTGAATGCGCTCCGCCTCATGGGA
>CAZXYF010000325.1:0-2558 GCA_964644705.1 uncultured candidatus Brocadiaceae bacterium | reverse complement strand
ACCTCAAGGGACCGGCAGATCAGGGCGCAAGATCCGGGCGAAGGTTAGGTTCTAAAGCCCTATCGCGTTGTTTGCGCATCTTCGGGTAGTGCAGAAATACGCCTCAACCGGGACAAGCCCGGCAGTAGGCCCATCTGGAATAACGTGGTTCACTGATTTCAAATCTTTTGACGGTATTTTGCGTCGGTTTGTTGAGCAATGATGAAATGAGCTTTCAGCTCATCCATTTATTTCCCATCTCATACCCAAGATTCCGTGCTCTTTCAGAGCACTGCATCTTGGGCTAGTATGAAGCCGTCCCGTTGGGACTAAGAATACAGCTAATCGACACGAAACCGAGTTTAAAACCCGAAAGTTTTTAGTTCGGCCCGCTTCGCGCGCGGGATTTTTCCGTCTGCCCCCCATTTTTACATGCTGAAGGCATCCATCCCCCCGGCAGGCACTTCGCACAGGCCATCGGTGCCCACGCACCCCGAGAGGGAGAGGGACGGGTGGTCTCCGGGCCGCAGCTCCCGGCACAGCTCCGGCTGGGACAGCTCAGATGCTGCAAGCGTTGAAGATGCCTGATCGGCCGACAATCCGCGGATGTTGACCGTTGCTTCGGGATGCATGTTGAATACGCGCAGGGTCGACGCGCCTGGGGATGCGTCGCGTGTGGAGTCTCGACGAAACCCTTCAAGGTTGAAATTGTAGGCCCGCGTTTCAAGATGGATGAGCGGCTTTTGGTGTCCGGGCTCACTTTTATAGATCTCGAAGTCGCGCATTTCTATGTTCCGCAGCTCCCCAGCTCCCTCGGCGTATTCGGGGTCGTCTGGGTCGAAGGGTGGGACCTTGCAGTAGCGTCCGGCGTCGAGGTTAAGTGCGCAATTTCTGCAGCCGCCGCGGACGTTTTCAATCTCTACGTTCTCCACCGGATGCCACACGCTCAGCATCCGAACGAAACTGTGGCAATCGGAGGCGCGGATGTTCTGGACGCGTATATTGCGTATTGGACCGCACTCCTTACCCAGGTTCTGGGCCCGATCATTGGCATCATCTCCGTTCAGAGCCACGACGTCGTCATTTGGCGTGGCGATTCCCGTCCCCTCCAGATCGCATATTACCCCATCTTCACAGTAGCCGCCCAGGTGAACGCCGTCCTGGTTGGGGCGTAAGTTGCGTGCTTCAAAACGAATATCCTCTATACGGAACCGCCTCACATGCCGCGCAAGCCGAATGAAATAAGATTCAGGATCACGCAGGGTCATGTTGTTCAAATCCAGACCGGTAACGTTGGAGAAGTTGATCAGAACGCCGGAGTAACTGGTCGGTTCATCCGGCCCACGGGGGTTGCCGGGATTGTTGCCGTCCCAGCGGCCGCCCGACACCGTGATGTTGCAGTTGCCGTCCTCATGGTCCCGATTGGTGAGCAGGAATACGTCGGGACCCGTGCCGGCACCATCGGCCAGGAACACGTGAGCCGCCTGATGAGCGAGGACCCGTGTGTTGGAGCCGATGCGGAGTGCACCGCCGATTTTGTACGTTCCGCGGGGGATCACGACCGGCGATGCGCCGCTGTCCAGCGCGCTCTGGAAGGCGTGATGATCATCCGTCACACCGTCGCCGGTGGCGCCATAGTCGGTGACGCTGACTCCGCGGGTGGGCAGTTCGTTCAAATCAATATCTGACATGGTTCGTCCTATCCGATTGCAGTTGAGGAGGGGATGGCAATTTTGCTGGCAAAACGATGCTGTTATCCGCTGAGTTGCCCCAGGATTCGGGAAACTGTGGTTCCCACGGGACTGTCTGAGGTGTTTATTTCGATACACTGAGCTTCAAGCTCAAGTGGGTCGTATCGGCCACTCGCTATTTTGTCGGGGATCTGTTCCTCCAGCTTACGGTCGAGGTGGCCGGGATGGCGGTTCTTTTGAGTCGTTCTCTGGTGCAATCGCTGTTCGATGGTGTCACGGTCGGCCGTCACGTGAATCTGCACCAGGCGCGCCCCGTGGTCGCGCTGGAATCGGGCAAACCGGTCGCTGTGGGATTCCGGCCGAAAGTTGGCTTCCACGATGGTGGGTTGGTCGGCTTCTGCCTGTGCTTTGAGCACATAGAAAAGTACGGCATACGTTGCCGTGCTCAGCTGGTCGGACCACGCGCGATCCCCGCAGCCCAGCGTATCGAACATCCGCTCTTTCACGTCATCTTTGGTCAGCAGGGGATAGTTTATGGCCGCAGCCAGCCGTCGCGCAATGGTCGTTTTGCCCGCGCAGGGATAGCCGGTCACGATCAGGATGGTAGGGGAAGCCGGATGATTGGGCATGGGGATGTCGGAGGTATAGTTTAATAGGTGAACCCAGTGCTGACCAAAATGTTCAAAAATGCGTTTTCAAACGGGTTTTCCGGTGACTCTGAGTCGGGAACACAGTCCATCTCGCAAACCACCCCCAATTACGTTTAGGGACGGGTCTCCGGGTCCATCAAAATGTATGGTACACTACAGATACAGCATATCAACCATGGGTATGGGTAAGGATTCAGTGAACTACGTGCGTTTTGTGATGCCCTACTGGCCGGGCTTG
>CAZXYF010000324.1:0-2561 GCA_964644705.1 uncultured candidatus Brocadiaceae bacterium | reverse complement strand
CCGGAGGAGGGTATTTTGGGGCCGTAGTTCGGCTCCTTTTCTTATCGAATTGAGGTCCCTTTAGCACAAAAAGGTATCAAGTTATTTTCCACTGTCCAGCTTTTGAGAACGAGTGGCAAATGAGTTGTATCAGCTGTTTAGCACAGGGGTTATGCAGAATGCTCAGTGCGGATTGGTGTTTCCGGATCAGGAGTTCTGAGACCGCCTGAGAAGCACCACAGAGCAAACACCGCTCGCACCTCGTTGGGTTGAACCTCAGCCCCCTCTGAAATATAATGAATGCTTCTGTCAACATTCCCCCCACCTTTACTTACCGATCATAAACATGAGCAGCGACACACGGGATATCGCCCAACAACTGGCTCAAATTCAAAATCGTCTGCGGGGCGAGCTACTCGAGGAACTCCAGGAAAAGGATGGCGAACTGGACACGGTCTTTGATCCTTATTCGTTTTCTCCGGTTGTCCAGGAAATTCGAGACAAATACCTCAGCAATCTCCAGGTCATCCAGTCGATCATCCAGGAACTGGCCCGACATCACAAAAAACGCCAGCCACCGGTCAAGCTCATACGCCTCAAGGCCGAGGATAGTGAGCAACTGGTAGAGCTGGTAAATGACAAAATGGCCAGTCTGCAGGGGGCTCGCGTGATGGACGTCGAATTCATGCAGAAACAAAATGATGACCAGTGGGTGGCCGTTATCACTTATGTGGCCAACCCGTTCCAGGAGGAACAGGACGAGACGGCAGCATGGATGTAAACCGGGGATTATCCATCGCTGGACCTCCATTCCGACAAATTCGCAGAGAGCACTGAGGGGCAGCAACCATGCAGACCAGAGTTGAAATTGCAGCAAGCGTCCAGGACGCAACGAAAGGGATGCCCGGGCTGATCGAAGCAGGATCCTCTCCCCTCCGGCTAACCGCGGAAGTGGAATGCCAGACGGACTTGCCCGACAATGCCGAGCTGATTATTACGGCTCATGAGATATTCTCCCGCAAGACCAAAGTCCTGCCCACTGACGTTGCCGATATAGCCGAAGACCTCGATGACCCCATCCATCTGGATATTGGCCCGGAGGAGTTCCGGCTGGAACCGGGTTTGTGGCACATATTGATCGACATTATGTGCGGTGAGGAAAGTCTCGCCGGCCCCCACGCCGGCAGCACGGAAGTGTATGTTCACCCCTCCGATGAATCCCCCCTGTTCAGCACGGCCTCTTACGAGCTGGGTCGGGCCGAATACGCGTTTGAGCGAGAATTTGGCGCATACGTCACCTCGTACGAGGATCAAATCCCCTCGTCAATTGATCCTTTCTCGGATCAGGATGCGGACGAATTTCAGGATCTGTTTGTGCGGGATGACGCACTTTTCCCCGAGACCATCCATGATGCAGGAACAGGCTGCCTCCTCGCCGCTCGTGCCTACCGCACCACCGGACACTCAGATCGATATGTTTACTGTGAGGAGGCCGTTGCACGCCTGGTTCGAACCCTGCTCGAGCTCATGACCGATGACCGGGGGAAAGTCCATCGTCTGCTGGGAGTGGAAGAACAGAGAGCCCACGAAACCAGTGCCGCACCTTTTAACTCCATGGCACTGACCTTTCTCTCCCGCGTGTACTTCTACTTCATGCAGGATCCCATAAACAACAAAAGTTATGCGCGGTACGTATTGACTGAGGCAAAACAGATTTTTCGCTTCATTCTGAAAGATTTTCAGGAAACAACAGAGGCCAGCGTCGCTGACCCCGCCGACCCGCGCATTCTGTCGGGACTGGCGCATTACTGCCTTGCCCATAAAGCCGAACATGGACAGTATTTCTCACCTGTTGCGCTGAATGCGCTATTTGACGGTGCCACCCGGATCATAAAACAGATTTCCAGCGCCTTCCCCGCCACCACAAAAACACCGGATTGGTCCAACCTGTCCCACCAGATCCACCTTCTAACCGGGTTGCTCGCCACCCGGCGCATTGCGGAAGTGCAGACCGACCGGGGCCACGACGAAGCATCGAATCTGCTGCCAGACATCCATGAAACGATCGACGCGATCCGGCAGGACATTATCACTTCGGACGCCGAAGATGCTCCCTCCCCCGTGCCGGTACCGGCCAACCTCATGGGGAATTTATACACCGCAGCACGCTGGTATCAACACAGCTTTAACGAGGCTTTCTGTGCTGACGGATTCCCAGAGCATTTCCATAAACAACAGCGTACATCACGGCTCATTCACCTGGGAGAGCTGAATGCGACGGGGGCGGAATTACACTTCACGCCGGAATACAGGGCAGCCCCACAATCAAAAGAACCAACGCTGTTTTTCTCCATGTTGTAGCACAATCCCCCTGGAACGGTGTTGAAAATTCCTACACTTTTCTTGCATGAGCAATCCCGCACCGAATCTATGCCCCTCGTCGAGATGTTTTTTCCGCCCGACACAATCCCATCGCCGAATCGGTCACGCCTGACCCCACTGGATACATTTCATAGATAATTCCGGGAAAAACGCACTATTTTTTGAACTTATCCCGTATATGCCCCACTAATGAATTGCAT
>CAZXYF010000323.1:0-2594 GCA_964644705.1 uncultured candidatus Brocadiaceae bacterium | reverse complement strand
AGATCGGCGTGTCCAGCCGGGCCACCGGTCCCGCCGAAGTCGGCGTTTCGGCCGCATTGAGGGTCGCCATACTCCCCAAGCATAAAACGGTCACCATAACCACTAAAAACGCCGCTTTCCCCATCCCCCATTTCATCCACGGAACACCCTGTTCATCCGACAATCCATAAGTTCCTTGTTTACGCCTGGCTTTTTTAATGCGCATACTTGACACTTTCTATGCAGTAGGCTGGTAACGTACGAAGATAAGACTCGTGTTGATTGAAGAATCCGCCCTCTCAGCCCCCCAGCCTTCCTATGCCAGCTTCGCACACTCTCCTGGCGATACATCACTGCGAATCTGACAATCGTCGGTGCGGATATATATTTGAATGCGAAAGCCATCTAATAGATGCTGCGCATCACTTCTATATTCCTATGCTATTGCGTCCATGGGGTAATGTCAAGGGATAACGAGTGGACTTCCCCCTCCTGTAATTACGATTCAACCGCTCTAAATTCCCGGAATACGAGCCAGCTTTTCCGTAAATACTTTGCTAACAAAATGTTATCCTCGTCGGCCTTTTTTGCCGATCGGAAATCATAAAACGGGCGCAGAAGACAGTGCCCAGCAATGATGGAGAAGGCAAAGACAGGGAGATAACGGAGCACGGTGAATCCACACAGAACAGAACCCCCGATGTCGTCTTCATCCGAACGACATCGGGGGTTGATAACCCGGCGGTTGGAGTCCAGGGGCTATTCCGCTCCGATATACCCCTCTTTCTCCAGGTGCAAAAGAACCTCCTGAGCGCATTCTTCAGGATCCAGATCGACGGTATCCAGAACCACTTCGGCATCATCCGGCTCCTCATACGGATCGGAGATACCCGTGAAATCCTCGATGATACCGGCACGTGCTTTCGCATACAGCCCCTTTCGGTCCCTTTGTTCGCAGACCTCGACCGGTGTATCGACGTGGGCCAGGGTGAACCCGCCGCCCGTCTCGATCATGCCCCGCACTTCCTTCCGCACGGCATCGTACGGAGCGATGGGGGCGCAGATAGCGATACCGCCGTTTTTCGTGATCTGGCTGGCCACAAATCCAATCCGCCGTATATTGAGATCACGGTGTTCTTTGGAAAAGCCCAGCTCCGACGACAGGTTGCGACGCACGATATCCCCATCCAGCAGGGTAACATCGCGTTCCCCCATCTCCCGCAACTTCACCATGACCACGTTCGCCACCGTGCTCTTTCCCGCGCTGGGAAGTCCGGTGAAGAACACAGTGAAGCCCTGTTCACTCCGGGGGGGATAGGTTTCGCGCAGTTCTTCCGCCACCTCAGGGAAAGTAAACCACTCAGGAATATCACGCCCATCAGAGAGCCGCTCGCGGAGCTGTGTACCCGAGATGAAACGCCCTTCCATCTGATCCGGGACCTCCGGCACCGGCATGTATTTGTCCTCTTCGGCCACATACACCATGTGTTCGAAAGTGGTTATGTCAATGTCGATCTCTTCCTCGTGTTCCTCCAGCAGATCGTGGGCTTCCAGCGCGCCGTAGAATGGCTCCCCGTTCGAATCATCGCCCGGGCCCGCATGATCGCGCCCAACAATGAAATGGGTACAGCCGTAATTCTGCCGGATGAGAGCATGCCACATGGCTTCCCGCGGCCCGCCCATCCGCATCGCCAGAGGCAGGAGGCTGAGCATGGCGGAATTGCGCGGATAGTGGGGCTGCAGCTTTTGATAACACCGGATCCGGGTATGGTAATCCACATCGCCGGGTTTGGTCATCCCCACAACCGGCTGGATCAGAAGATTTGACTCCAGTTGCCGCAACGCGCGCATGGTCAGCTCAAAATGGGCCTTGTGCATCGGATTACGGGTCTGGAATCCCACAACTTTGCGCCAGCCCTTGGTCTTGAACTCCGCCCGGAGTTCCGCGGGGGTGCGACGCAATTCTCTATAATCGTAGTGCAGGGGAAGCTCCAGCCCTTCAATGCGCCCTCCCACATACACGGGATTATTTTCGCTGAACAGATAGTCCACGGCCGGATGATTGGTGTCGTTTGTGCCAAATACGGCCTGCGCCTCCGCCTTCAGATCAGGCGTCCAGATATCCTCAACATGCAGCGCGGCCAGCATCACGCCTTCCATATCGCGCAGAGCCAGCATATCACCCTCTTCCAGATCATCGGCCAGCTCCTCCGTCACATCAAGCGTAATGGGCATCGGCCAGAGCGTCCCGTCTTCCAGCCGCATATTTTCACACACCCCCGAGTAGTCATCCTGGGTCATGAAACCCTCCAGCGGCGAGAACCCGCCGTTGAGCAACAACTCGATGTCGCAGAGCTGACGCTCCGTCAGGTCCCACGACGCCCATTCCTTCGATTCCTCAGTCAGCTGTTCAGCACGTTCATCATCGACAATCGGGTCAACCAGTTCGCCCCCGTGCGGGGCGCTCAAATGCTTCGCCATCGGACTGTGTCTCCTCCACTAAAAATGCTGGTGATCGCCAGGGCACCCAACAATGTGCGCTGCCCCAGTCATCAACGAATCGTAAGTATTCAGTGAACCACGTTATTCCAGATGGGCCTGCTGCCGGGCTTGTC
>CAZXYF010000322.1:0-2601 GCA_964644705.1 uncultured candidatus Brocadiaceae bacterium | reverse complement strand
TACGCCTGCTGTAGTGCACAGGTACGCCCCTACCGCGGGACAAGCCCGGCAAGTAGGACATCACAAAACGCACGTGGCTCACCGAAACTTTACGGCTATTTTTCACATCCCCCCTGTAGAGCTCCGGCCTCACCGCCGTTTTTCGCCGTGGAGCAGCAACCTGCAACTAACAACCGCACACCCTGTTGGCCCGTTACGCTATCTTCAGGAACGGCGATATTCATAGGCTTCAACGGTGACATCCAGTTCTTCGTCCTCGCAGGCCAGTTTCAGGATGGGGGTGGATGTTGCACCGAACTGGGTTTCAACCCAGTAGGAGAGCCCCGACCACAGGGGTCGGTCGTGAAAACTCTCGCGCCGCCGACAGGGACTGGTCTCCAGTCCGAGATACTCTGAAAGCGTTCTGTCCTCGCCCCAGCCCGGCTGGCGATAGCGCTGTCCGTCTTTCCAGAGACGGACCACCCAGGTCACATCCTGTACGTCGTCGCGCTCGAGCCGAAACGTCAGGCTTCCGTTCTCGCCGGAACGTTGCACGCCGCGGGGGAGCAATTCGGCGGGCCATTCCCCTTCGGTCAGCCGCATGTCCGGCAGCGGGGTCTCCGACTCCCGTCCCAGGCCGATCAGGACCATTTGATTGGGAGGGATTGTGACGTCGATGCCATGCTGATGAGTCTTCATCGGCACAGGTTCCCCCTGATCGGATGCCAGGCAGGCGGCTGCCGGCCGCCCGCGGGTCGGAATCCGAAACTCGACCGACGACCACTGCGGGTTGATTGCCACCGCCCATCCGTCCGTTCCCTTCGACAGAAAATACCCGTATGGGTCTCCCGAAGCGGGCCATCCTCCGAGCAGCGACACCTTCGCGCCCCGGCGGACAAGCCTGTCGGCGCGTTCATACGTGGCCTTCATCCACCGGACATCGTCATCGGTCAAGGGGGAGGGATCGCCGTAGAGCATGGCCTTCTGCCCCCCTCGCACGAGCGTCAACAGCCAACTGCTTCGGAAGTCTTTCGGACCCAGTTCGTACCAGGACCCGCCGCTGCCGACGTAGCACCCGCATTCGTCGATCTTGTGCAGCGGGAAGCCGGCCCAGTGCCAGCGTCTGATCTGGTGATCATTGTAGATTTCGCAACTGCGGCGCAGACGGAGACACGGCAGATCCGCGGGGCGCGTATCGCCGCAGTAAGTCCAATCGCAATAATCGGCCCACTCACTGGAGATGGAGCAGGTGCGGGCCGGATCCTCAAGCGTGTTTCCGAAGCCGGTGCCTTCCCCGGACCGGAATCCATTGTACAGGAGAAAGCGCACATCGGGATGTTCGGTCTTGAAGTCGGTCACCAACTCACGAAACGCACGCCGATTCAGGGCGGGGCGTTGCTCGGGCACGGGGTCGTCCGGTAACTTTGCGTCCAGGCCCACAAAATCGAACTTAACCATTCGCATGCCCCATTGCTCGTATGCCTTTTGCCACGCCCGATGTAAGCCCTCCCGGTAGGGACCGGCAGAGATCACGTATCCATGGCCGCTGTTGTCCAGACTTTCGGACCACTCGGCCGGTTTCGGCATGATCCCGGGATGCTTGTTGCAAAACCACAGTCCCGGTTTCATTCCGGCCTCCTCGATGGCTCCCAGGCTGCGTTCGGGACCGTTTGGAAACCCCTCTCGCCGCCACCGATCATAGGGATGATCGGGATCGAACCAGAACACGTCAATCAGATAATACGCAAAGGGAAAATCGAATTCCTCCCGCCAGCGCCGAAAGACGGCGGCCGTATCGAGGACCATTTGTTCATCCACCGGCTGCTTTTCGGGAACCCAGTCCTGGTGGGACCAGTCGCAGTAGATCAGCTCGATGCCCCGCTTGGCCCGCTCCTTTTCGGATGACGAGAAAGGCAATCTCAGATGGTTGTCCATAGAACTTTCCAATGTCTTTGGTTTTGAAGGAAAAGATTTTCAGGGTGTGTTAAACCTCAGGTTATTAATGCCAATCCGCTTAGTACGCTCCGACGTCCTTCAACCGATCGACCACACGCTGGAAATCCTCCAGTGGTGATACATCCTCCGGCAATCCCTCCTCGCGCCAGCGGGCCACAGTGCTCCCCCACGGTCGATCGTTGAAAGGCACTCGGTCGGCTTCCTCGTGATCAAAAATGCGCGTATAACGTTCGCGGGTGGTCAGCTCTTCCATTCTACGGTCTCCTCGTATGAGAAACTCACGCTTGATTATGAACGAAAGAGGGTACCGGATCAGCAGCCACGTGCGCAAATCCCCGGCCGCAGAAAGAGCACACAACATCGAAAGCATCTAAAAGCCCACAGCACAAGAGAGGGGACCTGCATAGCATCGTTCCCGCGCTCCATGCCGCTTGTGCCGGGGTTGTAGTCCCCTCGCTATTCGATTGTGGGAGGTTGGAAGTTCGACTTCAAAAGTTGAATGTCTCGTCCGCATCCCGCCGTTATTCCCGCCGTTTTCCCGCCGCCAGCAACTAACAACCAGCTGTTCCCCTTATGATCCGACTCCGCCTACTCACCTTAATGTTCTGTAAATTCTTGCGCTAACGTCAAAAGTTTCTCAATCAATCGGCTCAACCTCTGGCTCTT
>CAZXYF010000321.1:652-2623 GCA_964644705.1 uncultured candidatus Brocadiaceae bacterium | reverse complement strand
CTGGAAGACATGCTTTTCCTTCCTATGCGCGGACATAACGCACTCGCAAACTCTTCTCTCCGGTGCCGTGCATGAGAGGCCTCGGGCTCGCTCACAATCTCGGCCATGTGGTTGAGGTTCACCGCCCGCAAGATTATGTGGGCGCGGGCGTTACCGGTGATCGGATAAAGCACCTCCCGCTGCTGCTCTGGAACGGGGAGTCACGAACCCTGTCGTTTTTCCTCTCCTACTTCAGGCATTGCTCCCGAATCACTCTCTTCAGATGCATGTAATTGCCAAGATTGCTGCGGCGACGGATCTGTTCTTCTGTCATCTTCCAGTGCGCGATGTCCCCGGGTCTGTTGGATAACCGGGCGACCATAAACTGTTGCTGTCGGTCCATTGTATCCAGCGCCTCCATCAGTCTCTCGGTTGGGGCGGGACCGATCTGGTGTGCCGACAGTAGCTCGCGCAGCTCTGTCAGGTCATCATGGGAAAAGGGGGTGGCCCGGAAATCTTCTGTCAGGACCGCTGATTGTATGAGAATACCGGCCACCTCAGCAGCCATGCCGGTATTAGTTATTATGCCGCGGACTCCGTTCCATACATCGCCGGGTATCTCGGCGCGTTGGAGGCAGTTGTCCATCCAGTTTTTGCTGATAACTCCCTCGACCTTGTCTCCCAGGTGGCGGGCACACTCAAGAAATATGTCATCGAACAGGGGCCAGAAATACTGGCTCATGCCACCGTCGATGATCCATTCGCGAATCCTGCCGGGATTATGTTGAATGGTTTCAGCGTCCAGAAGATCGCTTTGGGAGAGGATCAACTGCATCAGCTGCTGATCCTCGCGGGATAACGCTGTCTCCACGTAGACTGACGGGAGGTGTGGCTCAACATCGAGGTCCAGATATTTGCTGAGGGGCAACACCGTTTTGGCCAGCCATACGTCCCACTCTTTACTCTGCTCACCGCCGATGGGGTTGCACCGAGTGGCCTCCAGAGGGGCGAGACCAAGAGGTTCGAGCGACACGGCGTCAAAGATCGTCAGGAAAGGTTGCCCCGTTTTATCGGTCACGATCCGATGATTCAGTGCGCTCGCAATGAAGTGGACGGCATGGTTGATCTCAATGCCGGCTCGCTCTTCCAATCTCATGAACGCATGTCCCTGGACCACAAGCGGGAGTTCTTGCTCGCCAAAACGAATGGTCGGGATGGTCTGGGTGGCGGATTTCACATCAGCATAGGGGCTGGTCTCCCACCGGATATCGTCCCAGCTCAGTGCGTAAATGTTCCCGGTATCGCTTTTTTGCACTTCCATCACGTGGTCCACGATTCCGTTTATCCCCACGTCCTTGCCGTCGATTCCCCGTGATATTATCGGTTGAACATGGAGAGCAGGCCGACTCTTTTTGCTGCGGATCTGTCTCTGCACTTGGAGATATTGTTCGGTGATGTAGTCGATTGTTGTTGGACTGAGCCCGACGCCGGAGCCATGGGTCGGTGGATCCGGCGCGTTGATCAGATCGCCAATCCAGTCTGCAAGGTCATCCCCCAGTTCGTTGGCGAGCCACGTGGTCTCGTCACTCAGGTTCACGTTGTAATTCTCTATGTCGTAATCACGCTCTCCGTTGTTCACGTGAATATCTCCTGAGCGGTGAGGGGATTGTTGACTGTTGATACTACATGGGTAAATGTAGTTGGTCAATGCGGCCGGGGGAGAGGCGTCCGCCGCCCGCGAGGGTTACCGTCGGGAGCGTAGCGGATGGCATCACGGAGGCTGAATTCTTCCCGCACGGTCCACCCCGTCAGGTTCTCCTGGGAAAAGGAAGTGGCCTGGAAGCCTTCTGTCAGGTTCTCCTGGAGGAAGCTGCATGGCGGTGTTGAGTCGCGAAAGAATGCTCCCCATACCATCCAGCAGGAGCATCGAGCCTATCACTTATACACATCTCCGAACCAACGAGACCAAGGCTGATCTCGTATGCCGTCTTC
>CAZXYF010000321.1:0-642 GCA_964644705.1 uncultured candidatus Brocadiaceae bacterium | reverse complement strand
CCGCGAGGGTTACCGTCGGGAGCGTAGCGGATGGCATCACGCAGGTTGAATTCTTCCCGCACGGTCCACCCCGTCAGGTTCTCCTGGAGGAAGTTGCATGTCGGTGTTGGTTCGCGAAAGAACGCTCCCCATACCATCCAGCAGGAGCATCGAGCAGCCCCGGAACCGCGACAATATCGAAGGGATCTGGCATCAAGTCCATGTTGGGGGTAGCGAGAACGAGCCCACGCCGTGTTGGTTCCCCGAGTGCGGGGATGAACGGAAAACGAGGCCGGGCGGTTACTACAACATCACCGACGGCGACGTTATACTGATGCCCAAATCATTTTGCGACAAAGTTCGTATATACGAGCACCGGAGCGAGCACAATGGATGAACACCGTCCTTTCAAAATTCATATTGACGTGGCCGAGGGTATGCCCGATGGCCTGCGGTTCGTTGAGAAATCAAATTGGACCGGGCTCGGTATCGTATGCCCGCGCGGGCGCTATGCCGAGGTCAAAAACCGCGATGAATTCTCCCGGAGGGGCGTCTACATTCTCGTGGGGGAGGACGGACACGATGGACGTCCAACGATCTACGTCGGGGAGGCGGAGACGGTCAAACAACGGCTGGACCGGCATCACGCGGAGAAAGATTTCT
>CAZXYF010000320.1:0-2638 GCA_964644705.1 uncultured candidatus Brocadiaceae bacterium | reverse complement strand
CTCGGTCCATAGACCAAACCGGTGTCGTTTGAGTTGTTGACAACACACTGTAATTCACAACTGCCCTGATTGTTCGACGTTACCTGCGGCCGAGGTGGCTTTTAGAATAATTAACGCTTGAGGTTTGTGAGATGTTCGGGTTAATCGCCCTTGATCTTCGTAACCGTCAACCGGCTGCCGGCCACGTCAATGACTTTAACGGTACTTCCTTTATCAATCATTTCACCCCGCGTTACAACTGCGTATCGTTTGTCGTTGATGAGGGCGGTCCCGCTCGGACGGAGGGAACTGGTTGCTTGCCCCGTTTCTCCGAGTAGCTCCTCGTAGTTCTGCATGGAGGAACGGTAATCCTTCTCACTCTCCTCCAGAGACAGCACGTTGCCTATGACATTGCGCCAGAACATGAAAAACACCGGCACGTAAAGTATGAGTGCGGCCAGCAATATGCACGCCAGAATGGTATATCCTGAGTAGTAGGCATAGGCTATGGAACCGACGGCCATCAGGAATCCGCTGATCCCGATTACAGCGCCGGGAATAAACAGTTCAATCACCATGGCCACGAGACCGAGGGCGAAAATAGCAGTTATCCAGAATGTTGTCTCACTCATGTGGTAGCTTTCTCCTCGCTGGAGGATTGGGAATCTTCATCAACAGGCCTGACGACCAGGCGTCGTCCGCGCGACGCAATCACTTCGATCCGAGCCCCTTCCGGGATATATGCGCCCTGAGCCACGACCTGCTCTGGTGAGCCCTCGATTCTGGCCTTCCCGGCTGGCCGCAACACCGTTATGGTGCGTCCGGTTTTCCCCAGCATATCTGAGTTGTGATGGCCCGGGGTTTCATCGGTGTCCAGAGTGGCCGACGACATGGTCTCGGTCCGGATCAATCGTTTCAGCCAGGGGATTGATCCCATATACCGGGCGATGGTCAGCAAGCCCACGCAGGTGCCGAGAAAGATCCCGACGACTTGCAGAAGATTGATTTCAAAAGCTTTGTATTCGCTGGGGCTCGTCGGCCAGCTGAACTGCTGGAGCATTAACAGAATGCTGACAAACAGGAGAAATATCCCGCCGGCGCCCACGAAACCAAATCCGGGGATGATGAAAAGTTCGATAAACAGCAGAACCACCCCGGCGCCAAAAAGTATGAGTTCAAACATTCCAGCGTAGTTCAGGCTCACTTTGACGATGAAAAAAACGACAATACAGGAAGCCCCCAGAATGCCGGGCAGACCAAAACCCGGATTGTTCATCTCCATGAACAGCAGCAGAAGGCCACCCATCATCAAAAGCGGACTGAACATGTCGAGATAAACGATGATCCGTTCGCTGGTGGAAAGATACAGTCGCGTCACTTCCCCGGGATCCAATCCCAACGCATCGTAGAGTGCCAGACGGCTGGAGACAGCCTTTTTGGCGAAACCGTATTCCACTGCCTCCTCTGGATGCATGGTGAGGAGTTCGCCTTCGGGGACGATCAGCTCTTTTTCGGTGATCTTTTTCTTTTTCTCCTCCGGCCAGGTCTCGAGCACATCTTTGCGGACAAAATGATGTTTGTCTTGGGGGTCTCCCTCGAGGTGGATCCGATACACTTCGATGGAAGTGGTTACCATCGACTCGACCAGAGCTTTGGGGTATCCGTTATGCTCGGCGTAGTTGGTCATGGTCTTGCGTATGGGCGACTGGAATTTCTCGCCCACCATCTTCCCCCCGCCGGTGATGGGGGCGACATCGCCCATCATCCCGACTTTGTCATCGATGTAGATGGCGTCGCAGGCCAGGGCGACCATCGTTCCGCCGCTATAGGCTTCGGCGTTGATGTAGGCCACGATGTGGGGAGTCATCTCGGCAAAAATAAAATCGCCGAGTTTCTGGGAGGCCGCCACGGTTCCGCCCGGCGTGTCGAGTTCCAAAATGATCCGGTCGGCACCTTGTTCTTCGGCCGCCGACATCTTCCGCATAAGCGCCTCGGCGTAAGCATCGTTGATGGCACCGCTGAGTCGGATGAGGTAAGTCTGTTTCTTTTTCTCCCCCGCCATGCTCGGATCGGAACACGACAGTAACACCACCATCATCACGAGCAATCCGAGACCGGTTCGAAATCCACGGCGGAAAAGGGAGGGATGATCGATGTAGGGCATGAAAGAATGTCCTTTCGGCAGATCTATTAACTCGTCACTGACGCCCGGGATACCTCAGTTGACTCACATCATGGTCAAATCGCATTCCGCTGTCAGGTCGCGTAGGACGGTGATGCACATTCGGTAAAGTGCGTATCCGGGCGATTAGTAATACCATGCTTCCCGCTTGGAGAACCCTGATAAGCACTTTCCAGAATGTTTGCGAATTGTGTGTAAGGTACCCCATTGAAGTCTATTTCGTAAAGTAGATAACGGCGGAGGATCTCGAATGTCCCGGACATTTTACGACTCGCCAGTGCGCCAGCTGTTGGAACAGTTTCAACCCTTTCAACTCTTTTACCCCCATCCATTATCTGATCGCTCCCACCTGCGCCTGATTCGCCGGAGGCGATCTCTGGAGTGCGCTGGCCATGCCAGCGCTTTTCCTGTTTCGGGAACATCGCAGCGCAAACATTCAACTTTGATCTTTTACCCTTCAACCTTCAACATTCGCGG
>CAZXYF010000319.1:0-2670 GCA_964644705.1 uncultured candidatus Brocadiaceae bacterium | reverse complement strand
TGTGCGATTCGGTGCTCACCTCCTGCACGGCGGTAACCAAAGAACTGACGGTTGTCGCGGCCGATTTGAAATCAATTGAATTTACCAGCGATCATGAAGATGGAACGGGGAACAACATACTCAGGGATAATAACAGTAATTGGAAAAGTGAGGGTGATCCTTATAAGGAACCGGAGTGGAAGGCTGGAGAACGAAACAATCCGATAAGTCACACCAAAGATAAAAAACTTACGGTGAAGGTGAAGTTCAAAGTGGAGCCTGCGGGTATTACCTTCGAGCTAAATGGAGATGGCCCGGACGGATACGTGGATTTTAAGAAGAGCGGTATTACTTCATCCGGGGAATACCAGGTGAAAACTCTTACGGCAGACGCCAAATTACCTGATAAAATTGACACTATGGCAAAGAGCATTGATTGGACTGTCGACGTCGCGGGTATCCAATGTGACGCTGGCAAATCCGGTGGGCATAAGATATACGTAACCCACGGGATTCCATCAGGTGACATGGTCACGGAAATGCGTGTTGCCTGGTCATGTACAACGGCTGACGGCGAAAACAAAATCAACGAAATAGTGGACGCGATTCAGGGCGGGGTGCAAAATCAACCGCCCTATTTTGATGGTTATAAAGGGTTTAGATATGGCTATCCTGACAAATCACATTGGGAGATGATGACACCTACGGAGGCACCTCATTGGAATCGTGGTGACTGTTATGATTATGCGGAGCTTATCCAACTTGGTGCTCTTGTTGTGGGCGTACCTCAAGGGACAATCATGGCTGGGAAGATCTATGCTTCAAGGGATGACGGAAATGCTTTTGAAGATTTGGATCATCATCCGGATCATGGGAATTGGGATTTGCGCTTCGTTGGTACGCCGGGATTCAACAGGTGGGAGGGAACTGTTAGAGTAAAAGAAGACGATATTTGGTATTACTATACAAGTGTGCCAGATTTGAATGCCACTCACGACACCGCTAACGGGGCGTCAATCAAGCTTCTTAGGGCTTATGTTCAACATTACAACAACGGTAAACAAGAATATTATGACGGAAATAGTGCAACAGGGGAGTATGAGCCTTTGCCCCCCGCTCCGTAAATAAAAAAGTTGACACGCCATCTCAAAGCAACCCGACAAAATACGAGTTGAGGAGACTGTATATATGACTTTCTATTCTGACAATTGTTGTCAAATGTTTGCTGTTCTCTGCACCGTTTTTCTCGCGTCTATTGGTATGGTGCGAGCAGGAACGGAGGAACCTGTGCATAATGAAGTTCCTAAAAATAAGGTGCTTATTTCAAAGGAGATGTTGAAATCATGTCCATGGCTGTCTCAATTTAAGTGGCCCGGTGCAGACCAAATAAGAGACTCTAAGGTTAGTGCCGTAAAAAAATCTTGTGTTGAATTGAGTGCTCGGGAACGGCTCCAAAAAATTATGCAGTCAGAGCGTATTCCAAATGATATTGTTGCAAGATTTGTCCCGCTAAAAGGCTATCTCAATGGTGCTGATGCGTTGCTTACTCGTTACGGGTACCATAAGGATTGTATTTACCTATTCATCACTTCTGCTCATGTCCGGATGATTGTCTGGAGAACGCGGGATGCTAATCGGGACACCAGAGACGAAAAGATAGCGTTCGTGCAAGATGTAGTAAAGGATTACTTTAACAAGGCCCCCAAATTATTGCCGACATTTGACAATCCCGTGGAGAAACGCGGTGGATTACAAGGAGGGAACCTCAGCGGGGGATCGACCAGTGCAGATGTTGGCGGGTACTGGTATAAAACGTTTGAATGGTGGACAAATGGCACTCTTGTTTATTTCAATATTTGTACAAATCCGGGTACATCAGCAGGTTGTGTGGATCAGAAAGAGTGGTTTGCGCTTAGGTTATCCCTTGAGCAGGGTCTAAGGGGACCGATGGAAGAGCTGACAGAGAATATGATAAAAGATGTGTTAGAACTAGAGCCTTCGTCTAAGAGTAGGTCGTCACGTCCTAAACTTTCAGAAGATGATGAGGCGGAGATCCTTTCAGGGAGGAAAAGCGAAACTAGGGACAAGACCCAAAAAGTGCGCGAAGAGAATTCTTCAAAGTCTAAGCGGGTGGTGCCTGACTCGGAACCGACGGGCGGTGATGGAAAAAGATGGATCATTATCCTGACAATATGCGTGAGTTGTGCTGCCGTGCTTGTTCTGCTCATTATTTTTATTATATCTAAGATATCAAGGCGAAACTAAAGCCCTTTCATTCACGGACCAACCGCGAGTTTGAACATACGGCTTCTATTTACATTCGCATAAAGCGCAACTGAATGCGGCCGGCACGTCGCTGGCCGAGGCTTCGGTGGTGCCGTCGGGACGTGATCTTCAGTGGGAACTGCTTGAGAACGACATCAGCGCCGACATCAGCGCCAACGGATCTCATGGCGAAACGGCCACGGTATCGGCCAGCGGGCAGGGCGGCATTCTAACGGTGCAGGTGAAAGATCCTGAGCTCGGCGGTCACCAAAATGCTGACGGTCGTGGGCGTGAGCTTTGACAGCCTCAGCCCCACGATGATCTGTGCGGCGAGCACGGGCCAGGCGGGTGGCACGTCCCTGGCCAGTGCCACAGTTAAACCATCGGGACGGACCCTTGAGTGGGAGCTGATGGATAACAGTATCG
>CAZXYF010000318.1:0-2690 GCA_964644705.1 uncultured candidatus Brocadiaceae bacterium | reverse complement strand
CCAGAAGGCCCTATCGCGTTGTTTGTGCCACTTCGGGTAGTGCAGAAGTACGCCTAAACGGGGACAAGCCCGGCAGCAGGCCCATCTGGAATAACGTGGTTCACTGAATAACCCCTGATGGGCTCATCCCCGGGCTCGTTCCGGTGGGATACGGAGGTTTGCCGGGCTTGCAACGGCACTGTGTGATGGTAAGATGTCGGCTTAAAGACGTGAAGAGCTTTTTCCACAATCAGGGTGTGACCAATGAAACCGAATATTCTGTATATCATGCTGGATGATCTGGGTAAGGAGTGGGTTGATGCCTACGGCGCCGAAGGGATTGAATTGCCCAATGTAAACGAGCTGGCTGAGACGGGTATGCAGTTCAAAAATGCGTATTCCATGCCGCAGTGCACACCCAGCCGGGTGGCGCTGATGACCGGACAGTATCCTTTCCGCAACGGCTGGATCAATCACTGGGACGTGCCACGATGGGGCGCCGGTTGCCATTTTGACTGGAAACGGAATCCGTCCGTTGCGCGGGTTATGAAAAACGCGGGTTACGCCACTGCCGCGGCCGGAAAATGGCAGGTCAATGATTTCCGGGTACATCCGGAGGCTATGACCAAACACGGTTTCGATGACTACTGCATGTGGACGGGATATGAGACCGGGAACGATCCCAGCGCCAATCGCTACTGGGATCCGTATATCCATACGAAAGAAGGGTCCAGGACGTACGAGGGACAGTTCGGGGAAGACGTGTTTTCCGATTTCCTCATTGATTTCATGCAGGACCACCGGGACGACCCGATGTTCCTGTACTACCCGATGTGTCTTCCGCATACGCCGTTGACCACGACCCCTTTGGAACCGGAGGTTGAGGGGAAATACGGGAAGTACAGGGCCATGATACGCTACATCGATCATATCCTGGGAAAGATGATCGATGCACTGGAGGAACTCGGATTGCGGGAAGATACGATCGTCATCTGGACGACCGACAATGGAAGTGCCGGTCAGATGAAAAACGTCCGGAACGGGCGGGAGGTGCAGGGAGGGAAACAGAAAACCACCGAGAATGGCATCTGCGCCCCGTATATCGTCAACTGTCCCGGCCGAGTTCCTGAAGGCGTCGTCTCGGATGCGCTTCTCGATTTCTCGGACATGCTGCCGACGTTTGCCGATCTTGCCGACGCTGAACTGCCCATGGAGTATGGATTCGACGGAGTATCGGTGGCGGACGTTTTCCTCGGGGAGGAGGAGGATTCGGAGCGCGAGTATATTCTTGGAATGGGAGGAGAAAATCGGGCGGAAGTCAGCGATATGGGGGTGGAGAACGAATGGCAATTCCGCGACCGGGTTATCCGGGACAAGCAGTATAAGCTTTTCATCAATACCGACCGCGAAGCGGAAAAATTGGTGGACATCATTAATGACCCGGACGAAGAAGTGAATATCATAGACACCGAAGATCCGGAGGTGCAGGCGGCCCGGGAGAAACTCGAGGCGCAGATTCCGCTGTTCCCCAGATGGGACAATGACCCGAAATACGTTCCGCAGCCAGCCCAGGAGTGGGACCGGCCGGTGACGGTGGAGAGCAAGGTTTGGAAGAAGAAGTAGGGGCCCGGGGAAGGGGAAAAGCCGACGGATTGTGGGGCAGGATCACGGCTCCAGGATCCTATGACGTTCGTCGTCTGCCTTTATCGTTCGCCTTTGTCGGCGGTTACAAGAGATCGGGGAAATAGACGATAAAGACAACGGATGGAGAAAATTGACGAATTGCTCAGCAATTTTGGGCGACGACTGTAGAGTGGCTCCTCACGTTTAGTAAAACCTCGTGTTATATGTCTTGTTGTTTGCGCTGCGTGTGAGACCGTGCCGGGACCGTTCAATCAAAGGAGAGAGGAGTATGCTTAAAAAGGTGGTTACGGGAATTGTCGTTTTGATTGTGGTGGTTGTGGCTGTGGGGGTGGTAGGGTTCTTCTACCTCAACCGGGTGGTGAAATTCGGAGTCGAAAAAGGAGGATCGATGGCGCTGGGAGTCCGGACTCAACTGGCCGACACCGACATTTCCCTGTGGGAAGGAACGGCTGGAATTGAGGGGTTGCGGCTGAGCAGCCCGCAGGGATATGAGGCCAAACACATGTGCCGCATCGGGAAGGCACGGATTCATCTGGATATCCGGTCACTGTTCGGTAAAGACGTTCATGTTCGAGAGGTAGCAGTTGACGGAGCACACCTCACGCTGGAATTCCGCGGAACCGATACGAACTGGCAGACACTGATGGAGCGGTTGAAAGAGGGGCGGGAGAAAAAAGGTGCCAAACCCGAAAGGCGTTTGCGGATTGATCGGATGGTTTTGGAAAACATTCACGTCGAGGTGCAGGGGTTGCCGGTAGAGGTATCGGGAGGCCTGGAGATTGAGTCCCTGAAGTTGAAAGGGCTCTCCACCGCGGATGGCAGAGGGCTGACGCCGCGCCAGCTCCTTCTCAGAATTATTCCTGCTGTTGTCGAAGCGGCTATGCAGAAGCTGCAGGGAGTGGCTCCGGGGAAACAGCTTCAGGATGCGACCAACCAGCTTCAGGACACTCTTTCAGACGTGGCCCCGACCGAGGGGGCCGGAAGCTCGGTGGAAGAAGGAGCCGAAAATCTGAAAGGAACGGTGGAAGGCCTGGTGGGGGGAGAGGAAGATGAACAATCCAAATAAA
>CAZXYF010000317.1:0-2699 GCA_964644705.1 uncultured candidatus Brocadiaceae bacterium | reverse complement strand
AGTGCACAGGTACGCCCCTACCGGGACAAGCCCGGCAAGTAGGGCATCACAAAACCCACCTGGTTCACTGAATATTTACACAAAGAACCACCGCCCCCAAAACCGTACGAACTGCTGATTGTTGATCATGTGGATTGATAGCCGTCAACCTGTAGCCTCCAGTCAGTAAATTTTTGATAAACCGGAAGTTCCCCCGCTTCTCGGCAATGGACCCGTGCGCCAATTCATTTATCTTCTTCCGATTCTTCCGAAAAGTACTTTGACGCAAGCGCCTGCTGGAGCCGTTTCCGTTTCTCGGGATTTTCTTCTTTTTTGATTCTTTGTTTTATTATGAATCGCCCCACTTCGAGTCCTTCCACCTCCCGGACCACCCGGGTCGCCAGTTCCCTGATATGCTGAACCTCCTTTTCCTCGATCAGCTTCAGCGCTTCGGACACCGCCGGTTTGCCGATCTTGACCAATGCTTCGACCGCTGGATATTGGCCCCAGGGGGGCAAACGATGCGTGAGGATACTCTCCGCTTTATAATCAATGTGTTTTATGAGAGCTTTCACGGCGCCTTTCATCCTGTACTCTCCGAGCACATAAATGCTGGTCAAACGCACTTCACTTTCTGAATTTTCGGAAAAGGCCCACTTCACCAATATTTCTTCCACATCGTCCCTGGCCTCCACCGCATCGCTCCTGAAGTCCCCCAGCACTGGCAGGGGCCGACTTTCCGCCATTTTTTGCATTTTCTTTATGTGGGCAAACCAATCACTAGCCGACTCCGACTCCCCCTCTCCCTTTTCCACGGCAAACGACACAGTTGTCAGGCATACGAATATCACTATCCCCAAAATCGTTCCTTCTGCTTTCATGATTTTTCTCCTTATTGCCGTTTCTTTTTTGCGTTTTCCGCTTTTTCCTCAATCTTTTCTCCCACAGCATACATTATGCGAGCCTGAATTATACTGCTCTCCACATACTTTTTCAGCATCCTGTGCAACTGGTCCAATTTGTGCGGCGGCTGAGAGTATGCTTCAACAATACCCTTCTCGATTTCCTCTGGAAAGTCCCTCAACCACCTCTCTCGGCGCAGTTCGTCCTGACGCCAAAATTCCTCCTGCTCGCGCCTCTTTTCCTCCAGCTTCGCCTTGTATTTTGCCCGAAGTTCCGGATCCTCAATGGCTTCCGGAGACATGCCACTATGGCCCTCCCGAATTCCAGAGGGGTACTCTTCAGGCAGAAGCTCATGTCCCGGGGGCTGACCCTTTTTAGTATACCAATCTCTATCAAGAACCTCCTCCATACCTTTGCGTGCCCGCAGGGCTGCCTCAACGGTGCGTTTTCGGAGTTTTGACCATGCCTTGTCCGTGGTCCTCTCGTAAGACAGGAATACATACAGAAGCTGCCGGGCCAACTGCAGTTCCGTCTGAATCCGCACCTTATCGGCATGCGCCAGAGCAGCGAACAAGTATTTCCGGGCAAGCTGGTTCACGCGTTGCTCATTCTCAAACTCTACTCCAGATACAAGCGGGGTACAGGCCTGCCGCATCAGCCGGGCAAAATACGTTTTATTTTCCGTATGCCATTTATCATGTATGCTCCGCACTACTTCCGCGTACTTCTCCAGTTTCCTGGATTCTCTGCGAACCTGCGTGTATTTTTCCTGTGCAGCTGCAAGTCGATTGACGCTCTTTATATACTGTGCATGCTGTTCATCCGCAGAACTTCCTGAATTAGCCCGGGCCACATTAATAGAGAGAACAATAACCAAGGCAAATACACTGATGAACAGTATATTCTTACGAAACATCGTCACCTCCCAATTTGATTGTTTTTGTTTCTGATATTATTCAACTTACCAGCCCTGGCTTGGGATCATGCGGCCTGGCTCACTAAGTGCCCCTTCCCTCGCATTACGGTACTCGCTCAAACAGAACACCTCGCCGTTTATTTCCTGAAACGGCTCAGGTTCATCCCTCATTCATCCTGCTGGAGTTTTTGTTCTATAGAAGCGGCTAACTTTTTGTAGTACTGAGTGTCTATTTGATTCAATTCTTCCTTCTTCTCCGCGGACAACTTCGACCGCATAAAATATTTGACAATCCTATCATGTATATATCTGGGAATCCGCACATCTTCCAAGGTCGTCATTATCATCGCCCATATGTCTGTTTCATTCCCCTCAAACACATCAGGAGACATTGGAAGTATTCCTATACGGGGATTACTTAGTTTATACAAATCATCTTCCTTATGATTCAGGAATAAAAGAGAGGGCAATATTTGTTGCGGTCTCACCAACACCTTCGGGCGTCCTCCACCAAAAACAGTACCTGGATGGTGATACTCCACAGTTATAGCTACTGCCTGTGCATTGTTTTTCCCCTCGTACGGCTCAATCCCACCACGCAATACACGAAATGGCACAATTCTCATTGTATAACGTACCCGACCTCTGTTTTTAGCCGGATCGACATATTCATCATACTTAATTCCCATCACAAATCCGAGCACTATATCGGTGGTCTCTTTCTCAATCTCCGCCACCGTTTTTTCCCGTCCCCCCCCAAAGCCCAAACTCACAGCCGGAAAAGTGAAATCACACAAGAGCACGATTAGACCAAAAATCACCAAAACAGATTTCTGTTCTCTAATCAACATAACCATACTCCTTTGTGCAAAACAAAACATTACTCGAACCTAGGCGCCGG
>CAZXYF010000316.1:0-2732 GCA_964644705.1 uncultured candidatus Brocadiaceae bacterium | reverse complement strand
TCCCTACACGAAGGTTCCAACGCAAAAAGGGAAATCGCCGCCGTTCGGCCGGGGAAAATCTTCCATGACTCACACAACATTCTATCTGTACCGGATTAGATATTGATCAAGTAAATCCATTGCTTTTGCAGAGATTTTCCCCGGCCGAACGGCGGCGATTTCCCTTTCATTTACCCATGCCATTGGAGTAGGCCGAACCATAAACATCCCCACCGCAAGGATGGGGTATTCACTGCAGGTTAGATACGTGGTTTACCGAATACTTACCTTTTTATGGGTAGAATGGACGCCCTAAGCTGTGTGGGGAATATAGATTGATGCGGTTCGGGGGGAGAGCTACAATGATGATGCGTGATGGCCAAGCGCATATTCCCCGACCAACCAGTGTGCCCCTTATGGAGTTGCCGAGCGAAGGGTTGAGGTCATATTTATGTATGAACAAAGTTATGATGAAGCCCAATCAGACTTCTTGCAAGATTTGTATGCGAAACGCCGCAGGGACGACGCTTTTGCTGGTGACTCGGTGGGAGAGGTGCGATCCTGGGTTGGTGAAGCGCGTCCGGTGCTTCAGAACCTGATTGGCCTGAAACGCATCCAATCGGATGTTGGTGATTTTACTCCCTCTGTCGAACGACAAAACAGGGAAACTCTCGGCGATTATCGTCGTGAGAAATGGAGGATGGAGGTGGAACCGCATTTCACAATCCCATTCTGGTTGCTCCGTCCTCTGTCCGCCGGCCCACATCCTCTGGCGCTGTTCCCCCACGGACACTACAGCAAAAATGGTCTGGACTACGCCGTCGGCATCGCCCATTCTTCGGAAGTGAAAGAAGAGATTGAGAAGGATGATCTCGACGTGGCTGTGCAGGCCGTACGGCGCGGTTTTATTTCTATCGCTCCGGCCACCCGTGGGTTTCCGCCGGTGGATATACCTGACGTGAGCGGCCGACACGGCAATCGCGATTGTCGCAGTCACCTGATGCATGTTCTTCTGGCGGGCCGGACGGTGATCGGTGAACGCGTCTGGGACCTTCAGCGTCTGATGGATTGGGCTATGGACCATCAACCAGTGGATGGGGACAATGTGTTGATGATGGGTAATTCCGGGGGAGGTGTCGCCACGTTGTATGCAGCCGCCTGCGACCGGCGCGTGACCACGGCTGTGGTGAGCTGTTCGTTCTGCCCATTTGTCAGTTCAAGCGGAACTCTTACCCACTGCGATTGCAATATCGTCCCGGGCATTATGCGTTTCGGAGGGATCGCCGACGTGGCCGGTCTTATATGCCGTCGACGCCTGCTGATCGTGAATGGACGTGAAGACAGCCTGTTCCCTCCGGACGAAGTTGATCGGGCCGTGTCGGATGTGCAGAAAATCTATGAAACGGCAGGCGCAGCTGATAATTTCAAACACGTTTACGGTTCCGGCGGGCATCGTTTCTACAGCGATTTGATGTGGCCGTTCGTGCTGGAGGGCAAGGACGACGGTCAGTCCACCTGAGTCACCACGGAGGCGGACGGCCTGGACGGCGTGCAGTAAGCAGGAAGTGGGGAGGGAACAGCGAACAACAGAATTGCGGTTAACTGGAAAAACAGGCAAGCGAATGAACGAAGAAGAAAAAGAAGATGTGAACGTGGAGATCGTGTCAATGGGGTTGTTGCCCCTGTAGTCGGAAGTGTCCATTCATTGTCCATCTCACAGTCACTTCTCGATGAGAGACGAAACATGAATAAACATAATTCTTCGCGCGCGGTATATTTTCGTTACCTTCTCTTTTTGATCGCGACGATAACTCTCTTCCTGAGCATCCCTGCCTTCGGGCAGGAGTGGCGTCTCTCCAACCCGTACTCAGAAGTGGACTGGGAGTCGTGGAAACGGTGCAGAGCTAATTTTCACACGCATACACAGAAAAGTGACGGACGGTTGACAGCGGGACAGGTTATCCGGCGATATCATTCCCTGGGCTACGACGTCCTGTCCATCACCGACCACAATAAAGTGACCTGGCCCTGGGCTGATTATGGTGTTTCCCCCGATGAACTGGACATGCTTGCCATCCAGGGAGCTGAACCCTCCCGACATCATGATATGGGAAGCTATTTCTGCGATGTTCCTGGAAAAAAAGAGCTTAAAAAAACATTGGCAGCGGTTCGACATAAAAACGGCCTGGCCATCATATTTCATCCGGGGCGCTACGGCTGGAAGACGGAGAAGTACGTCCGCCTTTTTGAAAAATGGGACGAAGTGATCGGAATGGAGATCTACAATCAGGGAGATCGTTACCCCGAGGATCGGAGTAAATGGGATGAGGTGTTGACGGCCATGCTGCCATCCGAACGTCCCGTATGGGGGTTTTCTAACGACGACACGCACAAGAGCGAACACATAGGGCGCAACCGGTCAATCTTACTTCTTCCCGAACTATCCACGGCCGCCGTTCGTCGCGCCCTGAAGAAAGGTCGTTTTTTCTACGTTTATGCCCCGCAGGGACATGACGGACCGCCCGCACCCACCATAAACTCGCTCCGCTGCAATGCCCAGAGCGGAGTCATCAAGATTGATGTCGATAACGCTGAGCGAGTAGAGTGGATATCTGAGGGGCAAACCGTGGCAAAAGGAAACCGAGTGGACCTCTCCAGAACGCCCCGAGTCAGGTCGTATGTTCGAGCGGTGGTGTACGGACGCAACGACAGAGTTCTCACAGGCACTCAACCCATAGGCCTGGAACGAAAAG
>CAZXYF010000315.1:1489-2746 GCA_964644705.1 uncultured candidatus Brocadiaceae bacterium | reverse complement strand
AGTTTCCCAACGTTTTTATATCGTCTCTTGCTGTATCGTACGGAAAAAATCCCACTCGCCTGCCGTATTTTCCAACGGATCAGGAGCTCTGAAACGAGGGTAAAGACGAAGGTAAAGAGTATTGAGTGCGGTTCTTTGTTCCCGCAGTCATTTTAATGGCTGCGGGGGCTCCGAGGATCATATGCCTGGCTGTCAGCCCTCTATCATATTTCCGCATCATGACCCGGTCCTCCGCGGGCCTTCAGTCCGCTGCAGCCCGGGCTATAATCTGCCGGGCCGTTGGCCCTCTTGAACATTATTTGAAGGTCTGAAAGCCCAAAATAAATTGTTGCGGTGGCCCTGACCGCCTAAAATCCTCTTATTAATACCGTTGTTGAAATAGGTTCGGCTGCGGGGCCAAAGAGCCATGTACCTCGAAACACTGTTTTGGACAGGCCCGGGCATTGGCTGTATATTGAAAATGATGCTGGTTTGATCGTGTTCCTGATCGTTCTGGAGGTTCGAACATGCCTGATCCGGGTGCAGATAAAACCGATGATCCGGCCGGATGGACGGTGCTGTGGTACGGTCTGGGAGTGATGATTCTCCTGTTCGGAGGATTCTATGGTGTTTTTCGCTATTATCTGCACCATCGGGTGGATGCTAAAATTCAGCAGCTGGCGGCAAAAGGATATGCAACGACGGTGGACGATCTGCGCCGCATGTACCCGCGTCCAAAAACCGGCCAGAACGCCGCGGATCTCTACATGAAAGCCGCCGAGAAAGTCGTGGAAGCGCCCGATGAACAGTCGGATATCATGCCGATTGTGGGCGCGGGGGAAGAGCCGGACGCGGACAAACCGTTGCCGGCGGAAGTGGAGAAAGCGATCAGGCAACATCTTGATAAGAATGAGGAGGCGCTGGAAATAACTGTGCGAGCCGCGGATGTGAAGGCGGCGCGATACCCGATCGATCTGTCGAAAGGGCCCGCCATGCTGCTGCCCCACCTGAGTGAGATCCGGGAGCTGGAACAATTGCTGGCTTTGCGGGCGGTGTACAGCGCGAGGCAGAAAAAAGGAGAGAAAGTATTTGAATCTCTCCGGGCCGGAATTGCTCTCGCCGAATCCCTCAAAAAGGAGCCGCTTTTGATCAGTCAGCTCGTCCGGATCGCCTGCCACCGAATCGTAATTGACGCCACGGAAAAAGGTGTCTTGCAGGGCAGTCTGGAGGGGCGACAGCTGGCGACTCTGCAGCGGGAAATGGCGGCGGCAGAAGACG
>CAZXYF010000315.1:0-1389 GCA_964644705.1 uncultured candidatus Brocadiaceae bacterium | reverse complement strand
CCTGCTCTCCGGCGGGCGACGGAGGAGCAGTTGAAGTCGATCGCCCTCCTGCGAGCGGCACGGATGGGCATCGCGGTGGAGCGTTTCAGCCAGGACAACGGGCGTGTGCCCGATACGCTGCAGAAACTCGTGCCCCGGTATGCCGACGCCGTGCTGCCTGATCCGTTCACGGGCAAACCTTTGAAGTATCGTTCGGATGCAAACCGGTGCGTTGTGTATTCGCTGGGGACGAATAAAAAGGACAACGGTGGAATGGACGAAGATCAGAAAGACATCGTTTTCACGGTAAAGAAGGCCAACGACACTTCACCCGGTGATGCTGAGGAAACCGCCAATTCTCCCCGGAACGAAAGGCGCCGGAGACGATGAGCAAATTTGAATACATTCGAGGGGTCGTTTTTGTGGGCCTCGTGCTGGGCGTGTACGTTGCTGAGGCGCGGATTCTTCTCACATCGGCCTATCACCGAGTGCGAGGGAGGGATGGCGATTCGGGCCTGTGGCATCCGGCGTCGATCGGCGTGCATGTGCTGGCGGTGGTGGGCCTGGGGTGCATGGCGTACGGATATTTCGTGGAACCGTACTGGCTGGAGGTCAGCCGGTTGAAAGTGCGCACGAAAAAGCTCTCGGACACCCGTTTCCGCATCGTTCATATCTCGGACCTGCATTGCGATTTCACGCCGCGCAATGAGAAGAAGCTGGCCGAACTGATCAATCCACTGAACCCCGACGTTATCGTGTTCACCGGCGACGCGGCGAATTCCCGGGAGGCCGTGCCGCTGTTTCGCCGGACGTTGCGGTCACTGCGGGCCGATCTGGGCAAATTCGCCGTCCGTGGGAACTTTGACGTGGGAAAAGCCCGGGGGTGGAATCTGTTCAAAGATACCGGGTTTCGGGTGCTCCGGGCCGATGTGGTCACGGTGGATAAAGGGGGCGAGCAGCTGGAAATATGCGGGATGGGCCAATCACCGGCTTCTCCGGTGCAGCCATCCGAAAAAGGGACCGGGGACGATGACTATACGGTTTACCTGCATCATTATCCCGCACTGGTGGAGGAGATCAGGGATCCCGCCGTTGAGTTGTATCTGTGCGGACACACCCACGGCGGGCAGGTCGCCCTGCCATGGTATGGAGCCATCATCACATTATCGGAGACGGGCAAAAAATATGAGGCGGGTCGATACGAGGTGGGGCCGACGACGATGTATGTGAACCGGGGGATCGGTATGGAAGGAGGCATCGCGCCGCGGGTCCGATTCTGGTCGCGTCCCGAGGTGGTGGTGATCGATGTGGTGCCCGATTCATCCTGACGAAGGCCTGTCCAGAATCAGAACTCCTGATCCGGAAACATGGATGCCGTAATGAGTAATCTGCATAACTCTTGAGCTAAAC
>CAZXYF010000314.1:0-2750 GCA_964644705.1 uncultured candidatus Brocadiaceae bacterium | reverse complement strand
CAACCGGGACAAGCCCGGCAGCAGGCCCATCTGGAATAACGTGGTTCACTGAATGGTTACGGCCACTGACCCACACAACCCCGACCTCCGTGATCCTTCAGAACACTGCAGTCGGAGCTAATATCTGCCGGGCCTTTGGCCCTGAAAAATCCGACATAAAACCCTTGCAAAACTCATACAGGCCCGCTTCATATCAGGCCGTCCCGTTGGGCCCCAATATTGTTGGAGTCTTCTTCCTCCGGGGCTTGCGCGCCAGAAGGCGGCGTGGCTGCGATCCCGGTTCTCCGCCGATTTTGCCCGGTTCCTGGCCTGTTGGCGCCCCCTGGAATCTGGGGGATCAAGGAACCCGGCAGGTCGCGCTCAGCGATCACGACCTACTTGTCTCGCGCATGCCCCATCTGCCCGTTGCCCCCTCATTTCTCGCTCGACGTTTTTTCCAATCGTCCGTCGTCTGCCTCCCCATCCCGCCCATCTTCCACCGTTCTCGCTGGCGCCGCCCCGCCCCTAACCAGCAATCAGCCACACGGCGGATCTTCAACCAACCAGCAACCAACAACTGGTTTCCCGCATCACACCGGCATCAGGTGCCAGTCCCACAGGAAGAAAAGCGTGGTGGCCAGTCCCCAGGAATAATGGGGGCTTCCGTGGTCGCGACGGTCCCACAGGCGGATGGTGCTGACGAAATTCTCCGGGATATCCACCGTGTCGGCGAGCACGCGGAGATAGCGCCTTTTCGCCTCGTTGGCCTCCTCCTCGTACCCGTATCTGGCCAGGATTTCGGTGTTCCAGAAGTAAATGTGGGGCCAGCCGCGTCCGCGGCAGTACCCCTTCGGGTCGTAGGTTGGCTCGTTGAAAGCCACGCTGGGGAACGGCACGGGGCCCCACAGCTCGTCGTCATTGAGCAGGTGTTTTTCTATGGCCGCCCGCGCATCCTCCTCCGGCATTGATATGCCCGCCCACAGGGGCAGCAGATTGAAGAAGGTTTTCACCTCCGTTTGTTCATAAAATGTCAGATCACGGTCGTAAAAAATCTTCTCCTCATCATCCCACAGCAATTCCATCATCCGGTCTTCAAAGTTTTCCAGTTTGTCCTGCCACCCGGTGGCTTCTTCCGGGCGGCCGAGCGCATCGGCCATGTCGCGCAGACAGCGCATGTCCATCAGGAGATACGAGCACAGGCAGACACTGGCGATCGGCGGCAAATAGATATTGTACCAATCCTCCGCCCCCGCAAACCTATCATACAACGGGGAATTGTCGAAGGTCGCACCGGTGTTCACCCATACCGGCATGCCGTTGCCGTCCGGGTCCGCATGTTCGAACCAGCTCTCATTAATCTTTTTCAGCTCCGGATAAAGCCGCTCATAGAGGTCTGTTTGACCCGTGCAGGTCGCCAGTTTCTGAACGGCCCAGCTGGCGATGGGGGCCTGACTGCCGCGCCAGGTGCGTTTCTCGCCCCGGATGTCGGGGAGACCAAAGACCTGGAACGGTGGACAGTCGTGATCACCGAGAAACTGCGTGAAATTCTCGATCACCTCCGCTCCCCAGTCGGATTCAATCTGTGCCAGAACCGGCACCGTGGTCATCGTATCCCAGAAATAACTGGCCGACAGATGCTCGAGCGTGCGCGCACCAATACCCAGCCTGTTCTGCATGTTGCCGTAACCGGGCGACTGGATCAGCGAGGTCAGCAGACCGTCAACAGCCAGAGCACCTTTTCGCCACCAGTAGGTATTGTCTTCCGGGAGGGGCACCTCCTCAATCAGGGAGCGCCACCGCTCGATGTTTTCCACAAAGCCGCATGGTGTATCGGGATCGGGAACCGACTGATTGCTGAATTCCCAGTTCATCTTTATTCCGATCTCCACCGGCTGGTCATCGTTGAGATCACATTCCGGCAGTTCCATCCAGTATCCCAGGTCCGTGCTCGGCTGGGACGTCCCGGTTAACTCGTCGCTGGCCGGGGGAAGGCTGTTCTGCGACAGATTTTCTCTGAACCGGCAGGATTCCCATCCCGGTTCGGTTTCAAGATACATATCCGCAATGCATTCCGGGGTATCCTGGTCATCGCGCTCCTCGCTTTCGATGTGTATCTGCAGCCGCTCGTCGTCGATCCTGCCGTCGAGGAGCAATGGGGCATAAGCATGACCGCCCCCCAGCGCCAGTTTAATCGCTCCGGCATCGGGCTGGACGGCACGAACCGCGAGGCGGACCCGGAGTTCGTTGTGGCGGCTGAACCAGATGTGTTGCGTGAGCTCGGCGCCGGGTACCCGCCCCTCTTCCATCCAGCCTCCCGGCCAGCAGGTGCGCTCTGACACCGGAACGGGTTGCCACTGCCCGGTGGTTTCGCTCCAGGCAAACAGACGCAGCATGGGGTCCAGAACTTCGTGATTTGCAGCGGGTGTATATGCCTGAAAAAACAATTGGGTGACCCCCATAGCATCCGTCTCCCAGGTGCCAACCGCCACGGGGGAATGAAAATCGCTCAGCACACACTCCTCACGGTCATAACGCAACAGGTTACGTGCTTCGGGCCAGGGATCGTTGAATTCCGTCATCGCCATTTTAAATTCTCTCTCAGTTATGAATGATCCGGGGTTGCCCAGGCATGCACAGAACAGAGTGCAGCTCAACTGCGTGCATACAGGGATGGAAATTGCTTTGTTCCTTGGATGATTGGGTACTATACAAACCATGCCCGAAAATGCAACCCGGTCCATCAGGTACGGACTCGCTCCGATGGGGGGGGG
>CAZXYF010000313.1:0-2751 GCA_964644705.1 uncultured candidatus Brocadiaceae bacterium | reverse complement strand
TAATCAACACCAAACCGGGTTCAAAACCCGAAAGCTTTTAGTTCGGGCCGCTTAGAATCTGCCAAACTACATGAGGCCTAACAACCGCCCAGTGCTTCGCGGGTCGCCTCCATCTTTCGAGCAAATTCTCCACTCTTATCCAGATGACTCTCCGCCTGTTCCACCGAGTGTTTTACTGTACTGTGGGTCCGCCCTCCAAACCAGCGTCCGACGTCACTCAAGGACAGATCTGTTTTTCTGCGGGCCAGATACATGGCGGCCTGACGCGCACGGCACACGGTCCGGCGGCGAGAGCGCCCCTTCAACTGTTCCCGTGAAACATCGAAATTATCCACCACCGCCTCGCAAATATCTTTGAGGGTGAGGGTTTTACCCCGGTTATTCCCGCGTACACGTCCCAGAAGCCTGCGGGCCATGGACAATCCCATCTTGTCCAGTCCCTGCAGTGATCCCGCCGCCGCCAGCGAACGGATGGCCGCCTCCAATTCCCGCAGGTTGCTCCCGTACTCCTGCGCAAGAAACTCAAACACCTCCGATTTGGCGTCCAGCTTGCGCCGTCGGGCCAGCTGACACGCCACCTCCACCCGTTCCCGCTCCGGCGGAGTCTTCAGCTCCACCCAGAACGCTCCACCTATGAGATTCTGAAACGAGGGCTTTGCCTCCTGGAGGTCGTGCGGATGACCATAAGTACTCAAGACCAGACGCCCACCGGACTCCTGTATCGTTTTAACCGTGTGTAAAAGCTCCTCCTGCGCGGCAGGTTTCCCCTCAAGAAAATGAATTCCGTCCACGATGAGGATGTCCCACTTCCGATGCTGGCGTCGGAATTTGCGCATTTCACGCCTCTGCAACGCGTGATAGTATTCATTACACCAGTTTTCCCCGCGACAATAGTGCACTTTGCCGCAGATCTGACTCTCCCGTGCCTTATTGTATGCTGCCCGCAGCAAAGCGGTCTTCCCCACCCCGTGTTCCCCCATGACCAGCAGAAATTTGAACTGAGCATCGTCCCGCGAGGCTATCTCGCGCGCAGCCAGAAATGGGAGGCGATTGGCATCTGTGAGAACAAGTTTCTCAAACGTATACTCAGGGGATTGTTCCTGAGTGATATCCTTTTTTTTCTTCGCGCCCCCCTTCGGCCTCTTTCTGGCCCGTTCCTCCGAACCGGATGCGCTCTCGTTGGTATCGTCCCCGGCCTCCCCCTCCTTCCGTTCTTTGCGCATCTTCCGCAGCAGTTTCGGGGCAACATCGAATCGAACCTCGAGTCCCTCCCCCATCAATTCTTCGGCTGTGGCTTCCACAGTTGACTGGTATTTCTGCTCCAGGTACTGCTTGACGATAACGTTGGGAACCCCCACCACCATCTCATCGTCGTCCAGCTTCATCAACTCCGTCTGTTTGAACCACAGCCCGAACCGCTGGAGGCCCAGTCGTTCTTTTATCTGCTCCTGGATCGTGCGCCATGTCTGCTGGCGCGCCTCTTCGTTTTTGAGAAATTCATCTGATACATTTTCTGTGCTCTCCCCGCTTCCCTTCTCATCGCCCTTCTCAGAGACGTACATTTCACGTACAGAATCCGCAGACACAGAGTATCTCCATCACGACCAGACGGTCGCTTATCAAAAATTGTGATTATCTAACTGGTGTGTAAAATGCGAAGCGAGAAGAAGGTGAGATCGTCCGCGGTTCCATCGGAACGGGCAAAATGGGTGACCCCAAAAACGTTGCTTATCTTTCCCATGACGCTGAGAACCTGGTGGTAACTGTCCCACTGCATATAATCGCAGCCCACTTTCACGAACGAAAATGATTGGATGTCAAAAATAGCAATCAGTGCTTCCCGCTTCGTCGTCACACAAATGGTAGGGAAATGGCTATATCTGGTCAAGATTACCGACGTTCATAAGCCCTCCACGAATATATAGGCCACCCCCGTAAGTGCTTGAAAACCAATAGCATGAAATGGTATGAAGTTTTTAATCTTTTTTTCGGCGGAAAAAAGACGGACCCAGAAACCCGAAATGTATCGAACTCGAAGGTTCCTCACTACTTCACGTTTCCTCATAAATAACAAACACTTACGACATCGCAAGCTCATACAGTGGCCGCCGCGGCCGGATTCTGTCTGTCAGATCCGCCCTGGCAGCTTATAACTGGCCCAGAATGCCATCAGCGAACAGTATCATTTATCGGGCACATCGTGTTATGTAAAGATCTTTCCGTCCCCTTTTTGAAGCCGCCCAGATATCCATATCGATGAACACCGCGACACCGTGCTATCAATTGCACACAACATAGCACTGTGGGTGTTATCCACCTCGTGCGCACTTAAAGGAACCAACCGGACAGGCAGGGTGTACGCTTATCGCAGCTATGCGGTTCCTCCCAAATGTTTGGAAGTTTCCGGCACACATTTCGCCCGTTTTGATTTCCGTTTGCGCTTCTGTGAGCACACGGGCACTCAGTGATGGAGGGATCCAGTACGCGTCAGTAAATCCCCCACTTTTTCAATGATGGAGCTGTTCCCCCCTGACGGAGGGGCATTGTTCCTCCGTAAAACGCGGGATAACGCGACCTTCACATTTCCCAAGTTCTCACCGCGCCCCCTGTGCAAACGTAAGGTTTCGGGGAACCACGTGCGTTTTGCGATGCCCTACTTGCCGGGCTTGTCCCGGTAGGGGCGTACCTGTGCACTGCAGCAGGCGTACCACGCCACGCGATAGGGCCTTCTGGCAGGGCGCTGGAGCCATC
>CAZXYF010000312.1:0-2756 GCA_964644705.1 uncultured candidatus Brocadiaceae bacterium | reverse complement strand
GGACAAGCCCGGCAGCAGGCCCATCTGGAATAACGTGGTTCACTGAATACTTACGGTTCATCGGCTAAGCGGACGCAAAAAAAGTTCGTTCCGGTTTCACGTTGAGTCATGACTTTTGTCGGTGTCCCGGTAGGCGCACTTTAATGAAGATATCATTCTCCCCTATCCCGGGCAAGGTCTGGAGATGGGGGCGTTTTCATCGGGCTATTGTCGGTCGGCTTTATGGGGTTCCCTGCGGGACCTTTCTTTCAGGAGAGGCAAGGCGGGGCGAAGGTGAATTTTGTTTTCTCTGTGCTCCCGGTTATCCTAATTCAGCATACGACCATTCATTCTAATCGACACCTGGGTTCTGGAATTGGCATGGACAGCAAGCAAAGACATGTGCTGGGCACGCGGATTGTTGGACTGATTCTGATCATCCGGTCGTTGCTGCCATACCCTGGCTCGGAATCATCGGTGCGGGCATGATGGTGTGGGCCCGAGGGCTGGCGGAACGCCTCTGTTTCGGTCGGCTGGTTCCGGGCATCACGGAATATTATCACATTGGTGGTGGGCACGGGGCCGGAGAACCGGAGCAGGAGCGACCGCCAGAGGAAAATATGGATGACGATGGCATGGTAAACACGTGAGGAGTGAATAAACCGCGTCCCGTAGAGGGGCTTATTGCCGCACCAGAAGGTGGAGGACCTGCAACGCTGATTTTATTCAGCCTTTTCGTCCTCACCCTGGTGCTTTTCCACCCGGGCCGACAGTTTGTGCAGCCATTCTTCCAGGTTGGTGTAGCCGTTGCCATCCCTGTCGGCCGATGGATTGTCGGGGAGTTGCAGTTTTCTGGTGGTCTTTTTGTATTCGGGATAGCCCCCGACGGCTTTCTGTGATTTGAGGATTTTGCCCTTTTTCTCCCGGATGGTTTTGATGATCCGCGCATCCACCCCGTCGCGCTGGCTCGGACGCATCCCGGCGTTTTTCAGCAGGTACGGGCGTAGCTTATCGGTCGGCACGAGATGGTCTGGCTTTTTATCGGCGGGGAATTCCTCGATTTTCTCACGCTTGTGATTCGTAACCGGAAGCTCTTTTCCGTCGGCGCTGATCGTCTTGCATCCACTCGCATAGACCGTTCCGTGTGCGGCGGAAAGACAGTGGAGCCCCTCGGGAGTTTCCGGTCCCGCCTGCATCACAGTGTTGAGCAGAGCCGTATATTTGGGTTTGTGCATTCTGATAGCGCTTCTGCCCGGATTGTAGATGTAGTTGTTGATCACCGTCATCTCGCCAACGGTGAACATCGGTTGGCGCTGCCCGTTGCTGGCCCACAAACAGTGCAGAAACGTTGCCTCCGATTCGTACCCAAACACGGCCATTGATTCGCCTTCACCCCATTGTTTCCCGTCCACATCGGCTCCCGCAAGGATGAGGCTTTCCGCAAACAGGCAGTGAGAAAAAACCAGTTCCTTCCCGACTAAGTTGACGAGCATGAAGGGTGACCAGCTCAGCGAACAGTGATCGATGATGACGTTGGAACCGCGAATGCTCAGTGCATGAACCTTGAAGAACTTTTTCTCTTTTTGTTCCGCGAGCATCTCGTCTCCGGGGTCAGGCCCACCACCGCCGAGAGGACCATCCTCCGCACCACCACCCGTATCAAGGTTCAGCTCTTTTTTCTGCAATTCTTCGGCCGTGGGACCCCGGTCGCCGGGACGAATGGCCAGATGTTGCAACAGAATATTGTTCGCTTTGCATTCAATACTGCCGCGGATGATCGTGATGCCCGGCGGCGGGGCGGTCTGGCCGGCAATGGTGAGGCCGGGTGTGTCAATGACGAGCTTCTTGCCCTGGAGGTCAATAACGCCGCCAACCTCAAAGACGATGGTGGTGGGTTTTTCGCTCTCTTTGATGGCTTCACGGAGGGATCCAAAACCGCTACCGGACAGAGACGTAACCTTCACCACTTTGCCGCCGCGTCCGCCGGAAACGCCGGTGCCGTATCGTTCCAGACCCGGCACAGAGGACGGCGAACCTTCGGCACCCGCCCCCGCTTGCGGCATCCCGATTGCCAGCACGGCATGGGCGGAGATTGCGAGCACAATCAACCAGCTAATTTCGTATTTCGACCAGGTGGCCTCAGGGGCTGAACGGCGCATGGGGAAGTAACTCCCTGGATGGAGGCATCATGAAATAAAACGGACAAAAGCAGCGGGTGCAGGAACGGCGGATGGCCTGCCGCATTGTCCTTACCTGCTTATCAGTATCATCCCGTACCGAAAAAATGTCAACTTTGAATGGCGCGGGGGCCGATGGTATAAAAAGGGTCCCATCGACGAAGAAATCTTAATCTGTAGTTTGCAAGTGTTCCGATGTTTTCGTGTTATGTTGGTTCTGTCAGCGCAGCAAATAGCAGAATTTATCGAGTTCAACTTCAGCCAGGCAAAGTCGATGAATTTTACGAATTACGTTTGGCCTACGTTCAACACACTTAGACTGCATCAAACATCGGGATTAGACCCCATTGTCTTGCGTCGTGGGTGAACAAGATTGTCACGGCTGCCGTGCTTTTGGGCTGCAGGTTGGGCAGCTGCGGAAATCTTCTTCACCCACGGGATAAACCCGTGGGGGCCAACCGGGAACATCAGGTGAATTTAGCCCATCCAATCTTCTTCCCCCACGGCACGAGGCCGCGGGGGCCGTATTCAGGATATGAATCGTTTCGATTCGGGGGTTTGATTCAGGGGAAAACCACAAACACTTGCAAACTACAGCTT
>CAZXYF010000311.1:0-2768 GCA_964644705.1 uncultured candidatus Brocadiaceae bacterium | reverse complement strand
AGATTCTCCCCGGCCGAACGGCGGCGATTTCCCTCTTTGCGTTGGAACCTCCGTGTAGGGCGAAACATAATAATCCCCGGCGCAAGGCACGGGGTATTATCAACAAGCTGACGTGGATCACCGAATACTTACACCGAAACCTTACACTGAAACGTAATACGCGTTCACCGGAAGGAGACAATGATGTATAAGCTACTGGAAAGAAAAAACCGTCACCTGCGGCAGGATGTTGTGGAGCTCACGGAACAACTGATCGGCATCCCCAGCCCGAGTCTGCAGGAAAAAGACGTCGCCGACACTGTCCATGCGACGTTCTCCCGTCTGAGCTACGATTGGATCCATCGGGACGAAGCGGGCAATGTTCTCGGCATCATGGACGGCCGGGACAGTGGCCCCACCCTGATGCTGAATGCCCACATGGATACGGTCCGGGCCGATGAAGAGCAGTGGGAGGGATCGCCGCTTGAGCCCTCGGTGGATCAGGACCGCCTCGTTGGGCTCGGAGCCGCCGACTGCAAAAGTGGTCTGGCCGCCATCATGTACGCGGGGGAACTGCTGAAACGCTGTATGTTGCCGCTCCGGGGGAATCTCGTGGTGGCCGCGACTGTGGCGGAAGAGAACGGACGCAGCATCGGCGTGCGCCACCTGATGGAGAAGACCCTGCCGGAACTTCATCTGGAACCCGACTGCGCCGTTCTGGCTGAACCCACGGACCTGCGGCTGTTTCATGGTCACGATGGGTGGGCGGAACTGGAGATCTTCGTTGACGGTGAGAATCCATTTCATGTCCGCGATGCGGCTCAATCCATCGCTGAGGAACTGGAGTCCGCCCTGGCCGCATCGGATCAGCAGGAACCAAATGAATTCGCCTGGATGGAGGGACCGGTTTACGAAGAGGACAGCGAGCACCGACGCGCCCGTATCCGACTCGACCGTCGTCTTCACGACACTGAGCGCGTAAATGAAGTGATACAGAGTCTTCGCAGTGAAGTGGAAACGGCCACCCATGCCCCTGCATCGGTCAAGATGGAGGTGGACGTGGCGACTGCCCGCCAAAAACTCTACACCGGTCGCACCATATCCGTTCGTAACGTAACCGAAGCGTGGGAAACGGATCCCTTCAACGCGCTGGTTGAGCGTTCCCGACAGACTCTGAACACGGCGGGCATTGATCCACGACCCGGGAAATGGAATCTTCGCCAACTGCGCATGGGCACGGCCGGCAGCGTCCTCGTCAACGAATTTCAGGTGCCCACAGTCGGCTTCGGACCCGGCAACGAAGCGGAGGCCCATGCCGCAAATGAGTGCGTCCGTATCGACAGACTCCACCATGCGGTCTATGGTCTGGCGGCCATATCCCACGGTCTCGTGGGGATTCCCGTCTTCGGCTGGACGTCCGATGAAATCTGACGTGCATCTTCGGATAATGCAGTCGGGATGAAATGCCCGGGCGTAAAACTGTCAGTATCCATATTCGAAACGCCACGACACGGAGATCCACAATCATGAAAATTCTTTCTCTCAACTGCGGCAGTTCGTCCCTGAAATACCGCCTCTACCGCTGGCCGGACGAAACGGAGCTGGTGGGTGGAGAAGCGGTTCGGATCGGTCCTCCCACATCAGAGCCCGCACAGATCAGTCACCGTCACAAACAGAAGACGGAGACGCACCGTATTGATATGCCGGACCACGCCACCGCGTTCGAGGCGATCAACGATCTGCTGACAGATGGCGGGTGTGAACCGGATGCCATTGGCCATCGCATGGTCCATGGTGGTGAGGAGTTCACCACACACGCCCTGGTCACGGATGAGGTGATGTCCCGCCTGTCATCCATCGAGGATCTGGCGCCCCTCCACAACCCTCCGGCCATGCGGCTGCTGGATTCCTGCCGGGATTTGTACACGGGAATACCGCAGACGGTCATTTTCGATACCGTGTTTCACGCAACCCTTCCCGAGCCCGCCTGCACTTATGCGCTCCCCCGGAACCTGCGCCGCGATCTGGGACTCCGTAAATACGGTTTCCACGGCATCAGTCATCAATATGTCACCCAGCGCACGGCGGAATATCTCGGCATTTCCAACGACAGCTTCAATGCGGTGAGCTGCCATCTCGGGAGCGGCGGGGCCAGTCTCTGCGCCGTGCGGAATGGCCAATCTGTTGACAACACCATGGGCTTTTCCCCGCTGCAGGGATTAATCATGAGTACCCGCTGCGGTGATGTTGATCCGGCCGTCGTTCTGAAACTTCTCTCGCGCTACCAGTGTGACACACAGCGGGTGGAGGATCTCCTCAACCGGGAGAGCGGCGTCCTCGGGCTTTCCGGTCAATCATCGGACATTCGCGACGTGCTGCACGAACTTGATGCCGACGATGCGCACAGAGACCGACTTGATGACACCCTTCAGTCCTACATGTGGCGGATACGGAAGTACCTGGGATCCTACCTCACCGTCGCGGCGCCCACGAACGCCATTATTTTCACCGATACGGTGGGAGAAGAAGTTGCCGAGGTCCGCAGGGCGGTCTGCGCGGATCTGGGCGCGTGCGGGATTCAATTGGACCATCAGAAAAATGAAGCACCGGGCTCTTTACCTGCCGATATAGCGCGCGACGACAGCCCGGTCCGTGTCGTGGTCATGCCGACCAATGAAGAGCTTGCTATCGCCGGAGAAACGGCCCAGCTCATCGCCGCGCACACGGCGACATCTGTAAACATTCGGTAAACCACGTTATTCCAGATGGGCCTGCTGCCGGGCTTGTCC
>CAZXYF010000310.1:0-2777 GCA_964644705.1 uncultured candidatus Brocadiaceae bacterium | reverse complement strand
TGCTGAAATCCTGTGCCTTTCCACGGCACACTATGCACAACCGCTTAGTATGAGTGCGCCCCTTCGGGACTGAGGATACACTTGACCCACACGAAACCGATTTCAAACCCGGAAGTTTTTCGTTCGGACCGCTTAGGATCTGGTGGTCATTGGGCAATAATTGACTCCACAATTACGCCTGGCACGGGGGAACGCCCGGGTTACAAACCCTGATCTTCCAATCCGAGCTCCTTGAACATCTCCTTTTTCGGAGCTTCCAATTTCATCCCATCGGGGCCTTCCGCCGGAGCGAATGAACGGATCATTGCTGCCACCCGCCTTTTTCCTCCCTCAGTCTCACAGACCTCCCGCGGGGTCTCGCCCTGAAGGGCGGGAGAGGGAGTATCCAGCCAATCCATGTAATGCTGGTGGACTTCCTCTTCAATACCCTCGCGCTCCTTTGCGGAAAGTTTCTGGGCTGCGGTGTCTGGTTCCCCCTCGGCCTCCATTTCATTGATAAGATCTTCCGCGGATATTTCAACGACGTCTTCCACTATCAGGCTCGGGATTCCACACACCAGATCCAGTGCCATCTCCATTCGTTCCATTGAGTTCACCTGCACGCAAAACAGCTCATCCCCCTCGTGAAACCACATGTGCGCAAGCACATCGCGCTCTCCCCCACCAATATCTCCTGACCAAACGTACACATCTTCCATACGCTCAACATCATCTCGTTCATTCAACTGTTCGCGCACGGTGTCGGGGTCAGAAGTGTCACATAGAATGGCCAGAAAACGCGCATCGGTCCCGTCCGCATTCGTCACGGTCGGTGGTTCGGGATCTTCCAGGAAATCCCAGAGATGCCCGAACAATTCGGCATGTTCGCGAACACCTTCTTCAGTAAACTCCATCCCCTCCTCATCCAAAAACTGCAGCACGGCGCCAGTATCTATCGGGGGAATGATGGGCCCGACCATACCAATAAAATTATAATCCCCGGCCTCATACACCCTCGCACACAGACAATCGCCCTCCTCCGCCCCCTGCGTCAGGGTTGGATCATACACCGTTTTTTGCCCGCCCAGCAGGACGTCTCGCATCTCGATCTTCCCCCCTTCCGGCAAAACCTCCTCGATCAACCAGAGGCTCGGATGGGTTTCCATCCGGTTTTCAAGCAGCTGCGCTTCCCGCGGCGGGAGATCCTCGTTGGACAATTTTTCCGCGTATGTATCGCTGCTCGATTTCGGCCGATAATCCATGGCGCACCAATCGAGAAAGGTGACAAAGATCAGATCGATGCCTGCATCCATCAGCCGCTCGCCCGTCTCTTCATCGCCGAAATAGCGTCCCAGAGCCCAGGCGCCCGGTCCGCCATCCAGCACCATTTCCCCCATCCGGGCACACAAATCCCCGTCGGCCTGTTCCCACGCCCGGAGTTCACCCGTTGCTTCCACTCCGTTAGCGGCGGCGCCAGTCTCCATCCCCCCCATTTCTTCCGGCAAACCCGGATCCATCATCTCGTCCTCAATCCCCATGTCGGACACGATATCCTCAAACATACCTTGCAAAAGTGGGTGACGAGAGCGAAATTTGCATTCTGTACCCAGCGATTCCAGCGCTGGTTTCATGTAGGAGAACAAATCCCTGTTCGTCATCGTAATCCTCGCCGGCACTCCCGCCTCCACGCCAGGAACATCGGTCTCCCCGCGGATGAGGTCAAAGAGCAAAGAGGCCGTTTCCTGCAAATCCGCTCCCACCACGGGCTGGCAACCAAGAATTTTCTCGGAATCCTTATCGGCGGCCATCACAATCCCCACCGTATCGCCCTCCTCCATGGCGACCGGTAACATCCGAAAACCGACCAGCAGATGGGAATCACGCTGGCTCAAATCCCAGAGATCCTCGGGGGGCGCTTCCAGAGCTTCGTCCTGGCCAAATTCCTGCCCGGCAAAACTTCGCCATTCGGTCAATACCCGCGTTGCGCCGTCACCGCTGTTTCCCACCACGAGGGTGAGGACCTTCTCGGGTTCACTAATTGTCTTCGGTTCCAACAAACCGCGGGAATGTGCCTGCAGGATACCACGCGTCACCTGGAGCAAAGAACGCGCTTCATCTGGATTGGCGTCGTGGACCATTTTCCCGGGTTCTTTGACCGTGAAGACCGGGACTTTCTTCGTGGGGTCCGGATTGCGTCCGGCTTTCTCCACCATCTCCAGTTGCATCGGATGCAGATTTTTGAGTGGTTCATAACTCACGCTCATAATATTGATTCTGTTAATCTTTTCCTCGGACGGATCAAAATCCCACATGGCCCGTAAATGAGCAAACGCATTCTCTCCGCAAGCCAACGATACACCAAATTCCTGGCCCGACTGGCCCATAATCGTTCCTACGAAGGGATAATCCTCATTCGGAACATCCACGGCAAAACATTCATCCTGTTCATACTCGTCCCACAGCCGCAGGTCGAGCAAATCCATTGCCGCATCATACAGCTCCGCGTACACATTCTGTCCGTTTTCAGTCATAAAATGTCAACCTGACTCATTACTGGAGGTTTCTTGAATCTCGCAAATATCCTCTGCGATGGGCATGCCAGAATAGCAGTATAATCGCCCGCAAGCGCCTGGTCCAATCGGCCACATCTGCATCGGCCCGCATTTCTCACGAAGCGAAAAGTAATCCTTTGCCCAGATCTTGCGCCCTAATCTGCCCGTCCCCTGGGGTTCCAAAAACGGCAGATGATGGCAAAGGATTATGGAGCAAGATAAGGGGCTGTGATCCTATATCCGCAT
>CAZXYF010000309.1:0-2788 GCA_964644705.1 uncultured candidatus Brocadiaceae bacterium | reverse complement strand
CGTCGGCTGTCAGAGCGTGGGCCCGGAAACAGGCCGACAAAGGCGATGGACGAAGAAGCTCGACGATGGCTCCAGCGCCCTGCCAGAAGGCCCTATCGCCTGGCGTGGTACGCCTGCTGTAGTGCACAGGGACGCCCCTGCCGGGAGAAGCCCGGCAAATAGGGCATCACGAGAAGCACTTTAACGAACATTTACCATTCACCAGGGTGAAGGACACCGGACAGAGACTTTTATCGGAACACCAGCACACACCGGAAAACGGGACGCGCTTCAAAGTGGGCGGCTCACCGTTCGTTCCCGGAAATGCGCTTTCAGAAGGCCTCGGGGTTTTGATAGGATACCTCATCCGCACCCGGCGCTACCGTTACACTCGCTACAGCGATGCCGATCCGGAAGGAGACGTGCTCCATTTGCCAAACGACGGAAACTGCGAGTTGTTCGATCTTGAGAGGGATCCGGACGAAAACGTCAACGTTGCGCGTTGTCCGGAATACGAGTCGGTGGTGCGTGAGCTTGACCGACGTCTGATGGAGGGGATCCTGGACCGAAACATCGACCGGTTGCCGGACTGATTGACAGGAACAAACTCCGTTACGATTGTCGTTTGCTTTAGCGCGTATATTTCACGATTCGTCAGTGCGCGAGCTGTGCAAACATCCAAAGGCGCTCGTGTTCTTACCTCGCAACTGCTGACAGCGGGATCGTGGAATTGTTGCAGGCCCGAGAGGTCGGGGTAAAAATTTCACCAAAATTCCAGAGCCCCGAAAGAACGATTCAGTCTGGTATAAAGGTGATCCAGGAAGGCATCGTGAATCTTCTTTCAGAACGCTTTGATGGATTTTACGAACTCAGGCCATTGAAAACTGTGCATTTTACGCCCGGTCCGGAAACGGTTAAAGTCTTGCACTGTTAACGGCTCATCAAGTTTGTGATAATCGAGTCCCGCTTCTGCCAGTCAACGTCGATACATTGTGCAAATCACGTTTTGCCTGGTATCGACATACCAGGATTGCACTAACGCGGGCATTAGACCACCATGGTCTTGTGCCATGGGTGAATAAGATTGTCACGGCTGTTGTGCTTCCCAGGTTGCAGGTGGGGCAGCCGCAGAAATCTTTTTCACCCGCGATCCCGCGACTTCCAGAAATAAGCCGTCTCATGAAACGTTTGATTCGTCGGAAAAAGCCACCAAGTTGTGAAATTCAGTAAACTGTGATCTGATCTAACCATTTAGAGGATAACGCCATGTCATCCCGCCCGAATGTGTTGTATCTCCATGCTCACGATGTTGGACGTTTTATCGAACCGTATGGTCATGCCATCCCATCTCCCAACCTCCAGCGCCTTGCCGAGGAGGGGATTCTGTTTCACCAGGCCCACTCCGCCGCGCCGACCTGTTCTCCCAGCCGCGCGGGTTTGCTGACCGGCGAGGCGCCGCACACGTGCGGGATGTATGGACTGGCCTCCGAGTATTTTGGGTTTTCACTGAACGACTACTCCAAACATCTGGCCAACCATCTGGGGCGCAATGGCTACACAACCGCGGCGGCCGGAACGACCCATGTGGCGCGGAAACCATGGCACGATGTGCGGGATATATACGACGAGATCCTGAACATGGATGAGGTGGGTGGTCCGCACCATCCCTCCACGGTCGATGTGGCCACCGAGTATTTGAACGCCGATCACGATAAGCCGTTTTTCCTGTCGGTGGGGATCCCCGAACCGCACCGCAATAATCCCCACCCGGCGGTTTACACGCCCCAGTGGGAGGAGGAACCCGAGGATATCGATCCGCGTTACTGTCAGCCGTTTCCGCACCTCCCCAATAACGATACCACGCGCCGCGAGATGGCCAATTTCAAGCAGGGCGTGGAAATCTGGGACCGGAAAGCCGGGCAGGTTCTTGCGGCTCTGGAGGAGGCGGGGCTGGCCGACAATACGCTGGTGATCTGCACGACCGATCACGGTCCGGGCATGTCGGAGATGAAATGCACCCTGACGGACCGGGGAACCGGAGTGATGCTCATCGTCCGGGGGCCGGCATCCATGCCCGAGCTGCGCGGCGGGCGTGTTACCGATGAGCTGGTATCGCAGCTTGATCTGTACCCGACCCTCTGTGACCTGCTTGATATCCCCTCACCCGAGTGGCTGCAGGGCTATTCACTGGCGCCGATGCTCCGGGGGGAGGAAAACGGTGTTCGTGAGCAGCTATTCACCGAGCAAAACTGGCACGCCTTTTACCGACCCCAGCGTGCGGTGCGGACCGAACGTTACAAATACATTCGCCGATTCAATCCGGACGAAGTGTACGGTGTTGACAGAGGACCGGCCGAGCGGATGCTGGATGAATACGGCTACAAGGAACAATCCCGGGAGATCGAAGAACTCTACGATCTGGTGTTCGATCCGAATGAGGCCAATAATCTGGCGGATTCGACCGAACATCAGGACGTGCTCCAGAACATGCGTCAGCGGCTTGCCAACTGGGTGTCGGAGACCGATGACGCGTTGCTGCAGGAGGGCATACCTGAACCTCCGGCCTGGTTCAGCGAACAGTTCGAACACCGACGTCCGGAAGGATGGGAGCCGGGACAGTTTCAGGAGTCTTTCTCGAAAGAAGATATACTGCATCCATCGAAGCAGGAAAAGAGCTAACACGGACATTTGACGGCTCGGTCGGAGACCAAACCGGTGTCGTTTTGAGTTGTTGTAAATACACTCTGATTCACAATTGTAAACATTCGGTAAACCACGTTATTCCAGATGGGCCTGCTGCCGGGCTTGT
>CAZXYF010000308.1:0-2821 GCA_964644705.1 uncultured candidatus Brocadiaceae bacterium | reverse complement strand
CCTCCTGCATGTATTCGTCCTGTCGAGGTCGAAAGTCGAAATATTCAACGTAGGCGAGCGATTCGAAATCTGCGCGTGCAGCGGGATCCGTATCGACCACTACTTTGCCCGAGGAAATAACCCGGTATTTGAAAGCAAGAGGTGCGGTATTGATCGGTTGCAGATCAACGGGCAGATCCACGCATTTTTCGATTTCCATCTCAAGCGGTATCACACATTCAAGGGTTATCTCGCCTTTTTCCGACAGTTGTTGATGCGTCTCCGATTCAATAAAGATCGCGACATCAACGTCACTGGGATTTTCGGAATGCAGTACCGACCCATGAATGTAGGCAAAGGCAACTTCGGTGTGATCCGTTAAAATCCCCCCAATTGTTTTGAAAAGGGCTCGCACGGCCAATTCTCCTCAATCCTCTGAATGTCGTTCGGGTATCATTCTAAGGCAGCAGCCCGCGAAATCCCAATCAGTACTGAGCGCTGCGCAACGGATACTCCTGCTGCACGTCGAACCAGCGACGCAACAATTCGCGCCGGCACTCGTGGAGGGCCTCAACGTATTCGATGTTATCGCTCACATCGTGCAGTTCATTGGGATCTTCGTTGAGATCAAACAGCAGTTCCTGCCCCGACCTGTTGGTGCAGTATTTGAACTGACGTGTGCGGATTGTTTTCCAGGACCGTTTGAAGGGGAATTTCAGTTCAAGGAAAGCCGAAGTCCGTTCCTCATACGAACTGCCGTCCAGCAGGGACCGAAAGGAACGGCCCTGCATGATGGGAGGGATCTGGAACCCGCAGTAGTCCAGGATTGTGGGGACGATATCCACCGCCTCAATCAACTCTTCGCGTTTCTGGCCGCAGTCGAAACCGTTCGGGTAGGACATGATGAGCGGTACCCGGGCGCAGCTGTCGTATCCCGGTGGGCCTTTGGCGACCCTGCCGTGATCACCCAGGTGCTCGCCGTGATCGGAGGTGAAGATTACCAGGGTATCATCGCGCTGGCCGGTGTCCTCCAGCGCCTGGATGACGCGTCCCACCTGATCGTCGACGTGGCTGACGAGCGCGTAGTAGAATGCTTTAATCCGCTGCCACTCCGCGGTGGAAAGATCGAAACGGTCCTGTCCTTCAAGCGCGGCTGGTGGGGGAAGTTCCTCCGGATCATACATGTCCACAAATCGCCGGGGCGGATTGAGCGGGGCGTGCGGCGCGTAGAATCCGCCGATCACAAAGAACGGTCCCATGGCAGCCCGCTGGTGGATGTAGCGAGCCGTTTCCTCCGCCACGAACGCGGTGTGACTGAGGTGCTCAGGACCGTCGAAGACGTACGGCTGATGGGGTGCCCGCGGCTGTTTTTCGATCCGGTCCTCGGTGACGGCGGGTGGGCTTGTGCACCGGCAGTTGTCCACCTGTTCCGGGTCTTTCTCCTGGACCCATTTGATGTAGGCATCATCGTAGCAGCCCGGTTCATCGGAGATGAGCAGCTCATCAAAACCGTAATCGGGATGCGCCTCGCGGTGATCGCGATCGGAGTGATTGAGGAAGTGGAGTTTGCCGAGATTGGCGGTGTGGTAACCGCCGCGTCCAAGAACCTTCTGGATTGTGAGCATGTCTTCGGGCATCTCGACGCCGTTGCAGGTGGTGCCCACGGATGAGGGATACTGCCCGCTGAGCATACTCTGTCGGCTGGGCATGCACACGGGGCTGTTGCAGTAGCTGTGGGTGAACAGGGCGCCATCATCGGCCAGGGCGTCCAGATTGGGGGTGTGAATATGCTGGTTACCGGCGCAGCGCAGGGCGTCCCATCGCTGCTGATCCGTGTACAGAAGAACCACGTTCGGGCGGCGTGTGGACTGGATATCGCTGCACATGATTTTGTCCAGATGACGATGTCCGGGAGAAGTAAAGTGCGTCCAGTCGGATTATATGCGTGTGGAAACAACTCCACAAACGAGGGCAGTGTGTTGACACACCAGGGATATCCGGCCTTTAAAAAGCTATGTCGCTGGGAGGGGAAAATTAAACACGACCGTCACGATCAGGTGTCGAATTATCTTTATGTCGATGGGCATGTGTCCGATCAAGTGTTTGAGGACACCACAGGCGAGGAGGATAGTGGTGACGGTCATTGCAATGATAGCAACGAGCATTATGTTCCCTCGTTCAACCCTCCGCCGGATACCGATCCCTGTCCCTGAAACGGGGAGGCAACTGAAATTGTCCAGAATACGGACATAATAAAAAACCACAGGATTGTGTTGATGGCTCCAGTGCCCTGCCAGAAGGCCCTATCGCGTTGTTTGCGTATTTTCGGGTAGTGCAGAATTACGCCTCAACCGGGACAAGCCCGGCAGCAGGCCCATCTGGAATAATGTGGTTTACTGAAGGTTTACAGCTAAGCGGGCTGAATAAAGTTCGTTCCGGTTTCACGCCCTTGGGTCCCGTTCACTGTCGTAGTTTGCAAATTTCGCAAACCGAATCTGTTGTGTCGTTAGCCCTAGTGGTCCATTCCACTTGTTTTTGCCGGTTCAGCCGGAGCGCCGGTGGTTCAGATGCAAGGCGCAGTGAGAAGTTCGACCCAATCGGGTCCACGCCGAACGGCAACGCAGCAGATGAGCCACCGCCGCCCGGCCCGTCGGGAGCCATCCTGCCGGACCATTTCTTTGTTGCGGCTTCGCAGTGACCCACTGGGGTCGACTTTGGCGCCGCGCCTCGAACTGGCCTCGGCAGGATGGCTCTGAACCCGCAAAAACAAGTGGAATGGACCACTATAGGGGCGTCTCAAACCATAGCCCGTGGCGATGGAGCTAAGCGACGGAGCCACGGG
>CAZXYF010000307.1:0-2845 GCA_964644705.1 uncultured candidatus Brocadiaceae bacterium | reverse complement strand
GCCGATGGAGGGCTGGTTGGTGCGTCGGCGCACGTAGTGGCTAATCATCTGGACCTCCGGGGCAGGCCCGGAGGAGCCAAAACGGAGCGACTTTTCCCCAAGGGTACACCGAATGTTATTTCGGCTATTTGGCGAATTGGGGTTCACTGTATTTTCCAACGGATCAGAAGTTCTGAACCTAAGTTTTAACGCACTCTGGTAATCCCTTCTTTAGAGGGTGTCCGGTGAAAGATACAAGGATGCAGGGATTCAGTGTGGGCCTTTGTATCCTTGAATCAGTGTATCATCCGAGCAGGATAGCGTGAGAGTAGGATCTATAGACGCTTGTCAGAAACTTCAGCATACTTGTGAAGGACCGCTTAACGAGATGAGCTGCCAGCGTCCATCGATTCGCCACTCCCGGTAGATTTTCTTTCACGTCGGCACACCAGTGACGGCAGCTCAATGGTATCGCAAAAACCGGGCCCACCAATCTGAATTTCGTCGCCGCTGCGGCTGATTTCCATCGGCGCCGGACCAGTGCCTTTGAATGGCTGATGCACCACGATGAATTCCGTGGCCGGGGCGTTGCGCCGCACCACCAACAGGCCCAGCCGTGACGGAGACCCTTCCTCCGGCTGGGTGGCGTCCCAACCTTCCATGCTGACGTAATCGGGCACGTTCCCGGTGATGACTTTCGTGTCCTGCTCGCCGAGCACACGGATGCAGACGCCCCGTGGTTCCGAGGGGTCCAGGGGGCGCTCTTCCCGCATGATCGCCTGCCACTGGCCGTCCGTGCTACCCGCCTTACCGGGCCGGATCCACTGATTACCCGGCGCATCCGACCGGGTATCAATGACGCCCATGCCATACTCCTCTCCGAGCGTGGTGTATTTCTCAAGGTCCTCCACGCCATCAAGTTCCGGCACACCAAGACCGTGCAGATGATAGTCAAAAGTATGCTCGGGTTTTTCCTCGGGGCCGGCCAGCCTCCCCACACACACCCAGTCGAAAACGTATTCGGGAGTCACACCGACGGTGCGTCGCATCTGTGCCGCCCCGTCGGAGATGGAGGTGATTTTCATCGGACCACTGCGGCGAATCCCGCCCAACTGCGGTACATGGCCCGTTGATTCTCCACAATCCACCGACACCGTATTGTGCGCAAAACGGGTTTTGCTGTAGGGAACGGGGTTGAGGTCCTCTCCCGTTTCGGGATCGATCCGGGCCTGATAGTTCCACTTGTACTGGAGATCGGGATAAAGATTGCGGTCGAGGGCGTTCAGTATGATGCTCCCGGTATCGCTGTGTCCGTGGGCCTGATTCTGGCCTTTACACAGATACACGGCAGGGGCATTCCCATTCCAGTAATCGGCCGTTTCGTCCCCGCGCACAAGTGACGCACCGTAGCAGCGCCACACGTGACTGGTTGCATCCGGAGGCGTGCTTTCCCCGAGCGGCACGCCATGTGTAAGGGCGGAGTAGCCCCAGAACTCCCGGTCCCACATATCCCGTTCCGGCTCCTGCGACAGAACCCACGCATATTGTGGATCCCGGTAGGCCCGGTAGGCAATCTCAAACTTGTTGGCGTTGCGATTATGTCGATGATTCCACAACCGATCCACCGGGCTGTTCCATGTGGTGAATTCTTCTTCCCGGCGCAAGTTGGCGTATTCGGACGTGCCGCCCCCATCGGCATTCGCGCCGAAACGGCCATGGGCGAACAGGAGTTTTAAAAGACCGTCATACATGCTCTTCAAAGATACGCCCTCGCTGGTTTCCCACCGATAGAGATCCTCCCGACCGGTATGACGCGCCACCTCGGCGACGATGGTGAGAACACAGCTGACGTAATGATGGCCGTACGATACGGGTTCGGGCCAGAAGTGCCCGTCCACCAGAAACCCCAGAATAGATTTGAATCCCATCGGACCATTGATGGCCAGATCCACCGCTTCATCGTCCCCGAGCATAGCCCCCAGCAGAGCCCCCGCGGCGGCAAACCAGGTGGTGGTGTTACCCCAACCGCGCGCCCCGGCAAGCATTGGTTTCTGTATCCTGAGAATTTCCGCGAACCGTTGTTCCAGTCGTTCTCCGAGCCCCTGCCGATCCCACACCGGATGGTGCCGCGTGAGATCATAAGCGTAGAAATAGGGTCCCCGCATCAGATTGTAAGACCACTGGGCAGGACGCCAGTTTTTTACTCTGTCCGTGTTAATTCCACCCAGCTCAGCCGGCGGCTCGGCATCCAGCGGCTGGTCCATTGCATCGAGGCGAAACTCGCGGCGGAACGCATCCACCATGGGTTTCAGAGGCTCTTCCTCCCCGGTGGCCGCATACACCAGCGCCCTATCCCGGGCCTGCCGCGCAAAAGCGGGAGTGTGGATGTAATACTGAATCGTCTCATAATAATTGGCAGGCTGTCGTGGATCGCGCTCAATGGATTTCCGTAGTCGATCCACCAATTTCGGCGCCCAGTCGGTGTCCGTCACCTTCCGGCGCATCTCCTCTCGTTCGGATTCGTCGAGCAATACTGATTTCAACCGTCAATCTCCTCTGGCGTCTGGTCCACCACGAATAAACACGAATGAACACTCATTAAAACGTCTGATTACAGGGAATCAAATGATATAGCCTGCATCTTACGGACAAAGACTATATAAACGGCGCATAGGGTTTAGCAAGAGGTGTTTACAATGGATGTGTTCGGTAAACCACGCCCTTCCAGATGAGCCTGCTGCCGGGCTTGTCCCGGTTGAGGCGTACTTCTGCACTACCCGAAGATGCGCAAACAACGCGATAGGGCCTTAGAACCTAACCTTCGCCCGGATCTTGCGCCCTGATCTGCCGGTCCCTTGAGGTCCCA
>CAZXYF010000306.1:0-2847 GCA_964644705.1 uncultured candidatus Brocadiaceae bacterium | reverse complement strand
CAAAGATGCAGCAACGTGGTTTACCGAATACATACGTTAACTCTACTGATTCAAGACTGTAATCGCAAATCCACTAAGCGGCTCCCGGCGCTATAAGACGCCAGAGGGACGTAAAAAGCGCGTTGCATGTCCTATAGCGCCGCCGGTCCCTTATGAGAATAGAGAAAAAGAGGGGAAATGTTCGGGATTACGGTTAGATCCGGAATTTTCAGGCCGCTCCATCGTGCTGTTTCTGCCACTTCCCACCCAGCAACGACGGAAAAAGAACATTGATGTAACATCCTTCAAATATCGGGCGGATATAGTGAATGAGAGTTGAGACGCGTTTGCTCACGGTTGCGCCTTCTGCAGATGTGACCGAATAGGCCTCCCGGGCCGATCTCACTGGTGATCGACGGTTTTCTGCCCACAGCATCAGGCCTGTCCAAAACGCCAGTTCGGGATGTATAGCTCTTTGTCTTTACCTTCGTCTTTACCAAACATCTGCCGTTGTTTTTTTGGCAATCTCAGCACCAGTAGAAAGGCAGACGAAGGCAAAGACAAAGATAAAGAGGTTAGATCCATTGCCTCGACATATTTAGGGGCGGTTTGCGAGATGAACCGTATTTCGGGCTCACAACCACCTCGGAGGCCATCAAAAAGTCCGTGTGAGAACGTTTTGGACAGCAATGCCACAGCATGAATCTGAACCCTGCTATTCAAACAATCATGAATATTCCGGATCTTTTTCTTGTTGCTTTAAAGCACCTCCCCCCTCAGTGGGTTCAAAAGCTCACCCGTGGGGCGGCGGATAACCGCTGTGTGCACAACTTTCTGCGATACCGGGAAAAGAAACACATGAGCCGGGCGGGGGAAGTCAATCGGGTTCTGTGCATCGCCGATGTCAATATCGGGGACGCCGTTAACTTCCAACCGGTGGCACAGGTGTTTAAACGCCGTTTCCGCGATTGCGCTGTGGATTATGTGTACACCCGAACAGCTCATCCCATTATTCGGCATAATCCAGCGTTTGATCGGCATCTACCTCTGTTTGACGGGAACTTCACCCCAACGGACGAGGAGGTTGACTTTCTTCGGCAACTGGTTGCGCGACGCGAATATGATCTGGTTTTAAGCTTTTGCCCCTTTTTGGACGATCGAGTCCTGAACACTGCGGACACCCCTGTCATAAAACCACTGAGAATGATTCTCCTGGTGCTCTCCAAACTGCTGGGGGAACAGGAGGGCAGCGCTTCGTTAAACAGGAATATCGTGCAATATGTGAATGAACTGACGAATCCGTATCGATCGGGCGGAAAGTTCGTTCATCCATTAAATTCAATCCCTTCGCCTTGTTTATATATCAGCGACTCGGCGTTGAGACAGCGTGATTTCTGGATGCTGGAAGCCGGTATCAGTGAGAGTCAGAAGACAGTTATTTTTAATCCGGATGCGTCCAGCAAATACACACTTGTTGACGAAAGATTGCAGATGGAGATACTCCGGCGTATTGTAAAGTCTGACAGCTGTGAGCAGCTTTTGATGGCGCATGGGTTTTCGTTTTCTGGGATTGCGGAAAGGGTGTGTGCGGACATACCCCGACCGCTGCGTCGGAAAATCAGTTTCATCCCCCCAGATCTACCGATTGACGCATACGCGGCCACAATGGATTTGGCGGATGTCTATGTCAGCGGGGATACCGGCCCGCTCCACATGGCTGCGGCGAAAAAAATACGGGCCTCCGGTCGGACACCACTACGGAATCGAACCGCGCTGTGCGAACTCTTTGGATCCACCCTTCCACAGGTGTATGGATACGAATCGCACCACCAAAAGGGCGGACAATCCGGTCAGGATGCGCCGGCGAAGGTATTTGAGGGGGGCTGCCCGAATAAAACCGTCGGTTGCTCACTGGCCCGTGTTGTTGACCAGTGTAATCGGGTGAACTGTTTTCAGGGTATCCACCCGCAGGAGGTCGCTGATTATGTGACAGAAGCTCTTGGGCGCAGGGATCGTGTCGATGGGGCACAGGCGAGCAAATGTGCACAACCTAAAGTAAGGATATGAACAATGTTTGGAGAATCCCCGGATTCACACCGATCTATCTTTAACGTGGGATGCATAATACTGATAGTTGAGGTGGTGATAATGGGAGGGATTGCCCTGTATGAGCCCGAAATTGTAGCCAAAATTGCCGGGATGATTGCCACGACGGCTTTTGGCGGACTGGCCGGTGCGATTCTGGCGGGTTTGAATATGGGGCTGGCGCCCCTTCAATTACTGATAATTCTCACCGCTTATAATCTCATGCATCTGTGCCTTTTTTTCCCTTTATTCACCGGTTTATACCATCAGGCGGCCGAGATGAAGCTCATTGGCAAAATGGCAGCATCCACCCAACATGCCGCGAGACGTCACAAGCGTTACGTGGAAAAACTCGGGATGGTGGGGTTGCCACTTTTTATCTGGCTTCCTTTGCCATGGACCGGCACATTAATGGGGGCGATTGTGGGATATTTGATGGGAGTTCGCACCAGGAAAGTCTTCATGATCGCAATCCCAACCATGCTCATCAGTTTGGTGAGCTGGATATGGGGCCTGGATTACATGCTGATGCTGACGCACATGACCACGGAACTGACGATCATCCTCATTGCTCTGCTGGTGGCCGTTTACTTTTATTTCAGATAAAAGGGATGTATTTTCCGGTCCGCTTTCCCTCCCAGTATGTTTTCGCATCGATACGGACCGACGATTCGGTCGGTGACCGGGCCGTTCCCACAAAAAGGGGGTGTAAGGTTTCGGTGAACCATGTGCGTTTTGTGATGCCCTACTTGCCGGGCTTGTCCCGGTAGGGGCGTACCTGTG
>CAZXYF010000305.1:0-2880 GCA_964644705.1 uncultured candidatus Brocadiaceae bacterium | reverse complement strand
ATCAACTGTAAGACGGAGAGGCTTCTCTCACGCGCCAGCTGTTCCCTCCTTTATCATCGCCGTCCGCCCTTCCGCTGCTAATCAGCCGTACGACGGATCTTCGACCAAGGGGCAACTGGCCGTCCTTCGTTATTCGTTATTCGCTTCCCTCGCATTCACCCCATCGCAGAAATCTTGCCTGCGCACGACGTCGTTATGTCGTCAACCAATAACCAATCCCCAATAACAAATAACCAACCTCCGTTCCCCATCGTCCATCGTCGGTCGTCCGCCGTCTGTATTTAACCAGCAACTAACAACAAGCAACAAGCAACTGGTTTTCTGCCCCCCGTTTTGTCGTAACCACTTACTGAACATGCCTATAACATGGTCCGTCCCCTATACATTGCAGAAGAGGATGTAAACCTATTCCGCTTCCGTTTCCGACAAAAGCTGGATGATCCCTTTCTCACCAGCCTGCCGCGCCAGACCCATCGGCGTTTTACCATCATTTCGTTTTTTCGTCGTATCTGCTCCTGCGTCTAAAAGTGCCCTCACTACTTTTTTCTTTCCCCATTGTACAGCCCAATGAAGGGCCGTCATGCCCTCTTGGCCTGCAGCATTCACGTCTCCCCCGGCCTCCAGACACAATTCGACGGTTTTCGGCGAATCAGCAAAACTGAGCGCTCTTCTTCCCCTTTTATTCGCGGGATTCGGTTCAGCTCCGTTTTCCAACAGAAGTCCCACTATCTCGGGGTTTTGCGCATCCCGGATTGCATCATAAAGAGGAGTAATACCCAAACGATCTCGAGCATGCACGTTGGCTCCAGCCTCAATCAGGATTCGGACCAAATCTGGAACGTTTTGCCAGGCTGCAAAATGGAGTGCCGTTTGACCATGCTTTCCGCGGACGTTTACTTCAGCTCCATGTGCAATCAGGACTTTAGATACATCCACACGTCCCATTCGGGCCGCCCGGCACAGAGGGGTGTAGCACCAATCATCTCGCGCATTCACATACGCATCATTGTTTAGTAGGATTTCAGCCACTTTCGGACTACCCCAGTGTCCGGCAAAATGGAGTGCCGTCCATCCATCTGAGCCACTTCCGGTACAAAACGCACCGTTCCTGACAAGCATTGTCGCAAGTCCGGGGAAACCTCGGCAGGCGGCCAAATCAATGGGGCGCAACTCTCCAGCCCCTTCCGCGTTGACCTTTGCCCCCGAATCCAGGAGAAGTCGAGCAGCATCATTAGCTTGATTCCATATGGCCCATTGAAGCGGCGTCCATCCGGCCGGATCCTTTTGTGATACCAGTTCTGGGGAGCGTTGCAGTAGCTCCTCAACTTTCGTCGTTTTATCCTCCGCCGCTGCGTTATGTATGGGTTCTACCTTCATGTTTCGGCGAAACGCGGAGACAACCTTTCCAATTCGTTGTTCCAAAAGCTCGGAACCACACGCATATCGTAGGGGAGTCTGGCCCTCCTTGTTCCATATAGTTGGGTCTGAACCGTGCTGAAGAAGCACTTTAACGACCGGTACCAGCCCAACCCCAGCAGCCACATGCAATGGAGTGTCCCCTCTGTAGTCCTGTCGGTTCACCTCCGCCCCATTTGATAGAAGAGAGTTTGCGATCCTCTTGGCCATTTCAGCATTACCCACGAAAGACGGCATCCCTGCGATCATAGAGAGCGGTCCCCGGCCCAGATCATTCGCTATGGTTGGATCAGCGCCGTGAGTCAGGAGCAAATCTACGATATCCTCCCATGGCCCCCGTCCCGGGGGCACACAAGCGTAGAATAAAGGCGTCTGGCCCTCACGGTCACGAACATTTATTTTCGCCCCGCGCTGCAACAGCATCGCAACAACCTGTTTTTGTGCAGAGCGAACTGCCAGATGCAGGGGAGTTTGCCCCTTCACAGTTCTATCCTCGATCTTTTCCGGCTCTTTTTCGAGTATCCCTCTTACAGCCTTACGCTTCCCCTGGCGCACTTTCTCGTGGATGTCCTCAGCTACAGCAATATTGGCTCCCAGACATAAAAGCCCGAGAACACCCGTAATAAAAAGGATAATAGATACTTTCGCCCAATTAAGTTGTAGTAAATCCCACATATCATCTCCCCGGTACGTAAATGAGTGTTTTTTCGTCAGTGCAATTAGGGCCAAGGCACCAATGATTCCACCAATGCGGGTATTCTTCTGGGCAAGTTAGATGCGTCTTCCTGATTGCCTGAACCCTTACGACTTTGGTAAGCGACTTCTCTTTTGTATCGCCTCCTCCCACAGTGCAAGAATACTTGCAGGTTGCGGGTCCTTTCCTACATTGGCCAGCATTGGGAGTGTTTGTCACATCTCGCGACGCAGTGCAAGTCGAACCTGGCTCTGGATCGGGTTTTTCGTCAGGTTCCGGGCACTCCTCGGGGACAAAAAGGGCAGGGAGACAGATGACGTAGCATCCCACATCACAAAATGAGGGCGGATCTGGGGCCAGCAGACAGATTATGGAGCACCACATTGTACACGCACTGTAGTCGGCCCTAGTTTCCCCAGTTGGATCCCTCCATCTCAGCGGATTTCCTGCCACATACGCATACAAATTGTACCCATCCACATATTCCATCGGATCGCGCGTTACAAACCGCCCGAGCTGGGCCGAGTAGTACCGGTTGCGGTAGTAATACAGGCCGGTCTCGCTATCCATCCTGCGCCCCTGGAACATGTATGGATTGCCGACGGCGCTTCGCTGGCGCTCGTTGCCCGCATCGTCCAGTATCGTCGGCTCACCATAGGCGGTGTAACGGTATCTTTCCACCACATCGCCATTGCTGTCAGTCAGCGCGCGGACATTGTAGAGGTTGTTGGTGTGGTAGTAATACGTCGGACTTCCGGTCCCGCCCACAT
>CAZXYF010000304.1:0-2898 GCA_964644705.1 uncultured candidatus Brocadiaceae bacterium | reverse complement strand
ATATGGATGAGGAAACGCAGCAGTATATCATCAGAACCTTTTTGGCCAGTTGAACGGGTGTGTTCGGGTGGTGGCATCGAGCCGTAAAGGTTCCGCGACGGGGCAGACGGGAACGCTGGGCCGTGAACGTGGATGAGGTCAGTTTGACAGGGTTGAATGCCCGTTTCATAATGATCGTAGGAGAAGAGCGGTTCAGGTGTGAACCTGTTTGCACTGTGTTTTGATCGTGTCGTGTACAATGTAATCTTTACTTACTCAGTATGGAGAGTGGATGATGGCCGATGACCAGGGAGTATCCGCGGATGCGGGACAGATTGGTAACGAAGGTGAACAGAGGATACAACTGCGTGACACGTCAGGGTCCACGGAGTTTTCCAATTTCTTCACCGTAACCGGGGGACAGGACTCATTGATGGTGAGTTTCGGCACTCGGTTCGGAAACGCAGATACGGTTGCGATTGAGAACAAGATTGTGTTGACTCCACGGACGGCAAAACGGTTGGCCATGTCTTTAGGCCAGGTCGTGCGGAATTATGAAGATCAGTTCGGGGAGATCGAAATGAACCAGCCCTCTTCCTCTCAGGGAAATGAATAGCGATCAGAGAATGAGGGAACATCGGCGGACGGAATGACCTCCACTCACATGGGAGTTCCCTGACGGGAAAAAAGTGCCAGAAGATAAACAACAGACCACGACAGCCCAGACGTTAATTGAGCTGAGCCGGGATGCCCCACCTGTCCATTCGTTCAATCGGCAACTTGCGCGATTGGTTATGGAGGGGACCGGGGCGATAGCTGCCACCATGTGGTTGGTCCGGGAGAATGAACTGGTCCGCTGTGAGGAGATTGAAGAGGAGGTCGGAGCGCTCAAAAAAATCTCTGTGGGCGACAGGGAGCAGGAAGAGGCACTGCGTAACGCCTACGAGAATGGAGAAACTACAGTTCTTGCGGATCGACCCTCGGATTTTGATCCGATGGCCCCGGACCCGGAAAAATGTCGCCGCGTGGCTTTTTTCCCTATCTACGGGTTGAGGCAGATACTTGGTGGCATCCGGCTGGTCTTTCCACCTTTTCGGGAGAAGGACGGCGCACACCGTGTCAGTCTGGCACGCACCCTGACCGGTTACTACGCGTTGTATGAAGCTCACCGTGTCCTGAGCGTGCAGCACCAGGAACGTCGGGACATTGATCACCTGAGCAAAGCAATCCTTCAGCTTCAGCATTACATCTTTTCCGATGATCTGCCCACCGTCCTGGTGAATTCCGCCATGGAAATCGCCCCGATCGACCGGGCGATTCTGCTACTTGCAGATGGAGACGGAAATCTTCATGTGGAAGCTGTGAGCGGTGTGGTGGAGACCGAGAATAAAGGGGCCTGGTCCAAGTTGGTCTGCCAGATTGGGGAACTCGTTCTGGATGCCGATGACCCGGTCAAATATTTCCCGGAGTCGGAGGAGCAGCCAGCGGTTCAAAATGGGGAGCTGCGGAACGAGTTGGATTCCTACGCCCTTATGACGGATACGAAATCGGTTCTTTCGTATCCCCTGACAAGTGGGGAGGAACGCGCGGGCGTCCTTATTTACGAAACTTTTTCAGAAGAGCCGCCCAGCTCGTTTGAGCAGGTTCTGCTGACTATTTACGCATCACATGCCGCGTCGGCCGTATGCAATCACCGCCTGTTTGATAGCATGCCGCTGAGCGGGTTCTACGCCCGGAGTGTCGCTGATGAAGGGACTGAGACAAAACGGGGCCCCTTCCAATTTGGCAAGTATTTTAAGAGCGCGGCGGTAATCATACTGATTGCCGCTGTCCTGTGGTTCGCCGCTCTGCACAAAGTTACCGAAAAAGTCGAGGCGAAGTGTTATGTGGCACCTCTGCACAAGCGTACGGTGACGGCAGGGGTGTCGGGGAATATCAAAAAAGTCTCCTTTGACCAGGGTCAGATTGTTGAAAAAGGATCTCCACTGATCCAGTTTGAAACCCGTGATTTTCGGCTCACACTGCGCAAGTCTCGTGAAAAAGCATCGAACCTTCGTGCACGGATTGCCAAACTGAGGGGAAAGGCGGAGAAAGCGAGGGCCAGTGATCGACGCGGGCAGGAATTGGCCGAGTTGAAAGCTCTGGAGCACGAACTCGCCGCTCAGAAAGCTCAAACCCAACTGGTTCAGGACAAGCTTGATAGATGTCGGGTGACCGCTCCCATTACCGGAACCATACTCAATCCGCAGGAACCGGATCAACTGGTGGGGACAACGGTGAATAAAGGGGAGCCGCTCTGTATAATTGGTGAACTCAGCAAACGGGTGAAAGTGAAAGTGGCTGTTCCGGACGGGCGGGTCTCGGAGGTGGGAAAAGGCTATGAAGTTCGTATCAGCCTCCGATCACTTATCGAAATCCCGACAATTGAGGGTGAGATCGAGAAAATTGCTGTGCGTTCGGTGACGTACAAAAAATCCAACGTATTCATGGCCGATGTGATCGTTCCACGCGTGGCGGAGACGGAAGGCCAATCAAAACAGGTCCGCCGGTTGCAGCCGGGTATGACCGGGAAAGCCAATATTCTGCTGCCGGGCGAGACCACGTATGCCTCCATCTACGCCCGCAAAGTGTACAGGAAAGTCAAGTACTGGATGTTCTGAGAAATTTGCGCTGGAGTCGTTTCCCATGTCGGTACGGGCCTTCAGCCCACGCCAGCTCGGGCTATGATCTGCCGTCAGCTCTGTGAGATTGTTGTAGGGCCAACGGCCCGGCAAATAGCAGCCCGGACAGCAGTGGTCTGAAGGACCGCGGAGGTCTGGGCTGCGGGGCAGCGGCAATGATGTTGAGGGCTGAAGGCCCGGCATATAAGCAGTCTTGTATAAGCTTCCCAAGGTTTTCATGGCACATCTTCCTCTAACG
>CAZXYF010000303.1:0-2915 GCA_964644705.1 uncultured candidatus Brocadiaceae bacterium | reverse complement strand
TCGCAGATCAGGTTGCTTGATATGCGGCCGGATTCATAGATGGTGGGGAGGCCGCTGCCCGGATGCGTGCCACCGCCGACGAGATACAGATTATCGACTTCCTGGAACCGATTGTGGGGCCGGAAATACAGGAGCTGGAAAATGGTGTGGGCCAGATTGAAGGTGGCGCCATCGAACACGTTGTAATTCCCCTGCCAGTCGTCGGGCGTGATGATGTGTTTTTCTTCGATGTGTTCCTGGATATCCGTGAAACCCGCCTCCTCGTCCAGGGTGTCCACGATGCGGTTGGCGTAGTCCTCCTTCAACTCCGCCCAGTTGAGCCCGGAGCGCGTATTGGGCACTGGAACCAGAACGTAGATGGTGGATTTCCCATCCGGGGCGAGCGTGGGATCGGTCACGCTGGCGTTTTGAACGTAATAAGAAGGGTCGTCGGGCACTGCCTGTCGTTCCATGACGTCATCCACGTTTTTCTCATAGTCGTCGGCAAAGATGATGTTGTGGTGCGGCAGATCGGGATACTCGTGGTCAACGCCCAGGTAAAGCATGAATGTTGAGCAGGAAAGATCCCACTTCGACAGTTTTTCAGGCGTATATTTTTGAAGATGCTCTGAGGGAATGATGCTCCCCATCGCGTGCCCGAAATCGGCATTCAGTACGATCCTGTCAAAATCTTTCGAGTCTCCGCCGTCCATCCGTACGCCGACGGCCCGGCCCTCCTCAATGAGGACCTCATCGATCGTCGTGTTGAGGTGGATGTTTCCCCCTTCCTCTCGGACGACCTCGGCCATGGCCTGCGATATTTGATTGAGCCCGCCCTCCACGTGGTAGATACCGTAAGCGTGTTCGATATAGGACAGCATGGTGAAGAAGGCGGGGCACGACCAGGGACTCATGCCCAGGTATTTGGATTGGAAGGAAAAGCACAGCTTCAGGTCATCGTTGTCGAAGTATTTTCCCAGGTTACCAAAGATGGATCGTCCCAGTGACATCTGGGGAATGGCGGACAGAAAGGTGGTGCTCAGATAATCTGTCAGGCTGGAATAATCACACTTGAGGCAGGGGTAGAGGGTATCAAAGCGTTTGTTTTCTTTTTCAAGAAACTTATCGAGACCTTCCTCGTTGCCCGGGAAGGTTTCAGCGATGCGTTCCCGGGTTACCTCGAGGTCCGCTGCGGGATAGAATTCGACGTCGCCTATCTGGAGCCGGTAGAGGGGGTCAAGCCGGGTGAGGTTGAGATAACGGTCGAGTTCACGCCCGGTGTCCTCAAAAATGCTTTCCAGAATGAATTTCATCATCAAAAACGTCGGACCGGTGTCAAACGTGTAATCACCGATGTGCAGGGGGGCGTTTCGTCCGCCCACGTGATCATTACGCTCGAACACTTCCACTTCGAACCCGCGATGGGCCAGCAGCATGGCTGCTGTGAGCCCACCGGGACCGGCTCCGATTACGCCGATTCGTTTGTTGGTCATCCATATCCTCCGTAAAAAGTTATTGATTTACTGGTTGGTAATGCGATCCCGTACCTGTTGCCCGCTGAGAACAGCCATTGGCATGCCGCCGCCGGGATTAACGCTGCCTCCCACGAAATACAGATTTTCGTATTTCGTGCTCTGCTTGGGGGCTTTGAACCCGTGATTTTTCTTCCGATCCGAGACGACCCCGTAAATGGCACCTTTGTTGGAATAATATGTCTGCTGTATGTCCTCGGGCCGCCACTCATCTTCGACAATGACGTGATCCCTGAGATTGTCGAGGCCCATGCGTTCGAGTTTGGACAGCACCCGTTCCCGCAGGTCAGCATACTGGTGTTCGTCGAACGGTTTTTCCTGCAGGTGGGGTATGTGTGGCAATATTTTTATGTTTTCGCAGCCCTCCGGGGCCTGGGTTGGATCGGTTCGGGCCGGCGCCACTACGTAAACGGTGGGATCGTCGGGCAGTGTGTGGTCGTGAAAGACCTGCCGGAAGTGTTTGCGCGGATTATCGGAGAAGAAAAAATTGTGATGAGCCAGTTGCGGATACTCGCGGTCGGTGCCCAGATGCAGAACAAGTCCGGAACAGGCCGGTTCAAACTTCTGGATCTCCGTCAAAAAACTTTCCGATTCGTCGAGCAAATCGCGATAGGCGGGGATGACCTCCATATTGCTCACGAAGAGGTCACCGGTTACCGAGGTGCCATCGGCCAGCTGAGCTTCGGTGATGCGCCCGCGGTTGTTTGTGAGACCTGTTACTTCCGTGTTCAGGTTTAGCTCAATCCCGACCTCCCGGGCCAGCTGATGGAGCGCTCTGGCGAGCTCAAACAAGCCTCCATCCACATACCAGAGTCCATATTCGGACTGGACGTGCGGCAGGAGATTCAACACGGCTGGTGCATCATAGGGGGATGAGCCAACGTATTTCACGAAGAAATTGTAGATGTCCTGCAGATATTCATTGTCGATTCGTTTCTCAACTCCCCGGGCCATGTTCCGGAAAAGATCAAATTTCCACAGGGCGCTCAGACCCGCATGGCGAAACATCTGCCACGCAGTGTCCAGACCCTCATCGAAATACCCCGGTTTGGCGGCGGAATACAGTTGGCGGGAGTAGTCCAAAAATTGTGTCATGTCCGCCTGATCATCGTCTGTCAAAAGGGGGTTGGCCGAACGGGTCTCCGCCGGATCGGGATGGAGATCAATTTGGGTCCGGTCCTCAAAAAAGCAACGCCAGTGTGGACTGACCTCGCGTCGCGTTATGTAATCGTCCAGGTCTTTTCCGTGTTCGGCGAAAAGTTGTTCGAAATATCGCGGAAGCGTCAGGATGGAGGGACCGAGATCGAAGGAGAAGCCTTCTTTCTCAAGCAGGTTGAGTTTGCCCCCGACGTGATCATTTTTTTCGAAAACCTCGACCTCATATCCTTCGGCAGCCAGAGAAAG
>CAZXYF010000302.1:0-2950 GCA_964644705.1 uncultured candidatus Brocadiaceae bacterium | reverse complement strand
GGGCATCCTGGAACCCAGACCTCCGTGGTCCTTCAGACCACTGCTGTCCGGGCTAGGCTCTGTCTGAAAAAGCGGATCTGGATTCGAGCGGCCCAATTCACCGCTGGCTTTGTCCGCCTGTATCGGCTTATCTCCACCGGATAGGCCTGCTTCGGCGTCCGCGCCAGCGGCGAATTGGACTGCTCTCGGTCCCACGACCGCTTTCTCAGACAGAGCCTAATATCTGACGGGCCGTGGCCCTCCACGATTCGTTGGAACATCCATCCTTCCGCAATTTAGAAACACCGGCTCCATCACACATGCCAGCCTTTCGTCGTATACACCACCTCTTCACCATCGATGCAGGCGTGCACTCTCACCCGTAACTCTCCGTCACGCAGGTTTTCGGGAACCGGAATCGCGAACGGATAACCCGCCTTACCGCGGTATTCCATGCTGGCCACCGGATCATCTCCCCGCAGCAGTTCCAGCGTTGCCTGGTCCTTATCGAGAACACCGGGCGGCGCGTAGAATTTTGGAACCGGATCGGCTCCGTCACGGTAGTAGCTTTCATCTTTATGGACCACCCCCACCCCGCGCAGCGCCAGTTCGGTCTCCACCGACGTATCCTCGTCGCCGAGTTGCAGAGCCCGACGTCGTCGCGCGATGGCTCGTTCACGTGCGGTAGTTTCATCCACCTCATCCGCATGCAGCTCTATCGTGGTGCCTTCGATAACGGCAACCTCTGGCACTTCGACCACGGTGGTCAGTGCGTCTTCATCAAAAACACACTCCGCCTCATCGCCATCGACACGCACGTTGCGGCCGTTCTCCACGCAGGCCAGCTCGAGCCTGATATCCCGGGTCTCCGGCATGTCCGGGTAGCTGCCCTCAACCGGTTCCACGGTGACCGTAATCAGACCGTCCACGCTCCTTTCGTATCGGATGGTCGTTTCCGCGAACTTCCCGTCCGCATATTCCCGGGTTTCGCCATCGTCTTCGTACAGAACGAACTCTCGGGGTTCACCGGGCCGACCGGGGAAACAGCGCACCGTCAATTCCGTCAGAGGAGCGCTGGTCGGCCTCCGCCGGTACGGCTGCATGGGAACCGGTGTTCCCGCCCGGACGAACAGGGGCATTTCCTCGAGATCCGCGCAGACCAGGTATTCGCCGGGCCCCTCCAAACGTTCGCCCGTAAACCAGTTATACCAGGTGCCCTCGGGGAAGTGAACGACCTGTCGGCCCACCTTCCCGCCGCCCTCTCCCGGCGTCACCACCGGTGCAACCATAAACGCGTCGCCATAGAGGTACTGCTGGGGATTCCGGTATGCGGCATCGCGTTCGGGATAGTCCAGATACAGAGGGCGCAACAACGGCTCGCTATCCCGGCAGCTGCGCGCCACCGCGCTGTAGGTGTAGGGCATCAATCGGCTGCGCCATTCAAACGATTTGCGCATCGAGGGCTGCGCCCATTCGGCCCAGGTCCAGGGGCGACGATCACGCCCCAGACCGTGCAGTCGCATAGCTGCTGAAAATGCTCCAAACTGCAGCCAGCGGGCATACTTCTCGGGCTCCTCACACTGCGTGAAACCGCCCATATCATGCGACCAGAAAAAACAACCCACGTTTCCGGCGGTGGTGGTAAACGGCACCTGGAACGCGAGCATATCCCACGTGGAAACGGCGTCCCCGGAGAAGTGTATCGGATGCCGATGATCGCCCCATCCGGCCCAGCGGCTGAAGTTCACGCCGCGGCGATTCCCCCGCGAGGTGTGCCGGAAATACAACTCGTTCAACCACGGCAGATGCCGCAGACCCGGCACGCTGCGCACGTAGGGAATGAGACAATCCTGCTGCCAGTCAACCCACCAGAATTCCACGCCCGCCTCCTCGTGGGGTGCGTGTCCGTGTTTGAAATACGCATCCATATAATCCTCGTCCCCCGCATCAAAAAGCGGCACCTCATCCTCCTCCGGGTCAAGACCGAGGTCCTGCATGAAGGGCTCATACATGTCCTCATGGCTCCGGATACCGTCGTGGGGATGAACATTCAGCGCAACCGCAATGTCCCGTTCATCCATTTCGCCAAGCAACGATTCCGCGTCGGGCAGCAAGTCCCGGTTCCAGCTGAACCCCGTCCACCCTTTGGTCCAGGCCCACCCCAGACCTTCCGTGGCATCCTGGCGATGCCAGTCCATGTCCCACACCAGCACGTCGAGCGGGTAGTCCCGAGCATCATATTCGTCCACAAGATCGCGATATTCCTGCGACGAATAGTCATGCCAGCGGCTGTACCATGACCCCAGAAGACATTTACGCGGCATCGGGATTGAACCACCGATCTCGGTCAGAGCCCGCAACGCGGCCCGGTAATCGGTCCCGTAGGCAAACAGATACCAGTCGAGACCGGCATCCTCCGGCCGGCACTGGATCCAGTCATCCACCAGGATGTGGCTCGCGGAGTCATCTATGCAATAGTAGCCATCCCGGCTGAGCAATCCTTCCCCAAGATTCACCGACCCCTGCCGACCATCCAGCGACTGGAGCGTTCCGCCCAGATTACGGCTGTTGCGCATCTCCGGCGTCCAGGTTACTTCCTCGCCGCGGTTTGCAAACGTGCACGACAGGTTACCGCCGGAGAAGGGTTTGTCGCCGGCCCTGTAGGAGAGATTCAACTCTCCGGTCTGAATGGTGATGTGCCGGTCGGAATTGGGATCGCGTTCAATCTCATAGTCCTCCCACCCGGCGTCGCGGTTGTATGCAAACAACGTGGGCGCATCGATAAATTCTCCATCGGGATGGTATTCCATGCGGATGCAAACGGGGCTGATGACGGTAAACCGGGCGTTGCCGTGGACAACAACGGCACCGTCGCGTTCGGTCATATCGTTCATGTTGTATCTCCATAAAGCGGATAGGAAAGGTACATCGGGCAGCAGGCCTGTCCAAAATAGCGTTTCGCGATGCGTGC
>CAZXYF010000301.1:0-2959 GCA_964644705.1 uncultured candidatus Brocadiaceae bacterium | reverse complement strand
GTTGAAGGTTGAAGGGTAAAAGTTCAAAGTTGAATGTTTGCGCTGCAGTGTTCCCCAAAAGGAGAAACGCTGGCAGGCCAGCGCACTCCGGAGTTCAGGGCGGCGTCAAAAAGATTACGCGCCTTCGTAGTCTTCGCCGGTCTCCGCTGGCTGTTTGTCTTCCTTCTTGTTTTCGGTGTCCCCGGCTTTCTTTTCCGCGTTATCCTCCGAATCGGAGTCTCCTCCTAACAGGTTCTGCAGGGTAGTGGTTTTTACTTTTTCTTCTTTGTCATCCGAATCCTGCCTGGCCTGTTGTTGCTTTTTCCTGAAAGTTTCCAGCTTCTCCAATTTCCTCTTCCGTTCCTCTCTTCTTTGCCGCTTCTGTTTGATTTTCTCCGCTTTCTTCTTCTGTCTCTTCCTCTGTCGCGCGAGCACTTCTTCGCGAACATCCGCCCAGGCTGCTTTGATGGAAATGCCCGCTTTGCGTTTTTCGAAGTACTTTTCGATTAGTTTGACGTCGTATTCCGCACGCTGGAAGATCCCCAGGACCTCATTTTTCGAATACCCTTCAGAATACTTGCGTGTTTTCTTCTTCGTATCCTTACCCGCTTTGCCTCTTTGCATGTATCCCTGAGGGCCACCCGAACGCCAGACGAAGTAATACCACCGATGTGTTTCACTGGGCGGGAGTTTCCTGAAAACTTCAGCTACCTCACGGGGATGGAATCCGTATGTTTTTACGTATGACCAGAACTCCTTCATAGCCCCTGGCCTCTGTTCACAGACTTTCATCGTCGTGACGATAGCACCCCAGGATAACTTTTGCTTTCTCTTCAGCTGGGCGAGTGTGTCGAACAGGAGGCTTTCTGCATCGGAGAGTTTGAGTGCAAGCTGCATGTCGTGGCGGGTCCAGTGTTTTCCCTTGAGTTTATTCCATTTTTGGGCAACCTCTTTCGCCGACATTGCGCCGGCACAAGCAGGTGCAGGCATGAGGCTTACCTGCAGGGCGCACACGGCCAGAACGACACTGATTATCGCTGAATCCCGTTTTGCAATATTCACACTTCACCCTCCCTTTGAAGACACACCTTCTGTGATTCAGTATACCCCAGGAAACAGTTTTGTAAACTGTCCGGTTTAGCTGAGGTTTTCCCCAATAGAAAAAAGCCTCCAGGAAACGAGTTCCTGGAGGCTTTTTATAGTGTTTCAGACAGCAACAGGCCTAAAACAGCCCCACCACGTTGCCGTCCTCGTCGATATCGACGTCTGCGTAGGCCGGTTTGGACGGTAGCCCGGGCATCGTCCGCATGGTGCCGCAGAGCGGATAGATGAAGCCGGCGCCCACGCTTGCACGCACCTCGCGGATTGGCATGGTGAATCCTTCCGGTGCGCCTTTAAGTTTGGGATCATGCGAGAAGGAGAGGTGTGTTTTGGCCATGCAGATCGGCAGTTCGCCGAACCCATTCTCCTCGAAGTTCTGGATCTGGTCCTCGGCTGTGGGGGAGTAATCGACATCTGCGGCCCCGTAAACTTCACGGGCGATGGTTTCGATTTTCTCTTTGATGCTGGCATCGACCGGATAGAGGAATTCAAAATCGGAATCGGCGTCGCAGGCTTCAACAACGGCTTCAGCCAGGTCCACGGCGCCTTCGCCTCCCCGTGCGTGATGTTCGCTGACGGCGGCGGAGAACGCTCCCACTTCCCGGGATTTATCCACCAGGTACTGAACCTCCTCGTCCGTGTCGGTGGCGAATCGGTTGACCGCTACCACGACCGGAATGCCAAATTCCTGCGCGATCTCAATATTTTTCTCGAGGTTGCAGAAACCCTTCTTGAGCAGGTCCATGTTCTTCTCGGTGTATTCGGGATCAAGATCTTTGCCCGCGGACACTTTCGGTCCGCCACCGTGCATTTTCAGCGCTCGGACCGTGGCAACCAGAACAACGGCGTCGGGCACGCGTTCGCTGTAGCGGCATTTGATGTTGAAGAACTTCTCCATCCCAATATCAGCACCGAAGCCGGATTCCGTGATGACATAATCGGAGAGTTTCAGCGCAATCTGATCGGCGATGATGGAACTGTTTCCGTGGGCTATGTTCGCAAACGGCCCCGCATGGACAAACGCCGGCTGTCCTTCCAGCGTCTGCATCAAGTTGGGCATGAGAGCATCTTTCATCAGTGCGGTGGCGGCACCCGCAACTTCCAGGTCCTCCGTCGTAACCGGATTTCCGTCCACGTCGTAGGCCACCACGATGCGTCCGATGCGTTCGCGCATATCTTCCAGGGAGGTGGCCAGGGCAAGGATGGCCATAATTTCGGAGGCCACCGTGATGTCAAAACCGCTCTCGCGGGGGTAGCCGTCGCGGCTGTTACCCAATCCAACAATGATGTTCCGGAGGTTCCGATCATTTATGTCCACAACCCGATTCCAGCTTATGGAATAGGGGTCGATGTTGAGTTTGGGTTTACCACCGGACAGTCGGTCCCATTTTTCGTCCGAATAATTGCGTTCGTGCATAATTCGTGTGTCGATGGCGGCCGCTATCAGATTGTGTGCGGCGCTGATCGCGTGGATGTCCCCGGTCAGATGCAGATTGAAATCCTCCATCGGGACGACCTGAGAATGCCCGCCGCCGGCGGCTCCGCCTTTGATGCTGAAAGTGGGGCCCTGCGAGGGCTGGCGTATGCAGGTAAAAACGTCTTTGCCCAGTTTGCCCATCGCCTGAGTCAAACCAACGGTCGTGGTGGTCTTGCCTTCTCCCAGCGGGGTGGGTGTTATTGCCGTGACGTCAATATATTTACCGTCGGGTTCGTCGGACAGGCGATCAAGGATGTCAAGATCAACCTTGGCTTTGTAGTCGCCGTGCAGCTCCAGTTCATCGCGCTGGATGCCAGCGTCGTCAGCAATAGACTCGATTGTTTCAAGCTCGGCAGATTGGGCAATATCAAGATCACTACGCATTGCGGAAAAGCTCCAATT
>CAZXYF010000300.1:0-2979 GCA_964644705.1 uncultured candidatus Brocadiaceae bacterium | reverse complement strand
TTGAAGAGTCATCAAAAACACATTGGGGTTCGTCAGACTCAGATTCGGACGGATCGGAAGCCACAAATGAGACACAAGATTGACGTGACGCGGCACGGACTGTTTCCGCGGCGCTGGCAGCCACCAAGAATATCCCGGGTAAGTATTCAGTAAACCACGTTCGTCTCAAAGAATCGCCGGGACAAGCCCGGAGGATTGCCTTGATTGGTCGGCTTTGTGTGTAGGTTGAAACCTAAGGATCTCCGGGACAAGCCCGGAGGATTTATTTCGTCTGTTCGCCGTTTTTTTAAGGTTGAAACCGAACCCTCCCCGCGGCAAGCGCAGGGGGTTCTGCCCATACCATACAGCATCATACGACAGCAAAATCTTGGGAAACTTATACAAAACCACTCCCCCACAACCCCCAGATCTCTGGTTGTCGGCGTGCGTATCACTCCTGTACAGTGTACTGATGAAGGTATGGGCATATTGTCCGATCATTCGCCACTCCACCGGAGACACAAACATGACCAAAAACGTATCCGTCGTTTGTCTCATCGTCCTTGCAATTTCCCTGGGCCTGTGCGGATCGGCCCGGGCCGGGAAGAAGAAAAAACTCGCCCTGCATCACCTCAAAAGGAACCCGTTCCCGAACAGCCGGGAAATATATAAAAAGATCGGCTCCACCAAATTGGAAGCCCGCATTTATACGCCCAAGGACCACAGCAGCGACGACTCGCGGCCCGCGGCACTGGTTATCCATGGCGGCGGATGGACCTCTCCCGGCACAAAATACACCGCCCTGCACAGCCGGTATCTCGCCCGACGCGGCATGGTGGCGATCAACATCGAATACCGCCTCGCCGACCGCACAACGGACGTGCGCATCGACAATATCGTCACCGATTGCCGCGACGCCCTGCGGTATATGGTGGTGGAAGCGGATCGGCTGGGAATCGATCCCGAACAAATCGTCGTCATGGGTGAGTCATCGGGGGGACACCTCGCCGCCATGCTGGCGCTGACTGCCACGGCGGAAGTGAATGGAGAGACCTGTCCGGCGGCGGCCGTGCTCTACAACCCCTGCCTGGACCTGACGGCTCTCCCCTGGCTGAAAAACCATCCGGGCGTCGCACCGCGGTCCGACACTCCCGACGACCAGTCCTGGAAAGAACGCGCCCGTCCTCTCTCCCCGAGCGAGCACCTGTCGGAGGAGATCCCCCCGATGCTGCTTATCCACGGTACCGACGACGGAGTGGTGCCCATCAAACAGGTTGATCGGTTCGTCCGCCAGGCTAAAAAAAGCGGGGCCGTTCAATATCACCGCCAGAAAGACTGGGGACACGCGTTCGCGCTCCCCGAAATCGGCACGGAACAACAGATCCTCACTACCCTCACTCTGACCGATAAATTCCTTGCGTCGCAGAACTTCATCACCGGGAAATGCCCGATCGGCGATCCTTTCGAACCCCAGGAATACCGTAAAACGCTCACGGACAAAGAGCGGAAAGAGCCCCACGTCGTTGCCGACAGCCACAGCCTGGAACGGTGGCCGTATCTCGACGGACAATGGCTGGGGATCACCGATACCGATAACGGATACGTCTATTTCGCCGTCAGTTCCCACGACCGACTCCAGCACGCCCAACTGTTCCGGTACTCCATGAAGAAAGACGAAGTGGAACATCTTACCGATGTCGGAAAAGCCTGCGGAGAAGTCCAGCTCAACTCCCCCACCCAGGACAAAATTCATTCCCAGATGTTTGAACACGGCGACGTGGTGTATTGCGGAACGTGCGACGGTCATGCTTCCTACACCACACCCTACCAGGGCGGCTACTGGCTGGCCATCGATAAGAAGAGCGGCGAGGTAACAAACCTCGGCCGCACCATCACACGCGATGGTCTGTTGTGCGTGGGACACGACCCCCGACGGAACCTGCTCTACGGGCTGGGCAACCATCGGGGTCTGCTGACCGTTTTCAACCCGGAAACGCGGAGCGAACGGGTCCTGGGTTTTCCCTGGAAAGGCAGCGACGCCAACTGGCCCCGCGGACTCACCATGATGATCACCAAAGACGGTCGCGTCTATGGGTTCCGCCACCCTCACGGCACCGTATGGGAATACGATCCATCGACCGGCAAGATCCGGATTCTGGACATCGACATGCCGCTGCCCGAAGAGCTCAAAGGGGACGATGTCAGCGACAAGCTGCGCAAACAGTGGGAACACAGCGGGGGCCATCTTACCCGGTGGAATGAACAGGACCAGTGTTTCTATTTCCTCCGCAGCTTCGACGAAACCCTCTGCCGGTTCTACCCGCCGAAGGATGGCGAGAAGGCACGATTCGAGGTCGTCCACAGCCTGCACCCCGACATCCCCCGTCTCTGGGGCAACCGACCGGCCTCCTGCGTGCTGCGGATCCATGACCGAACGGTCTGGTATACTCCCTGCACCGGCTGGGGCGGCGTAACCCACCTGGTCAGCTACAACCTCGATACGAAACAATTCCGGCATTACGGCCCCATCACCGTGGAAAAGGGCCGGAGGGTGAATGAGTGTCACAGCATGGAGGTGGGCCCGGACGGCAAGTTGTATCTCGTCGCGTTTATCTACAGCATCAAGGGCGAGGACCCCGTGCGTCGAAACGCCATCCGCGGAGCGTATCCATTCCATCCGCGACTGGTTGTCATCGCCCCGGACACGGACCTGAAACCGGGGACGGAAAAATAAGGACGTATGAGCGGCGCTCTCGACATCCCCCCGGCCTATGCGGGCATTCAGCCCACGCGAGCCCTGCGGGATTGTTTCAGGGCCAACGGCCCGGCATATCTTGTTAGGTATGACGGCCCTGAACGACTGAAATGTCCGTCTTAAAACGCTATTCTCAGAACTCCTGATCCGTTGGAAAATACAGTGAACCACAATTCGCCAAATAGCCTGTAATAACATCCGGTGTACCCTTGGGGAAAAGTCGCTGCAGTTTGCCCCCCCGGGCC
>CAZXYF010000299.1:0-3000 GCA_964644705.1 uncultured candidatus Brocadiaceae bacterium | reverse complement strand
AGCGAAACGGTATGATCGTGACCTTCGATGTCTTACTGCCACTTATTCTTATGCTGCAGGGTTTGGTGCGCCGTTTATTTAGCCCGGATTTTTGTGTTCAAACGACCTGTGCTATGTTGACAGCTCAAAAGGGGCTATAAAATCGCCCGAACACACCTAAAATATCCGTAAAATCCGGGATAGAACGGAGTTTTTGAATGCGCAGCATTTTGTCAGCACGTGCACTGGTCGGGTTTGATTGCCTGAATGGTGACCTCTTCAATCGCTGCCCGATCCGGCAGTTGAAGGGCGTGGGCGATGGTTGATGCTACGTCCTCGGGCTGCAGTGCCCGGCTGAGGTCCGTCTCCCAGTCCGTTTTGTCGAAAAACGGTGTGTCCACGGTTCCCGGCATCACGTTGGTGACTTTGACGTTATGCTCCCGTGCTTCTTCCCGCAGGGATTGTGCGAAACCGCGCACACCGAACTTGGCGGCGGTGTAGGCGGAGCACTGTGCGCAGAAACGTTTGGCCCAGAGGGACGATACCATAACGACATGTCCCCGCTCCTGGTCATAAATGTAGGGCAAACATTGTTTGGTCACGAGAAAGGCCCCGCGGAGCATCACATCGATGTGTTTGTCCCAGTCTTCAAGCTCCATGTCTTCGACGGTCTTGAAAATGCCCAGTCCCGCATTGTTAATCGCGATGTCCAGTCGGTCCCATTCCGCGGCGGCGGAGGCGACGGCGTGTTTTACGGCTTCCGGTTCGGTGAGATCCGCTGGAAAGGATTTCCCCGTTCCTCCGGCGGATTCGATCTCCTCCCGGACGGCCTGCAATTTGTCCTCGTTACGTGCGAGCAGTGCCACCTTCGTTCCTTCGCGGGCGAGGGTGGTGGCGATGGCGCGGCCCATTCCGCTGTTTCCACCGGTGACGAGTGCAACTTTGTCCTGAAGATCCATTTTTTGTAGGTCTCCTCTGTTGAAGTATGCCCGAAAGTATTCGTCACGCTTACTCTGTCGGTTCGTCCTGTTGGTCCATTAACGCTTCCAGCTTTGCACGTACGGCAGCGGCATGCCAGCTTTCGTTCATGGAAAACTGCTCCAGCATGTCCTGCAAAGCGCCATGACCGGCCTGTTGCGCCCAGTCTCGATAAAGTTCTACCGCCTCTTCTTCGTGTTCAAGAGCTCTTTTTAAAATCTCTTCGTTTTTCATTGATCGTCCTCCGGCGGAACGAATAGCTCTTTCACCGCTGTGGGTGATCATGAAGCGCGTCCGCAACGTTCAAACAGAAAACGAAACACAAGTGTTTTTTCGGCAGTTCATCGCCTCCACGACATCAGACTGCTGGTGAGCTTTTCGACCAGGGGCGTCATACGGGTGCGATTGTAGGCGTCGCCCGTGTGTTTGATGGCCTCCGCCTGAGTGGGGTAGGGGTGGATGACGCCGGCGATGCTTCCAAGCCCCATGTTCCCGGTAATAGCGGTAGTAATTTCGCTGAGCATTTCCCCGGCATGTTTGGCCACGATGGTGGCGCCCAGGATGGTATCCGAGCCTTTTTTGACGTGGACTTTGACGAATCCATCGTCTTCACCGTCGGCGATCGCCCGGTCCACCTCGTCCAGCGGCTGGGTGAAGGTCGTCACCTCGGTTCCCTGCTTTTCGGCGTCGTGTTCATACATGCCGACGTGGGCGATTTCGGGATCGGTGTAGGTGCACCAGGGGATTGTTTCGGCGCTGAATTTCTTGCGTCCCCAGAACAGGGCGTTCTGCACCACGATTCGTGCGGCCGCGTCGGCGGTGTGCGTGAACTTGTATTTCAGGCACACATCGCCCGCGGCAAATACGTCGTGATTGGAGGTGCGCAGACGATCATCGACTTCCACGCCGTGGCGCGTTGTGTACTCGATTCCGGCCGCCTCCAGATTCAACTGTTCGACGTTGGGCTGGCGACCAATACCCACCAGGATATCATCGACGCGGATCGTCTGTTCCTGTCCGTTGACGTCCATTTCAACGACGAGCTCATCGCCGTCTTTGGTGACACGCGTGGCCTCGGAGTTGAGAAGGACCTCGACGCCATCGCGTTCGAAGGAATCGGCCAGTATCCGCGCGGCATCGGTATCCTCGCGTCGGAGGAACTGGGAGGCGCGCTCGGCGATGGTGACCTGGCTGCCGAGTCGCTGCATGGCCTGGGCCAGTTCGCAGCCAAGAGGGCCACCACCGATCACCAGCAGTCGATCGGGCTGTTCGGTGAGGTTGAAGATGGTTTCGTTGGTCAGGTAGCCCGCGTCGGCAATTCCGTCGATGTCCGGCTGACGGGGACGTGAGCCACTGGCGATGACTGCTTTGTCATACTGCAGCTGTGTGTCCCCGACCTGTATGGAATGAGGTCCAGCGAATTGAGCTTCGCCCAGGAAAATGTCGATGCCTTTATCCATGAATTTCTGCACAGCATCGTGCTCGCTAACACGGGCGCGCAGCCGCCGGACACGCTCCATGACGGCGGGGAAATCGACTTCAACACCGGACGCGCTGACGCCATACTCATCAGAGTTGCGGAGCGAGTGGGCCTTCCGCGATGACCGGATGAGGCATTTGGAGGGCACGCATCCGACATTAAGACAGTCGCCGCCGAAAAGCCCCTTTTCCACGAGGGCCACTTTTGCGCCGAGACCGGCGGCCCCGGAAGCCGCCACCAGGCCGGCGGTGCCGGCCCCAACGACGACCATGTTGTAGCGTTCGATCGGCTCGGGGTTGGTCCAACCCGGCGGATGCGTATTCTCCACCAAAGTTTCGTTATGTTCGTCCATAGGTTCAAGTTCGCTGACATCCATGTTCGGTTTGCCTTTCTGTGTGTGAGCGATCCGCAATATGCTTGTCGGCAGGCAGTGCTGTCCAAAAACGTTCACAAATGGACTTTTTGACGGTATCTGAGGTGGCTTTGAGCCCGAAATGCGCTTCATCTCGCGTAAACATTCGGTAAACCACGTTATTCCAGATGGGCCTGCTGCCGGGCTTGTC
>CAZXYF010000298.1:0-3029 GCA_964644705.1 uncultured candidatus Brocadiaceae bacterium | reverse complement strand
AGGATTCGAAACGATCCTCGGCGCAAGGTCTATCTCTGAGCGATGAGGTGGGCGGGTGGAAGCAGGTTGTTATTTTACACATTTTTCGTTTTTCTGGAACTGAGAGGGAGATTATGTCGTCTCCACTGGCGATGTTTTCAGACTCTTCGGAGGAGAGAGTGGAAGATAAATTCCAGTCATTGGAGTTGGAACACCTGGAAGATCGGATTCTGCTGAGTGCCGTCGATTGGACGAACAGCGAGCACTTTGCGCCGATCGGTAACCAGGGCGAAGAGGGCGCGTGTGCGGCATGGTCTCATACGTACTATACAAAGACGTTTCTCGAAGCCATGGAACATGATTGGGATCTCTCCGGAGCCACCTGGGAAGGGGGCTACGATGGACATCCCTCAGAGGAATACCAGGATAAAATCTTCAGTCCTGATTTTACGTATCACCAGACCAATGGAGGAGCGGATTACGGGAGTTTTTTTGACACCAATCACCATGTGGCCACAAATGTTGGCGCTGCGACCTGGGATGTGATGGAATACGATCCAACTGATTCCAGCTCATGGCCCCCCGATAATGCGTGGGGGGAGGAACCATGGCGGCAGGCCCCCATTTATCGGGATTCAACCCAGGCAGAGATGATGGATATAAGTGACTCAAGTGGCCTGAGTACACTGAAGTCACACCTGGATAACGGCAATCTGGTGGGCATCGGGGTCAACAGCGGGGCCATCCCCGAATACGAATTGGCAACCGTCGATAATTATGTTGGCGAGAATCTTGACCACGCGGTGACGATCGCCGGCTATGATGATAGCAAAAGTTACATCGAAGAGGGGGAGCAGGAGACGGGAGCAGTGAAAATTGCTAATTCGTGGGGACCCAACTGGTCGGGGGATGGCTGTTTCTGGATGAGCTACGAATGTTTGAAGGAGGAAGTTGGTGAGGGACAATGGTTCGAGAACCGGGTGGGATACGATCCGGAGCTTGTCGCCGTATTTGATATAGATCATGCGGATCGGGGTGAAACGGAGGTGATTATCGGTTCCGGGGATCCGGCCAGCCCGACGGCTACCCGAACGTTTGATTCCCCGGCAAACTCCAGTGATGGGGACGATCCGTATCCGGACGGGAACATTGTGCTCGACATTTCAGAGCTCAGTTATGATTTGACTGCAAAAAGTAACGATTTCTTCATCGAAGTGAGCGACGCTGAAGCACCGGAGGGATCGGTTGACGATACGGGCACTCTGGAGTCTTTTTCCGTGGAGTATTTTTCTGATTATATATCTGATTATGCCAATCCCGCCGATGTGACCACCACGAATGATGAACCGGGGACACTCGATAACAACACGCTTACGCGCTCTGTCAGTCTCGACACCACGCCTGAAGCCAGTGACGATGCTGATACTACCGATGAAGACACTTCGGTGAGCGTGGATATACTGCAGAACGATGTCACCTGGATGGAAGATGACAATATCACAATCAATCTCGATTCTAATTCGACCACCGGACGGGTTACCGTCAATGACAATGGGACGGTGGAGTATGATCCAAATGGGCAGTATGAGCATCTTACGAATGGGGATACGGTTACTGATAGTTTTGGTTATACCATAATTGATGGAAACGGCGCTTCCGCAGCGGCTACGGTGACGATGACTGTAAACGGGGCGAATGATCCCCCGCAGGCCGTTGATGATGAGGAATCAACTTCTGAGGATAGTGCCTTCACAACTGGCAATGTCCTGACGAACGATACGGCGCCGGATACCGGTGATACGTTGAATATAACCGGAATAGATGACAGTGGAACGACGGGTCTGGTTATCGATAATGGTGACGGGACGTTTGTGTATAATCCCAACGATCAGTTTGAATCTTTGGTGGATGGTGAAACGGCAACTGACAGCTTCCAGTACACAATCAGTAATGGAGACGGGGAAACCGATACGGGAACTGTTAGGATAACGATAAACGGTGCTGATGAGGTACCCCACGTTGGACGGCTCGATGCGAGTGTTGATGAGGTCAAGATTGGGGGAGATATTACCTTTACCGCCTCCGGAGTGGAAAACCCTGACGGCGTCGAGAGCGGGGTGGAGTTCTACCTGGATGATGGTGACGGGAGTTTTGAGGCGGATGAGGATTACTCCATTGGCAGTGGTAGTTACCAGGGAGAGAACACGTGGACTCTGAACCGGGCGGTACCTTATAGTGCGCCGAGCGGGGATAATATGTATTTTGCGCGTTTGTTTGAGGGGGGAGAGGTTGCAAGCACCAGTGTGAATGTCAGTGTTGCCTCCGTCAGCAGTGTGGATATTAATGGCCTGACAGTAAGTTTCTACGATGTAAATGCTGCCGACGGCATTATTGCTGGTATGAATGTGGCGACCTCGTCGAAGGAATACGTCGCCGACGAGACGGACTTGTACGTCGATCCAGGGAAAAATCCCGGTGATATTGATGGTATGTGGATCCTCGACGGTGATCATTACCTGGATGACCTCGGCATAGTCATCGAGGACGGAAGCGGATCGGCAGGTCGCATCGGGGTAATACGGGATGCCCGCAGGAATTCGGCGGGTCTGGGGTTTCTGGCCTCACGTGTTGAAGTGGGGACGTTGGAAATCTCAGGTGGCATCCATGGCGCCAATCTCAACGACTTTACAACTGCAGGCGGATCGACGTTCAGGTCAGATCTGGACGGTGACGGAGACGTGATGGACACGACGGCCGTGGCCCTGGATAAAGGCTCTACCGAGATGACGTTTGATGGTGATATCACCGGGGATATAGTCAGTGGCGGATCGGTGGGGGAACTGCGCATTACGGACGGGCGGATTGATCCAGTCTCATCGCCGGCGAACTCCGAGGAGGGAAAGAGGGGGATCTTTGTGGACGGTGATCTGGAAGTGTTGCATGTGACCGGTCATACGGAGGCGGAAATAGAGACCGATACCACGGTGGACGGCCGCCTGGGTGACGATTACGCTTACGTGGCCGAGGGCGGCACATGGAACGGCACGGTG
>CAZXYF010000297.1:0-3058 GCA_964644705.1 uncultured candidatus Brocadiaceae bacterium | reverse complement strand
CAACCGGGACAAGCCCGGCAGCAGGCCCATCTGGAATAACGTGGTTCACTGAATGATTACGCCCAGAGGCTCGATAAATTCGCGCTGAGAAGCCGTTGACACCGTCACTATATGTCCATATCATACATATAAGTTATATGCATACGTCTCACATCAAGGAGCGCATCATGCGCACAACAATGAACATACCGGATGATCTCCTCGAGGATGTCATGGAAATATCCGGCGCGAAAACTCAAACCGAAGCGGTGACCACAGCTCTCTCGGAGTACGCCCGGCGATTGAGGCGTGAGAAATTGAAAAATTTGCGCGGGCAAAATGATGACCTGATCGCCGACGACTTTTGACCTGATCAGTACCGTGAGTGACTTCACCTATAAGCTGATATCGCCTTGAACTGTCACGCCGCCTATGATCACGATCAAGCCCACCAGCAGATCATCCCCCTGCTGGTTCTACCGGTTTGTTCGGCGTGGGGAAACGGGAGATGTCCCGAGGCTCAGAACTCCTGATCCGTTGGAAACTACAATGAACCACATACGTTCGCGCTTTGTATCCCCACCGCGTACTACTGTCCTGGATGCAGGAAAACCACAAACCGCGTGAATAGTGGAATTATCCCCGGAGTGAGAATGGATGACATAAAGGGGATTACTGGCCCACGGGCGAAGGTCGCGGAGCTATCCGATCATATTGAGCCGACCGCCCGCTTTAACCACCTCGGTTTCTTTTTCACTCAACCGGCATTCAACATTAAATGATTCCCCCGTCGAAGCATTTTCAACGGAGCATTGGCCCGTTTCAACCGCCTCGTGCATGTTGTTTATCGCCAGATCATCATCCTGACTCACCGCATCGTAATCGGCCGGATCCGCAAAGGTGAGGGGAAGGATGCCGAAGTTGATCAGGTTTGACCGGTGAATCCGGGAGAAGCTTTTGGCGATGACGCCGATGATCCCCAGGTGCATCGGGGCGAGGGCCGCATGTTCGCGGCTGGAGCCCTGCCCGTAGTTTTCTCCGCCCACAATGAAGCCGCCCCCGTGCTCGCGGGCACGAGCTGGAAACTCCGGATCAACCTGTTTAAACACGTGTTCGCTGATGGCTGGGATGTTCGAGCGCAACGGCAAGATCTCACTGCCGGCGGGCATGATATGATCAGTGGTAATGTTGTCTCCCACTTTCAGCAGGACCCCGCCCTCCACTTGATCGGACAATGGCTCCCGTTTGGGGATGGGTTTGATGTTGGGCCCCCGTTCCACTTCCACATCCGAACCGTCTTCGGGCGGATAGATGACGAGGCTTTCCCCTCCCGGATAGCGATCCGGTTCCTCAACAACGGGATGCTCCCCGAGTTCCCGTGGATCGGTGACCTCTCCGGTTAGAGCCGCCGCCACCGCCGTCTCCGGGCTCACCAGATAGGCCATAGCGCTCTCCGTACCCGTGCGTCCTTCGAAGTTGCGGTTGAACGTCCGCAGGGTCGTCGCGTCGGTCCGGGGCGATTGTCCCATCCCGATGCACGGGCCGCAGGCGGCTTCCAGAATACGCGCCCCCGCCTCAATCATGGCCGAGAGAGCGCTACGCTGGGTTATAATATCCAGAACCTGCTGGGAGCCGGGAGCGATGGAGAGACTGACCGACGTATCCACCTGTTCACCGCGCAGCAGATCCCCCACGGTGCACAAATCGCGCAGCGAGGAATTCGTGCAGCTTCCAATACACACCTGATCCACATTTTTACCGGCCAGCTCGGTCACCGGCACAACATTGTCCGGACTGTGCGGTGTAGCGATAAGGGGTTCAACGGTGGAGAGATCCAGCTCAATCGTATCGGCATACTCCGCGTCTTCATCGGCCGTCAGGCGAGTAAAATCATCCTCCCGGTTCTGACGACGCAGCCATTCATGGGTGCGTTCATCGGAAGGGAAGATGCTGGTTGTGGCGCCGAGTTCCGCCCCCATATTCGTAATTGTGGCTCGTTCGGGCACACTGAGAGTTTCCACCCCCGGACCGGTGTATTCAAACACTTTGTTCACCCCGCCCTTGACGCTCAGGCGGCGCAACAATTCCAGAATAACGTCTTTGGCCGTGACCCACGGGCTCAGTTCTCCGGTCAGGCGGACCTCCACCACTTCCGGACCGGCCACGAAAAAAGGCAATCCCGCCATTGCGCAGGCCACATCCTGCCCGCCGACACCAATGGCGATCATCCCCAGTCCGCCACCGGTGGGGGTATGACTGTCGCTTCCCAGGAGCGTTTTACCGGGCACGCCGAACCGCTCCAGATGGACCTGATGGCATATACCGTTTCCGGGACGACTGAACACGATACCATATTTCCGGGCGACGCTTTGCAGATACCGATGGTCATCGGCATTTTCAAAACCGCTCTGAAGCGTGTTGTGATCGACATAACTGACCGACAGGTCGGTTTCTACTCGATCGACCCCCATCGCTTCGAACTGCAGGTACGTCGCCGTGCCGGTTGCGTCCTGGGTGAGAGTCTGATCCACGCGAACGCCGAAATCCTTGCCCGGTTCCGGAGTGCCTTCAACGCAGTGCTTTTTCAAGATCTTATAGGTCAGGTTTTCGCCCATGGTTGGCTGGTCCTGATACTTGGAGTCACGAATTGGCGAGTCCCACAGCAAATGTTTGCATTATATTGGATGAGATAGATACCCTGCGGGAAGGGGTAAAAAAATGGTGCCAGAGGTGGGATTCGAACCCACATGGGCATGTGCCCACCGGTTTTTGAGACCGGCGCGTCTGCCATTCCGCCACTCTGGCACGGTCATACTTGATGAATCCCTTTTGTCCCCCGGGGCTGCGAAGCGAGCGCCCTGAAACATGCACAAGGATCCTGAGAGTCGCCCGCTGACATGAAAAACACTCTATCTTAAACGCCCTCCAGGTGCAAGGATAGAGGGTTTCGCCAGGAATTGGCATTGTGGCCTTTTTTATGTCGTTCCGCCCCTGACCGTGGTAAGTAAACATTCGGTAAACCAGGTTATTCCAGATGGGCCTGCTGCCGGGCTTGTCCCGGTAGGGGCGTACTTCTGCA
>CAZXYF010000296.1:0-3060 GCA_964644705.1 uncultured candidatus Brocadiaceae bacterium | reverse complement strand
GCGTTCCGGAACCTTCGTCGGGTTCCTTCGTCCATCGCCTTTGTCGGCCGTTTCCGGGCCTACGCTCTGACAGCCGACGAAAGCGAATGATTAGGTTCTAACCGCTTATCGCGTTGTTTGCCATCTTCGGGTAGTGCAGAAGTACGCCTCAACCGGGACAAGCCCGGCAGCAGGCCCATCTGGAATAACGTGATTTACCGAATGTTTACGAAGTCAGGGCATCGTTCGTTGTGCATATCCCGTCGAAACGGCGGCTTCTGCGGAATGCGGGATTTGCGATTCGGGATGCATGATGCGGGATGCATGGGCGAGATGCAAAGGGGTGGGGGATGCGTGATAGGGATGGGGCGATCGGATGGTGGCAAATATCTACTGCTGGCAGGGACCGGCCTGTTCGCTGTATGGCCAGACGACGAATCCTCCCTCCATCACTTTAACGTCGCTGAATCCGCGATCCTGGAGGATGCGGGCGGCTTCGTAGGCACCGAGGGAAACGCGCGAGAAAAGAATCAGCTCCCGGTCTTTGGGTAGTTCGGCCAGCCGCCCACGAAGTGAGTTGAGGGGAATGTGTTTACTCCCGGGTATATGCGCACGGCGGTATTCCTCCGGGGTGCGAACATCCAGAAGGACGCACTCGGCGTCCGCGCATATCTTTTTCTGCACTTCGGACGGGGTGATTCCGTTGAACTGGCCCCGCATTTTGTTCTGCAACACATTGCAGGCGGTATGGATGTTGTCGAGCGCTTCGCTGTATGAGGGAGCATAGCACAGGTCCAGCTTGGAAATTGTGTCGTAGGACATCTCTCCCGTGATGGCCGTGACGGCTACATCGACGCGTTTGGCCGCCTCACCTTCGCCCACGGCCTGCACGCCCAGAAGACGTCCGCTGTCGGCATCGACGACCAGTTTCAGGACGATGATTCGAGCGTCGGGCATAAAATGGGCGCGGTCAAGACCCGGTACGATGACGCTTGCGACCTGGTAGTTATGATTCTCCGCCTCCTCCTCGGTCAGGCCGGCCCGGGCCACGGTATAGTCAAAGACTTTGCAGATGGTGGTGCGACAGATTCCGGGAAACGTATCGTCGCCTCCGGCCATATTGATTGCGGCCACCCGGCCCTGTTTATTCGCGGTGGATCCGAGGGGTATGTAGGTGGGTTCGCCGGTGACAAGACAGTGTGATTCCGCGCAGTCTCCGGCTGCATAGATATCCGGGTCGGAGGTGCACATGTGTTGATCCACGGCCACGGCGCCCGTCTCACCGATGTCCAGATCCGCCTGTTCCGCCAGCTCCACGTTCGGCTGCACGCCGGTGCCCAGGATGACTACATCGGTGGCGATCGTGTCGTTTTCGGTAATCACCGATTCCACTTCAGTGTCTCCCTCAAAACCGTCCACCCGGGTATCAAGCTCGACGCGCACCCCATGTTCCTCAAAGTGACGTCGGACCAGTGCCCCCATTTCTGCATCGAGAAGCTGGGGCAGGAGCTGGTCGGCCTGTTCGATCAGAGTGACGCGGCATCCGGCGGCGACCAGTGATTCGGTCATTTCCACGCCGATCAGACCACCCCCGACAATGGTCACGTCTTTGGCCCGGTAGGTGGCGAGGTTCGATTTGATCCCCTCGGCGTGTTCCAGGCTGTGGAGGGAATAAATATTGTCCAGATTGATGCCGGAGAGATCCGGCACGACGCTGTGCGCGCCGGTGGCGAGAGCCAGTTTGTCGTAGGGCAGCCAGTTCTCTTCGCCGCTGTTGAGGTCGCGAATCCGAACACGTTTCTTATCGCGGTCGATCTCCACTGCTTCGGTTCGGTTCATGACACGCACGGATTTCACGCGTTCAAAATACTCGGGGCCTTTCAACACGCCTTCCGGGGTTGAAACCAGCTTCCGCTGATCCGTAATCTGACCGGAGATGTAGTAGGGCAGGCCGCAGCCGGCGTAGGACAACACCCGACCTCGTTCGACGATGGTAACGTCGGCGCGGGGATCATCCCGTTTGATTTTGGCGGCAATCTTGGGTCCGGCGGCGACGCCTCCGATGACGACCGCCCGGAAACTGGCTTCCCGTTGTTTCTCTTCAGCAGGTTGCGGCGCACTGCGCACGGGAAGTTTCACGGCGAATTTGGCCCCGCCCAGCTCCGAGTCTTCCAGAGTGATGCTCCCTCCTCCGCTTTCCACAACGGTTTTGATGAAGGGAAGCCCCAGCCCGGTCCCCGAGGGTTCAAGATTGCGGGCGTTGCTGGCTCGGAAGAATGGTGCAAACAATCGATCCTTTTCGTCTTCGGGGATGCCGATGCCGGAATCGGCCACGGTGAGCCAAATATTTCTCTGATCCTCATCAAGCTGCAGGCGGACCCGAACGTGTCCGCCCTCCGGTGTGTATTTGACGGCATTGTGCACGAGGGCGCTGAGGGCTTCAATGAGGGGGTCGTCTTCCAGTTTGACCCATGCGGCCTGTGGGGCGATGTCCGTGTGGAGTGTGATGTCATGCTCCATCGCCTCCTCACGGTGTCGTTTCACGGCCTGATGGAGCGCCGCCGTAATATCACCGGCCTGATCCTCACCTGCTTTCTGCCGAACTTCCGACAGGGTGAGCAGCGTCCGGACAGTATCCATAGCCTCGGAACATTTCCGGTCGGCTCCTTCCAGCATGGAAGCCTGTTTCTCGGTCAGGTCTCCCGCGAAGCCTCCCAGCAGCGTTCGGACGATGCTCTGCAGCGTGCCCAGAGGTGATTTCATCTGGTGGGCCACAATGGCCGCCTGTTCAAGATCCTTTTCATTCTGGTCAGTCATGAATACACACCTCAAAAAATGTGGTCCGGTCATGCCTGGCAAGTCCGAAAACGTATTATACATTACGCGGCGCCGGAAGTAAGTTGATGCCCTGCTGATGGAAATTTTCCGGCGTTTTCGTCTGACCCGTGACAAAGGCTTCCGGAGATCACTCGGTTTCTGTGCAGGCTCGAAGATGGCTCCAGCGCCCTGCCAGAAGGCCCTATCGCGTTGTTTGCGCCACTTCGGGTAGTGCAGAAGTACGCCTCAACCGGGACAAGCCCG
>CAZXYF010000295.1:0-3089 GCA_964644705.1 uncultured candidatus Brocadiaceae bacterium | reverse complement strand
AGGCGCTCATAAAACGCTATCGAAGGCGTTTGCGGGAATATCCTTTCCTACTCCTCCACGTTCAGGGAACCATCGGAAAAATCGACTTCTGGATGGTTGTCGTATTCCTCATATTCCCCCACGGTCAGGTGTCCGCGTATATCTTCCAGCGTTTTCGGACCGATACCTGATACGTTCAGCAAATCGCTGATCTCGCCATAACCGTTTTCAACCATCCGCCTTTTCTCGATCTCCAGCGCCAGTTTCTCGCCAATCCCCGGAATCTTCTGCAACGCCTCGGGCCTGGCGGAATTGATGTCCACGGGCCCGTGTATTTCCAACCATTTTTCATCATCCGGGTACGCCGTGAGCGTCAGCTGGTCCAGCCGGATTCGCCCCGCGAATCGTCCCCGGATATGAATGATAAGACCCGTAACGTCTTCCGGGATACTGGAGATCGTGTACTTTTTACTCAACCCCTCCTCCATGGCCAGCGGTTCCTGCACCACGCTGCGTTCAACCGCTCCATCCGCCCGGACGTAATCGATCATAAATGTCGGTCGTTCCCCCTGAAAACCGCTGAACCGTTTTCCCTGGAGGTTGATTTCGAGCCGGCGCACGGCGATCAACCTGAGGAGGGGAAACGTGAGCTCCACGGCATATTCTCTGTTCCCGGATTCCAGCACCACCGTGTGGTCCCCAAAGGTAACGGACTGCTGGCGGGCATCGTCCAGATTCACCCGCCATCCCGCGGGCACATCTCCCTCCGTTGTCCCACTCTCCGCCAGATAATCACGTGTGACCGGTTGCCCCAGCGGTTCCAATTTCATTCGGGCATCCGTCGAACCCTCAATCGTCTGCGGTAATGGTTGTGCGCGCCAGAACATGTAAAACATCGCCAGTGCGCCAAAGAGCACAACAGCCGTGATCGACGCCACCCGTTTCCACCGAGTGGCTTCGGCCTTGATCTGCTCGATTTCGCGCTCTCTTTCAACCTCTTCATTGACCGCCGATTTCCCCGGCGTAAAGTCAATGATCTCCCGGATGGGCGGCTGACGCTCCGCCTCGATTTTCTTCAGCAGGAATTGGACCAGCGAATCCTTCTCGCACGTTTCTTGAACGTTCGTCACGAAATGATCGATGTCGTACGCCACCCGTTTCCAGCACACAGCGTGCTCCCCGGAATCGTATATGGCATACGACGCCCGAAAATCATCGTCACGCGGCATTCCCACCGAACCGCAATTTATGATATAGCGCCCTTCCGGGGCGAGTGGGGTCGGAATCTGCCGGGATTTCCGCTGATGATATTCGTCCGTTTCGGTCAATTCATGCAGGGCCGGCCGATGGGTATGTCCGACGAACATGAGAGGATGCTCGGTTTGTTCCCACGCTATGCGGGCATCATCCTCGTCGAATACGTAGGAATATTTGGCGGGCGCAGCGGGATTGCCATGTGCGCAACGGAACGTCGAGTTGCGCAGCGACAGCGGAACGTTATTGAAAAACTCGACGGCCTTCTCGCCGAGACTGTTCTGCGTCAGTTCAATCAATTCACGGGCATACTCATTGAAACCCGTCGGTTCCAGAACTCCCGCGACAACGGCGTCGTGATTCCCGAGCACAAAGTGATGGACACAACCATAGACCTCAGTCAGAACCTCCGCCGGCGAGGGACCGTATCCCACGATATCCCCCAGACAGATGATCTTATCGACATCCTGGGCCAGAATGTCGCTGTGGACCGCCTTCCAGGCGGGCAAATTGCCATGAATGTCGGACACAAAAGCAATGCGCATCTTACTCTTTCCCCTGTTTCATCTTTATTGCGATTCCTCATCCTAAATCGATTGTATTACGTTTGCAAATCATGGCTTCAAAGAAGATACTACTCAAAATGTGAACTCGCTGCATCCTTAGCGTTTTTTCCAACGGCCCTATTAGCTGCAAAACATCCTGTTCTTCCCTAATCATCCACATCGGTTTTACTTCCGGAGATTCCTGCAATGAGTGCACAATCCACAAACTTCCAGATACCTCCCGTGACCGCCGCGCCCGATTTCGCCAACCTGCTGGCGGTTCTGGATAACGACACACCAGACCGCCCCACCCTATTTGAATTTCTGCTCAACGGGCCGCTTTACGCACAGCTCGCGGGTGGTCCGGAGCCTCCAGCCTCCGAGCCGCTGAGCCAGCTCCGATGGCTGATCAAGGCCTTCACGAATGCCGGCTACGACTATGCAACCTCGCACGGCTCAGCGCTGTCCTTCCCCCAGGGCGACAGTGAACTCGGGGGATTTCGCCAGCACGGGAAGACATGCATTTGCGACCGCGAGACGCTGGATGCGTATCCATGGCCCGATCCCGATGACTTTGACTATGGGAATCTTGATAAAGTCTCGTCCGACCTGCCCCACAACAGCAAACTCATCGTCTGCGGACCGGGGGGAATCCTGGAAAACGCCATCTCACTCGTCGGTTTCGAAAATCTGTCCATGATGCTGGTGGATGATCCCCAATTGCTCAGCGATATCTTCGAGCGCATTGGACGGGTCCTCGTGCGGCATTACGAACTCGCCGCCCCGCATGAAACCGTGGGAGCGTGCATCGGCAACGACGACTGGGGCTTCAAAACGCAAACCATGCTCCCACCCGACGCGATGCGGAAGTATGTCTTTCCCTGGCATGAGCGCATCGTCGAAGCTATTCACGCGGCGGGGAAACCGGCCATCCTCCATTCCTGCGGCAAACTGCACGACGTTTATCCCGACATCATTCACGATATCGGATACGACGCCAAGCACTCCTACGAGGATACCATCCAACCCGTCGAGGAGGCGTATGAGGAACTGAACGAGGATATCGCCGTGCTGGGTGGCATTGACGTTGATTACGTCTGCCGCAAATCCCCCGACAAAATATATGAGCGGAGCAGAGCCATGCTGGAGCGCTCTGCCGACCGTGGTGGCTATGCGCTGGGAACCGGCAACAGCGTGCCGGAATACGTGCCGGACGAACACTACTTCGCCATGACCGCCGCCGCACTGGAACAGCGCTAAGCGGCAAGAATAAAGTTTGTTCCGATTTCTGTTTCCTTGAGCCCCAGCGGG
>CAZXYF010000294.1:1625-3090 GCA_964644705.1 uncultured candidatus Brocadiaceae bacterium | reverse complement strand
TCCACCCGGATGGTAGAACACCCACCCGGATAAATTCAAAACAAAGGTGATGCAAAAAAACGGCGGCCGACACTATTTTCGTTTGGGTTCGTATGGGGCCAATGCAGGCCATCCGAGTGGGTATTCTATCATTCGCGGGGATATCTCTTGTATCTGTACTTCTGTATGATATCATCTCCGTTTGAAATGGCCAGCGCGCCGGTAAGTGAATGTAAAATACGAGGCTCATTATGACTGATACGATTCAAGACCATGCGACCGCACTCGAACAACCACTGGATTCACTCAAAGGGAAGGCCGTCAAGGCCCTCAAAGATATCGTGCCCAGCATAGAAGACTGGACCGAGAAGGTGCGTCCCGAGGACGGCACACGGGGCCGGTTCCGCTGGGCCGTGGAGACGACCCGTCCGCCGAACGTGGCGGCGACCGCCTATGTTCTGATGGCCCTGGAACGAATGGGCATAAAGGACCGTGTCTGGACGGAGGATGACCGACGGGCAGGGGAGGAGTGGATCCGGGGGATGCACATCGGAGACCAGCAGTATCGCGATCCGGCCCTCATGGACCGTCCGTCACCGGATTGGCCGGAGGATGAAGAGTGGCCGTCGGATGCCATGCTGGGCGCCATCAATGGATACGCGCGTAATGCGCTTGAGCACTGCGTGGAGGAGATGGAGGAGCTGCCACCGGACTCGCCTGCGCCCGGTTGGCCGCAGGCCGATGATGATCCGGCGGAGATGCTCCAGTGGGTGAAGACCCGGCCCTATGATGAGAATGCGTGGAGCGCATGCAGTCACGGTATGCGTATGGCAACCTACATGTTGAGATGGCACAAGGAGGGGACAATCCCTCTGCAACCGGTGATCGACGCGCTGAACTTTTTCTACAGTATTCAGGATCCGGCAACGGGACTGTGGGGCACGTCCGATCAGGCGAAAAACGTGCGCATCAACGGCACGTTCAAACTCTACCCGTTGATGCGGGAGGCTCTCGATCTTCCGGTCCCTCACGCGGAGAAGATCGTCGACCAGGCTATGGAGGAGTTTATGTGTCCCGATTACGACGATAACGTGTGCGCGTGCGACGAATGGGACAACTGGTATGTGATCGCGCTGACCATGGACCAGACGGATGGGTCGCGGACGGAGGATGTGCTCAAAACGGCGGCCTGGCGCATCGCCCGTGCTCTGGCTGTTTTCCGTCAACCGGACGGCGGGTTGAGTTTTCATCCGGACAATTCAACCACCCACTGGCTTGAATTCGATATGGCGCCGGTCCTGCCGCAGGGCGACGCAATGGGGCCGGGGGTTCTGTCCGCCGGTATCAACGTCTGTATCGACCTGCTGGGTCTGGAGGAGGCGACCCCGTGGACGGGAGAATGGAGATTGCGCACGAAAGAGGACAAAGCCCTGCGCGAGCGCATCCTGAAGGGGATAGATCTGGATGCGGGATAACGGTTGCTGGG
>CAZXYF010000294.1:0-1525 GCA_964644705.1 uncultured candidatus Brocadiaceae bacterium | reverse complement strand
GCACGGAAATTGCTGCGGGACTCGAACAGTCGCTTGAGACTCTCAGGCAACGGGCTGTTGAGACCCTGCATGATGTTCCGCAGCAAATAGAAAATTGGGCGGATAAAGTCCGTCCGGACGATGGCACACGGGGACGGTTCCGTTGGGCGGTCGAGACGACTCGTGCCGCGAATGTAGGGGCAACAGCCTACACCCTGGGAGCGCTTGAACGCATGGGCCTGAAAGATCGGGTCTGGACTGAAGAGGATCGGCGTGCGGGAGAAAAGTGGATTCGCGGAATGCATGTCGGAAATCAGCAGTTCCGGGACCCAGCTCTCGCGGGTCGCCCTTCGCCCGACTGGCCCGACGATGAAGAATGGCCCTCGTCCTCGATGCTGGAGGCTATCAATCAATACGCCCGGAAAGTTCTGGGACACTGCGTGGACGAGGTGGAGGATCTCCCACCGCAGTCTCCGCCACCGGGTTGGCCGCAGGCTGATGATGATCCGGAGGACATCGTGGAGTGGGTGAAAACAAGGCCATACGACGATAACGCGTGGGGGGCTTGCAGCCACGGGGCACGGATGGCCAACTACATGCTCCGCTGGCACAAAGAAGGAAAGTTATCGCTGAGACCACTGGTGGAGGTCGTCCGGTTTTTTTACGAGATTCAGGACGAGGAATCTGGATTGTGGGGTACCCCGGATCAGCCGCGACACGTGCGGATCAACGGCGTTCACAAACTGCTCCATTTCCTGGAGCCGCTCAAGTTGCCCATCCCGCATGCGGACAGAATTGTGGATAGAATTATGAAGGAGTTTCAACGACCGGATTACGATGCGATGGCGTGCGGATGCGACGAGTGGGATAACTGGCGGGTGCTGGCCTGTGCCAGACAATGGGCTCCGGATCATCGCGAAAAGGAAGTCCTGAAAACCGCCGCCTGGCGGATCCGGCGATCCGCTGATGTGTTCGGTCAACCGGACGGCGGGCTCAGTTTCCTGCCGGAGGGCTCCACCCCGGAGTGGAATGGATTCGACATGGCGCCCCGCCGCCCCCAGGGCGATGCCCAGGGAGCGGGGATTATCTCAGCAGCCATGAGCGTGTGTGTGGATCTTCTGGATCTACAGGATAAAACCCCCTGGACGGGGGAGTGGAGTCAGGGGGAGAAAGAGTCTGAAGCTCTTTCCGGTCAGATACGAGAGAGAGTGCAGCCGAGTTAAACGGGACATTTGTGATCTGCAAATTTCACAAACCGAGTCGGTTGTGCCGTTAGCCCCGGAGGGGCGTCTCAAACCATAGCCCGTGGCGATGGAGCTAAGCGACGGAGCCACGGGTTTAAGAATAACCCCTCACCTTTGGTTTGTATTTGCTCTTGCGTTTGTGCTCGGCGTTTTTAAACTGTAGTTTGCAAGTTTTCCCATGTTTTCGTGTGATTTGGAGGCGTTCAGCGCAGCAAATAGCAAAATTGATCGAGTTCAGCTACTGTCTGGGCAAGTTGATAAATTATAGGAATCACGTTTTGTCCAGTTTCGACACACTGAAT
>CAZXYF010000293.1:0-3107 GCA_964644705.1 uncultured candidatus Brocadiaceae bacterium | reverse complement strand
CATGCGTTTTAGGAGGCGCTGTCGCACTCGTCTTGGTAATTCAAATCAAAACAGGGACGGACTTTATTCTGCCCGCTTAGTTATCGTTTTGGCGCCGTTATTTTCAGCCTGGATTTTTTTGGAACTGGCTTCTTGTGTGATCGAAGGGCGTGGGTATGAAAACTATAAGACCGGAGTTTCGAACGAACCACCCATAAAATTCAGGCTAGATAATAACTTTTTCCGGGCTCAACAACCATGTCGAAGTCGGTGCTTCACATCTATGAGGACTACAAATGGACGGGGGCGTCCCAGCCGATAGCGGTCTTGTGCAGGGAACTCAGCCGTCGCGGATGGCGGGCGGAACTGGCCTGTTCGGGCCAGAATCCCAATCGCGGCAAGCGTTATCTGTGGGAACGGGCACGGGATATGGGAGTGGTTGTGCACGATGATTTTTATTTCGAGAACGATCCCAACCTGGCCTACAACCTTCATGATATTGATCGGCTCTCGCATCTGATCGAGGATGAGGACTATTCTCTGGTACACGTGCACGGATCATGGGACCACGTTTTGACTGCGATTGCACTGCGACGGGGACCGACGGACATACCACTGGTTCGCACCGATCACGGAGGGCGTGAATTTAGCTGGCCGTTGCTGCAGCAGTTACAGTTTGGCCCCGGTATGACCGATCATTTGATTGTGCTGGGGGAAAGACTGCGGCGGAAAGCGGTGGAAAACCTGGCGCGCGATCCTTCGACCATCACGCGGGTGCGAGGTGCGGTGGACCTCGATGATTTTCCCCCGATTCAGCCACCGGCCGGGTTACGGGAGCAGTTTGGGCTGAAAGACGACGACGTGGTGGTCGGCATCGTGGCGCGGGTCCAGTGGCACCGTCGTTTCGATGTGCTGCTGGACGCGGCGGAGGTGATTCAGCGCGAGAATCCCCACCTGAAGATCGTTGTCCTCGGGCGAGGCACCCACAAAAATGAGATTCTGGATGACCCTGTGGTGGAGCGTGGGCTGGAGGATACGGTCTATCCGCTGGGGTATCGCAGCGATGATTACGAGGAAGTGCTGGCGATGTGCGACGCCGGTCTGATGCTGGTTCCTGGCAGCGACGCCTCCTGCCGGGCGGCCATGCAGATGTGTTCGATGGAGAAACCGATGGTGGTGGCCAACCGGGGCGTTCTGCCGGACATCGTGGAGGATGGGGAGACGGGGATGGTGGTGGAGGATACGCCACAGAACCTGGCCGCTGCGCTCCTGGAGATGGCTCAGGATAAAGAACGTCGCCGACGCTGGGGCAAAGCCGCCCGCGAGCGGATGCGGGAGAAGTTCAGCGTAGATCGCCAGGTGAACGAAATTGTGGAGATTTACCGGAAACAGCAATAGAACTGGAACGTGTTTTGGAGATCCCTGTATATTGTTGGAACAATCGGTGTAAGGCAGGTGGGAGGATGAAGCCGATCGGTTCGCAACCGGGAAGCTTGTTGATCAGAAATCTCTCAAATGCCAGTTCTTGGCAATTACCAGAAACTGACCGTTCGTGAGCATTTTTTATCCCACTTTTTGTTGAGCGTCCCAATTTGAAATGCAGATTGCGGTAATTGAATTGTTTCTCGACTGTATATCCACATTCGGGCGTTCTTACCGGACAACAAAACTGTCCGATTGGGAAAATCGGGGTTTGAATCCATCATGCGGTGAAGTTCACTTCCGCAGACCACCACATCTGCGGCCCCTATGTGTTTTTCCAGGTACTTTTGCCTCGTCTGCATATCCAGGTCATAAAAAGCCCGCCGTGTTCGCCGGAAATAATAGATGAGGTTTGGTGGTTCTACGGCTTTGTGAAGGGCGAGCACGCTACAGTCTTCGGGAATATATTTTTGAATCAAAAAACCGGCTGCTTTGGTTCCCGGATTTCTGTCGACGCATCCCCTTTCTGGTTTGAGTCCAAGTGGATAGGGAGGATTTTCAGGCTGCCAAATTGTGTTTGTTGTTGCCCATGCCGTGAGTAATATAACCAGGGTTGTACCAAATACGGTGAATAAACGGTCGAAGCCGATCGTGATATCAAGTGTGAAAATTGCACCCATCAAAGCCAGAGATGTTCCTATCAACATGTATCCTCGGATAACGGTGATACCTGGCGGTGTAAGTAAGAAAAGAGGTGCGAGGTAAATCGCCCCGCACATCCAGAAAAAGACGCTGCGCTTACCCTCCGGGATCGAACCGTTTATCGCTAACAATCTTTTGCCCTTTACATCTCCTGACTGTTTTTTGCCGTCCTCCCTGGGGCGGCTAGCGGCCTTCCAGAAGGTGAAAATTAATCCGAGAAGCCCAGAGCAAAACCCAGTAACCATAAAAGCCAACAGAGGCCACCCCAGATTGCCAATGAATTCAGTCAGATGATCAAGTGCATAAAAGCCGGGATCTGTGGGTTTCGGCAATGCATGTTGCAGAGGGCTCAAATATACAGGGAAGAGCAACAGGGGGATTATCCACACCACATAGGATTTATTTTGAAATGCTGCGTTATGCAGTCGTTGTGCCAGGCTTGTCCCGCGCGCAAAAAGCAGCGAGGCAACAACCAAGCAAGGAATGAGGGGCAAGATATAACCGTGTGAGGTGAGGTAAAGACTCAATGTCGCCGCCGCAAAGAGCTTGTGTTTGGGTTCAGGATCGGAAAACAATCGGATCAGAGCCAGGATGACAAGTGTCAAACAAAATAATCCCAGCACCTCATACCCCCACAAATAACGGGATTGCATTATGTGAAGAGGAAAAACGGCGAAAATGACGATATACGTCAGGGGAGCCTGCAGCGAGCCTACAAGGGCAATCGGCAATTTCCACCAGAATTCTGTAAGTCTGATTCCCAGGGCGTGGATACTGGCAGTGAAACATTTGACTACCACGTTGATCAAAAGCCCATATCGTTCCTCTAACATCCAGGACCATCCCTGAAATTTGACGATGCGTGCGGCCAGCTCTGCGTTGTCCGAACTCTGAAAAGTGTTTCCAAGACCGGGTAAACGAAGCAATGCGGCGAGCCCGAAAAGCAGGAACCCTGTTAGCATAACCTTCTCCCACCCCATTTCGTTTCCGTTTTTCTTGACGCT
>CAZXYF010000292.1:0-3107 GCA_964644705.1 uncultured candidatus Brocadiaceae bacterium | reverse complement strand
GTGTTGATGGCTCCAGCGCCCTGCCAGAAGGCCCTATCGCCTGGCGTGGTACGCCAGCTGTAGTGCACAGGTACGCCCCTACCGGGACAAGCCCGGCAAGCAGGGCATCACAAAACGCACGTGGTTCACCGAAACCTTACCTCGCAATAGTTATCAGAGAGGCGGAAAATCAATGAAGACGCTGCGTTTATCAGCAAAAGATGAGTCGGATATTGAACGCTGCGGACGATTGCTGACCGCGGGAGCCCTGGTCGCATTTCCCACCGAGACCGTTTACGGGCTGGGAGCCCGGGCCGACGCTCCGGACGCGGTGGATGCCCTGTATGAGGTGAAGGGCAGGCCGCGGGAGAAAAAATGTGCCATACTCATTCCGGATCCCGAAGATATGACGCGTTATGTGGGCGAGATCGGTGCGGAGGAAATGCGCCTTGCACGTGCGTTCTGGCCCGGCCCCCTAACGCTCGTTATCGGGGGGGAGGATTCGGTGGGCGTGAGGTGTCCTGATTGTGAGCCCACCCGGGCCATGCTCCGGGCAGCCGACGTGCCCGTGTATGCGCCAAGTGCCAATTTGAGCGGCGAACCGCCGGCCCGTAACGCCGATGAGGTGCTGCAATACTTCAATGGTGAGATTGCGGCAGTGCTGGATGGGGGAGAAGTGCGGGGCGGAACCCCCTCGACGGTGGTGCGCCTGATGGAGGACTCCGTGGATATACTGAGAGAAGGAGCATTATCGCATGAACAACTGACTGAAGCTCTGCGATCGTAGTGGCGGGGTGTGGAGTGGTTTGATTGTTTTTGGACCACAAATGGACGCGAATGCCCCCTGATATAACGACAACGACAGAAGGGCATCGGCTAAAAGCGGCCGTCCGTTGTGACACAGCCCCAGAACTCCTGATCCGTTGGAAAATACAGTCATAGTGGGTTGTCGAGCTTGATTAGGAACTTTGCAGACTGTGGCGGTTGGTTTGACAAACCAGGCATTTCGGGATAAACTTAGTGTTCGCAAAAGTGGATAAGCGCAGGACTTAGCGGAGATATCCAGTGGCAGTCGAAGACTTATACGACAAAGCATGTGAGGCGGGCAATAAGGGAAACTACGGGTATGCCATTGAGCTGTACCGCGAAGTGTTGCGCATCGACCCGGAATATGAGGAAGCGCGACGCCTGTTGCGGGGTATAGAACGTCGGCGGTATGAGGAAAATTACGGGTTTCTTTATCTTGCCATGGCGTGGTTGCGCGGGCTCTGGCCTCTGGCGAAAGCCTATGCGCAGTTCAATAAACCGCGAAAACGGCTGGAGTCGTGCGAGGATTTTCTGGAGTTGATCCCGAATTACAAACATGTGCTGTTGATGGCGGGGAAAGCCGCCCGAAGATGCGGATTGGATGAGGCTTCCACGGTGCTGTTCCATGACGTACTGGCGCAGGACGAGGAGAATGAAACGGCTTTGCGCGCCCTGGGCGAGGCATACCAGGAGGATGGAGAAACCGGGAAAGCCCTTAAATATCTGGGCCGATTGTCCGATCTGAAGCCGGAAGACCGACAGCTGCAGGCCCGCGTGAAGAATATGGAAGCCGAAGCGCATATGCAAAAAACACAGATGGACGAGGCCGAAAGCTTCCGCGACATGATTAAGGACGAAGAGTTCGCGGAAGAGGCGGAGAGGAAATTTGATACCGAAGAAGAACGGCGCGCCAAAGAACTGGAGGAAGCGGAGAAGGAATTAGAACGCGAACCCGAGAACATCAACAAAATTGTCCGGGTTGCCGATTTGTATGAGGAAGAAGGAAGGATTAAGGAGGCAATCCAGTTGCTGGACAAAGCGCGTAAACGCATGCCGGGCAATTATCAGATACGCGAGCGGCTCGGGGATGTGCGTCTGGAAATGTATGATCGGACTCTCAAGAAGGTCGATAGGAAGCTGGAAGAGAATCCGGATGATGAGGAGCTGCGGAAGAAACGAGATAAATTTGAATCGAAGCGCAAACAATTGGCCATCCAGGAATATGAGTGGCGGATCAAACAGCATCCCACGGATAACGATCTGCGTCTGAAGCTTGGTTATGCCTATTACGACGCCGGCAAGATCAACGATGCGCTGGGGGCTTTTCAGAAGGCCGCCCGCGATTCACGCCTGCGGGTGGAAGCCGCCGGAATGATGGGGCGGTGTTTTCTGGACAAAGAACAGTATGACCTGGCGGTGGAACAGCTGGAACGTGCAATTGATGAACACGGAGTCATGGACGAGAAGGGCATGAAACTGCGATACGAGCTCGCGCTTGCCCTGGAAAAGAGTGGAGATGAAGAGGAAGCGCTCCGCATATACAAGAAAATCTACAGTAACGATATTGGTTTCCGCGACGTCGCGGAGAAAGTCGATTCACTAAGTCAGTAGATGGAATTCACTCACTACCAAGGAGTTTTTGAACATGCCGCAGAGACCAGCAGCCAAGAAGTCCGTTAAACGCAACAAGAAACGAGAACATAGCAACAAGAGAGTTAAAAGCCGTCTGACGACGGAGACACGGAAGTTTGAACGCGCCGTGGAAAGAGAAGATACGGAGGAAGCCCAGGAACAGTTGGACCTCGTCACAAAACTGCTCCATCAGGCGGCCTCGAAAGGCGTGATCCATGAAAACAAAGCAGCCCGCCGTCAGTCGCAGCTGCAGAAATCGCTGGACCGGATCAGCCAGGACGCCGAGTAATTACACTGGTTACCAGCAATGACGACCGCACTTCAGCGGTCGCCCCGCGGCGGACCTCAGGCCGGTTGCGTTCTCGGGTGGCAGGATGATAGCAGATGTCCACCCCGCAACCCATCTGAAGCGTCCGCCGTTGAGCGTTTAAACAGTCCCCATAACCTCATGTCATGGGAAACAAGATCATCGCAGGTGCCGTGGTTTCCGGCTGGCACGCCGGGCAGCCGGAAAAATCTTCTTCACCCACTGGATAAACCCGTTGGGGCCGATTGGGGCATCACGTGAGTGTAGCCCACCCAATCTTTTTCACCCATGACGCAAGGTCATGGGGCCGCAATCACGGTATAAGAAGGTAAGTATTCAGTGAACCACGTTATTCCAGATGGGCCTGCTGCCGGGCTTGTCC
>CAZXYF010000291.1:0-3142 GCA_964644705.1 uncultured candidatus Brocadiaceae bacterium | reverse complement strand
GGCGGTGGAGCCATCAAGACAATGCTGTGGTTCTCTCCCACAACACGGCTTCCGGAAATCACATCATGAGGTATTCCACCAGGATTTTCGCCCCCAGCGCGACCAGAACAATCCCCCCGACGATTTCCGCTTTTTTCCCCACGTACGTTCCGATTCGGTGGCCCGCCTGAACACCCAACGCACATAATATGGCCGTCACGCATCCGATCACAACGGCGGGTGTCCAGATATCGGTTCCCAAAACCGCCAGGGTGATACCGATCGCCAGCGCATCAATACTGGTCGCAACCGCCAGCATAATAAGTTTCAATCCCCCACTTGCCCCTTCATCCGCTTCGGTCTCGACCCCGTAGAGTGAATCCACTATCATTTTTCCGCCGATAAAGGCCAGCAACAGGCATGCCACCCAGTGGTCGTATGGATGGATAAATCCCCGGATGGTCCGACCAGCCAGCCATCCGACAACCGGCATCAAGCCCTGGAAAAGACCAAACATGCCGGAAACCCGCAGAGTATGTTTGTGGACGGCTTTCTCGATGGTCACCCCCTCGGCCACTGAGACGGCGAAAGCATCCGCCGCGAGGCCGAAACCCAGCATAATCATTTTCAGATACGACATTCTCCGACTCCCGCTGTTCTGATCCATTGAATCTTAGTGTAGAGCAAACAGGCACGTCTTTCAGAGTCAATATTTTGCTGCCCCCCCAGTTGTGCCTCCCCGTGTCATCACCCGGCTTGCAACTGCGTTGCGCAGCGTCATGATATTCGCCAAATCGTTCCCATTCAAAGATACACAGATGCATTCTGAATGTCTGCCTCACTGGATTCCTGCCCGCCCCAGCGCAGCATCAGTGCAAATCCACATGCACGGAAGGCGTGTCTGAAACCTCAGAACATTTGTGAAAACCCTCTCATTGTCGGAAGGCCCTATGCCCAATACAACCCCAAAAAGAGAACCGCGCAACCCGTTCAAGTGACGATCCAACTGGAAAGATTTCAGCCTCAGGACTACAATGTTCTGACAGTTGATCGGTGGGGCAGTAGCTCAATTTGGTTAGAGCATCGGACTGTCGATCCGAAGGTTGGGAGTTCGAGTCTCCTCTGCCTCGCCATCCCCTCCCAGGCGGCGCGCAACCCACCCTATTATATCAATTGCGCGCCGCCTTTTTTTTGTCCTCAACGGCAACCGTCGCTCACGCCCGTCTCACTGTTCTCCACCGGTGAACAGTCAAAAAGACCGTCCCGCGGCCGTGGCCGCCCGGCGGAAGTCTTCCATGTAAAATGCTCCGGCAATGCACTCACCAACGAGCACAGAATCGTCTTTCAATTCCCCCGGAATGCGGCGCGAGTTGAAAACGTCCGAAAAATGGAGCTCCCCACCCGGTTTCAGGACCCGGTAGATCTCGTTAATCAAACGTTGTTTGTCGAACGACAGATCACATCACTCCGCCAGAGCCCCCGTGCAGCTCGATCCAGCTCCGGCGGTGCAGGCGAAACAGTGTGGCGCCGTGACAATGCGCCGTCCAACCAATCGTTCAGGATCCAGCTCCGAGACGTGCTGAGGCATATTCTGGTTGACGGGCATGCCGGCGGCCAGATGAAAATCACAATCATACAGCCTCCCGTCCGGTCCCACGTTCACCTGGTGACGACACATCAACGACGGTATTGTTGCGGGATTGAAGGCCTCCTGAAGCGTCCGATGATACTCCTTCAGTTCACCGCTGCGTTTCAACATCTCCGCGAACCGACCCAGGGGCATGTTTGTGATGGTGAGCAAATTGGTGAAACGCAATCCAAACCGTTCTTTCAGCTCCGAGCGATAATCCATTTCCAGCTCCTCCTGTGACGGAGGTAAAAAAGCGCCGGCGGGATTATACACCAGATCCAGCGTCATGTTCGGATCCACTCCGTAGCCGAGCCCGTTCAGCTTTTGCAGCGTTTCAATGCTCCGGTCATACACCCCTTCACCGCGCTGCGACTCCACGTTCTCGCGCATGTAACATGGCAGCGACGCCACCAGTTTGACCTGATGGCTGGCATACAGTTCACTCAGCTCCCAATTATCGGCCAGAGCTGTTAAATTGGTGCGCACCATAACCGGGCACTTCCGCTCATGCGCCCCAACAACCAGCAGAGGCAGATGCTGGTTCAATTCCGGAGCACCGCCCGTGATGTCCACGGTCGGGCGATCCAACCGTTCAAGCACCTCCAGAATTTCTCGAACGGTTTCCTCATCCATTTGTTCGTCTCGCTCCGGTCCGGCACTTAGGTGGCAGTGGGTGCAGCGTTGATTGCACCTGAGCGTGACGTTCACCTGGACAGTTGACAGGTCCTCGCAACGGAGCGGAGCTCCCTGCGCCTCGTTTATGTGCGCATTGAATGTTTTATTCATCTCTCATCCCTCTTTACACGGTGAATCGAAGACATATCGTATCTGGACAGCCCTACTCGGGGCTTAAACGCTGAATGTCAATGACATCATACAGGTATTCTGCGGCAAACCGGACATAATCCGTGCACTTCGCGACGTCGAGTTTTTTCATCTGATCGGGATCACGCAGGTCAAGATTAGTCAGTTCATAGCAATTTGCACTTCCGAACCGATCACGGAATCCCCGGATAAGGCCGGGAACCGAATCCTCCACCGATGGTCCGCCGGCACGTTCGATCAGTCCAAGTACCATGACGGCCCCCGTGACTGCGCCGCAGGCGAGCTTCTGGTAGGACATCCCCACACAGAACCCGCTGGCGATCTCCGGAACCAGATCCGATTCCACATCCAGAAGTTTTGCCCCGCCAGCCAGCAAACACTCGCTGCAGCACTCGTTCCGGGGAAACCCATCCTCCACTTCCGCCACAAACTCGCTTTTTGTCATCATTGTTTAATCTCTCATTAATTCGACGAAGCCCCTTGCGGGCGATCTGTTGCTATGGATAATGTACATTCGTGCGGGCAGCAGAACAACTATTTCAGAGGTTTTATCTCACAACTTCCAGTGATCGTATTGGATTGACAGGCCGTCGCAAACATCATAGTATCAGTATGCTAAAGTTGACCGACCGTTCAGTCAAGTCGCTCACGCATCTAAGCGGTCAGAACTAAGTCCTTTCCGGTTACGAAATCGTTTTTGTGTTGGTC
>CAZXYF010000290.1:0-3144 GCA_964644705.1 uncultured candidatus Brocadiaceae bacterium | reverse complement strand
GAATCTGGTTTCGATGTGGTTAATCTGGGCGTGATGGTGGAACAGGGGGAATTTGTGGATGCGGCCGAGGACCATCAGGCCGATGCCATCCTTGTCTCCTCCCTGTATGGACACGGAGAACTGGATTGCGAGGGGTTGCCGGAAAAATGTGAGGAGCGCGGATTGAACAACGTCCTCCTGTATGTGGGCGGCAATCTCGCCGTGGGGGATCAGGATTTCTCTCCGGTCCGGGAAACTTTTCGGGAGATGGGATTCGATCGGGTTTTCCCGGCTGACTGTGATCTGGACGAGGTGACGGAGCTACTTCATCAGGACATTGCTGAAAAAGACCAGAAAGGGCACTATGTTCAGCAGTGATGGCCGAATCGAAAGGGATGAGTTCGAGAAGAGTCGCGAGCAGGTGCTTTCCTCGTGGGAAACGGGAAAAGAAGTTGACCTGCGGGAAGCACTGGATTATCAGAGGACCATTGAAGAAACGAAACGTTTTAGCGCGGCGCTCGGTGAGGCGGATGATCGGGATGAAATGCTGCTTCAGCCGCGGGCGGGAGTCCCACTGATTGAGGACCAGATCGATCTTCTCAAAACCCTCGAGGCTGAAGCGGACCTGTTGCCGACGACCATTGACTCCTACACCCGGCAGAACCGATATCAGGAAGCCGCGAGAGGGATCGAGCAGTCCAGGGAGAGGGGACGGAGTTCTCTGAATGGCTTCCCTGCCGTCAATCATGGAGTGAAGGGGTGCCGGCAGGTTACCGAGGCTGTCTGCCGCCCCGTGGAAGTGCGGCATGGAACCCCCGACGCCCGCCTGCTGGCGGAGATCACTCTGGCGGGTGGGTTCACCTCCTTTGAAGGCGGCGGCATCTGCTATAACATCCCGTATGCGAAAGACGTTCCTGTGGAGAAGTCACTCCGTAACTGGCAGTATGTGGACCGTCTCGTGGGGTTATACGAGGAGGAGGGCGTGTGCATCAATCGGGAACAGTTTGGACCATTATCCGGGACTTTGATACCTCCTTTTCTCAGCCACGTGGTGGCGATAATCGAAGGGCTGCTGGCACTGGAACAGGGAGTCAGGTCGGTTTCGGTGGGATACGGGCAGGAGGGGAATATGGTTCAGGATATAGCGGCGATGCAAACGCTGCGGGAACTGGCGGAGCGGTATTTCTCGGATTGTGGCTATGAGGATTACGAACTCACGACGGTATTCCATCAGTGGATGGGGGGTTTTCCCCGTGACGAGGCCAAAGCCATGGCGGTTATCGGGCTCGGAGCGACGGTCGCCGATCTGTCCGGCGCGTCGAAAGTTATTGTGAAAACCCCCCATGAGGCGTGTGGCGTTCCCACCAAGGAGGCCAATGTACGCGGTCTGAAGGCCACACGGCAGGCGGCAAAAATGGTGGCGGACCAGCACTGGCCGGAGAGTGATGAAGTGGAGGAGGAGAAAAACATGATCCGGCGGCAGGTGGATAATATCATGTCCCGTGTCGCTGAGCTGGGCGATGGGGATCTCCTGCAGGGTACCGTTCGGGCGTTCGACGAAGGAGTAATCGATATACCTTTCACACCGTCCCGCCACAACCGGGGCCGACTGCTCCCGGTTCGGGACGATGCGGGGGCGGTGCGCGTTCTGGAATGGGGCAACGTTCCACCGGATCAGCAGTATCGTGAATTCGTGCGGGAACGGATAGCGGAGCGAACGGAGCACGAGGGGCGGGACGCAAGTTTCGAAATGGTGATGGACGACATCTACGCGATCAGCAAGGGCCGGCTGGTTGGGAGACCGCGATGAATATTCTTGATGCACATTTTTCGGCCGGTTCCGCCGGGTTTTTCTTCGATGACCAGCGGGCCATTAAGGACGGCGCTGAACGCGATGGGTTTTCCTACCGCGGCACCCCGGTTACTGACGGATTTCGGGCTATCCGGCAGGCCGGACAGAGCATTTCCATCATGTTGAAGCTGGAAAATGGTGATGTGGCGGTGGGGGACGCCGCGGCGATCCAGTACTCCGGTGCGGGTGGACGTGAGCCGCTTTTCCTGCCGGAGGATTATCTGCCCCGTTTGCGTGAGCAAATCGGACCCGCGCTGACCGGGCGGGAGGTGAGCTCCTACCGGGAGATGGAATCGTTTCTGGATTGGTGGGAGAAACGCCACGGAAGGATCCACACGGCCCTGCGATACGGCCTGAGCCAGGCTGTACTGGGGGCGGTCGCCCGCGCCACCGGTCAGCTCCGAACCGAGGTCCTGTGTGACGAGTACGGTCTTCCCCCGGTCGCTGATCCGGTGCCGATTTTCGGTCAGTCGGGTGACCGGCGATACAGGAATGCGGAGAAAATGATATTGAAACGGGCCGACGTCCTTCCGCATGGTCTTTTCAACAACGTGGAGGAGAAGATAGGCCGAAATGGTGATAAACTGCGCGACTATCTGAAGTGGCTGGTCAATCGTATCAGAGAGCTCCGACCCACCGATGCCTACCAACCCGATCTGCACGTTGATGTGTATGGCAATTTCGGATCAATGTTTGATCTGGATCCGGCACGGATGGTGGACTACCTTTCATCACTCGATGAGGTAACGGGCGAGTTTCCCCTCTATGTGGAAGGTCCCGTGGATATGGAGGAACGAGACGCGCAGATCGAGGTCCTCCGGAGCCTGAAAGAACGGCTGGATCAGGGCGATGTCGGGGTCAGGATTGTAGCGGACGAATGGTGCAACAGCCTGGAGGATATCAGAGATTTTGTGGACGCCGGATGCTGTCACATGATCCAGGTCAAAACACCGGTTCTGGGCAGTCTGAGCAACACGATCGAGGCCAATCTCTACTGCCGGGACAACGGAGTGGGATGTTATCAGGGGGGGACCTGTAACGAGACCGATGTTTCTGCTCGATGCTGCGTGCATGTGGCTCTCGCCACGCGACCCGACAGGATGCTGGCGAAACCCGGAATGGGATTCGACGAGGGATTCACCATCGTGAACAATGAAATGCGCCGGACCCTGGCGTTGCTCGAAGACAGTTGACGTAAGTGTTAGTAAACCACGTGCGCTTTTGTGATGCCCTACTTGCCGGGCTTGTGCCGGTAGGGAGCGAGCGGCACAAAATGCGTTCCGGTTTTATTTCCATGAGCCCCATCGGGGCGG
>CAZXYF010000289.1:0-3158 GCA_964644705.1 uncultured candidatus Brocadiaceae bacterium | reverse complement strand
GGACGAGCCCGGCAGTAGGCCCATCTGGAATAACGTGGTTCACTGAATGCTTACGTTTGCCGTACAGCGCGACACCCTCTCTGCCTGCGTGGACGATATTGACTTGCCAGTACGGAATCACGATTGTAAAGTAACCGCCTCATGGCAAAATCATAACAGGCGATTCACCGCACAAAAGTGAACCTGCATCTTCCCATGGACGCACCCATCTGCGAACCGTGGGCGAGACGGTCGTCATGTCCGGCAACGAACCCGACGGGATTATTACACGACTTCCTATTCGATCGACGACGCGGTCAAAGGCTTCGGTCAACGTGTCCGCGTTGAACAGACCGAAACAGAAAGCGACCCAATGATGAAAAACGATGAAAAGCAGCTGGACCTGCGTGAGTTGCCCGGCAGCGAACAGGGTCACGTGGTCAGAGGTGAAGGCAAGTTCCCCCGCTTCGCGCAATTTGACGATGGCACGGTATTCGTCGCCACCCATCGCGGCACTCATCAGGCTGGCCGCGACAACAGTCTGCAGGGGTTTGTCAGTAACGACGGCGGACGCACGTGGAGCGAACCGCGCGAGATGTTCCACAACACCGGTATCGACCCGCGCAGTCCGGCGGTCGGGGTTGGCCCCAATGAGACGCTGTATGCCGGCTGGCGCGAACGTAAGTGGGACGACCCATCGGACAGCCGCGTGGCGTTTTACCGTTCGGAAAACCGCGGCCAGGGCTGGACTTTCGTTTCCGAGATCGAAATACCCGACCAAGACCGCGTTGGCCATCCCTACGGCAAACTGCTCATCGAGGACGACCGTATTTTCATCCCCGTTTACACCGCTCCCAAAGACGGAACCGGTGTGATGGACTCGCGGCTGTTTGTGAGCGAGAACGGTGGCGCGAGATGGGAACAGCGGAGCATCATTCAATCCGGGGCCAACGAAACCTTCCTCACACGCCGCCCCAACGGCGACCTGCTCGCGTTCTATCGCGACAACCAACCGGATGTGCCCGGCATCGAGGAGAAGCTGTGGCTGCGCATCTCCCAGGACGACGGCCGCACCTGGGGTGAGAGCTCGCAACTGAGCGATAAAGGCCAGCACCCGGCCGAGGCAATATTTATCGATGACCGGACTCTGCTGTGTTTATACAGCCATCGGCAGGAACCCTTCGGCGTGCGCGCCCTTCTCAGCCATGACGCAGGCCGCACCTGGCGCCGTGATCTCGAATTGCAGGTCGATGACAGCTGGACGCATTACGACTGCGGTTATCCAACGGCCGAACTCGTTGACGACGGCGACACCCTGTTGATCGCCTGGTATGTGAACAACGACGAATCGGAGAACCTCGAACGTGATCGCCAGTGCCGCACGCTGCGCGTCGATCGAAACCAGCTGCTATCCCCCGAATATTCCACAGACCTCAAACGATAATTATTCTCAAAGGAACGCGCAACATGGAGCTGCTCTTCGAATCACGCACAAACCTGACGTCCTCGGGCAAGCTGAATTTCTTCCAGCGCCAACCGGAAATCCATCCGGATCCGGTGCTGACGCCGGACTGCTTCGTCGATGATGCCGGCGCCTCGCTCTACGGAACAATCCTGCAGGACGGCGGCGTCTATCGCATGTGGTATCAGGCCTGGCCGCGCGACTGGGACGGCAAAAACTGTGAACTGGTCGGCTATGCCGAATCCGACAACGGAATCGACTGGCGCAAGCCGGAACTGGGCCTGGTCGAGTATGCTGGCGACGGAGCCGACAACAATCTGGTGGATATGAGAGCGCATTCTCCATCCCTGTTCATCGACCCGGAGGCGCCGCCGAGTCACCGCTATCGTGCCACCATGTGCACGGACGCACGTTCCGACGAAGCACCGGCGGGGCTGCAGGGACGCGGTTATTTCACGGCCCATTCCGCCGACGGATTAAAATGGGAATACGATCAGGCCACGCCGCAATGGAACCATGCAGATGTTATTACGAGCATCTACCACCCCGGACGGGAACGTGGCATCGTTGCGCTGAAGCAGACCCCATTTTTCAACGGAATCCCGCGTCGGTCTATCTGGCAGGCACAGTTTCGCGACGGCCAATGGTCCGAGGCGCACGCAGCCCTTGTGCCGGACGAGTATGATGACATCACGGCCGGTGCTCGCGGCTTCGTCAGCGGCGACTATTATGGCATGGGAATGATGCCCGCGGGGAACGGTACCGTCGGTTTCATCTGGCAGTTCCGGCACAACATGCCGCGCACGACTGGAATCGGCACCGGAGTTTTCGGTGTCGTCGATGTCTCACTGGCCTATCAGGCCGAACACGGTGACCGCTGGATACACCTTCCCGGACGCCCGGACTTCATTGCACACGATGATCCCGCCTTCGGCGGCGGTTGCATTTACACCGCCTCCCGGCCCATTGAAGTTGGCGATGAGCAGTGGCTCTACTTCTCCGCATTCCCACGCACGCATGGTTGGTACAGCAACGAAGAGTGGGAGATTGACGAAGAGCTCAAGCAAACACTGATCGACGAAGGGATGTATCGAATCGGCGTGGCGCGCTGGCCCAAATGGCGATTGTTCGGTTTCCACAGCGACCCGCGCGGCACGCTGGACATCAATCTGGGACGGCTGTCCGAACCCGCCGAGTTGCACCTGAACTACCGCTGCGAATCCGGCGGCAGCATCCGCGCCGAACTCCTCAACCACGACCAACATAACCTCGAACAGGCCGTCGCGTTGACCGGCGACGAATTGCACGCCCCGGTCGCCTGGACCGGCGGCTCTGGCCTGCCCGTCAACCCCGGGGCCGATTCCACCGTCCGGTTACATCTCGACCGGGCAGAGGTGTATGCATACGAACTGGTGAATCCGGCGGGGTAACCAAAGAATAATCACATCCAGCCGATCATTTATAAAAACGCATATCGCTATCGACATCAGCAACGTATCGGGAAAATGCTTATGAACACACCAGGTGAAAGTTCAGAGACTCCCCAGGATGTCACCGGCATGGTACAGGGCGGGAAGGTACGCCTTGGAATCGTCGGTGCCGGGGGGCGGGGCGCGTCATTTCGCACTGCGATCAACCTGATCGACGGCGTTCAGGTCACAACCCTGTGTGATCCGAATGAACAGCAACTCGCGAAAGCCGGCGAAGAGTTCGGCGT
>CAZXYF010000288.1:0-3182 GCA_964644705.1 uncultured candidatus Brocadiaceae bacterium | reverse complement strand
CGCTCGACGATCGGGGCCTGCTCGCCGCCACATTTGTTGAAGTTATCCGGGTGGGTGTTCTACCATCCGGGTGGCACATTTCCCCCATCAATTGTTTTTCTCGGCATCGATAACATGACCACACCAGAGAACCTACAATCCATGGATGGACTGCAGGAACGTATGGCGGAGATCAAGCGCGACGCTGAACGATGGGTCCGGAGCATGGCGTGTCCCGGGAAACCACTCGGCCATTTCAAATTCAGCGAACACGCGTATCATCCGTGGTGTCTGTATGCCTCCAATTCGGCGCTTGCCATCTACAACCGCCTTGGACTCACCGACCAGCTCACCGAGGATCAACGTCACACCTGGGCGAGCGTTTTTTTGCACTATTACGATGCCGACCTGGGCCTTTTTCTCTGTCCTCAGCTTTACGGGGAACAGTTCCAGGGGAATCCGGACGATCCCGAGGATCGTGTTCAAGCCGACGCCGCGGCTCCGTACAAAAAGCTGGCCAGCAAGATCTACGGACTGATCGGCGAAATGCCACCATCGGCCGACGACGGCACGCGGGACTGCGATCGACCCGAGGAGCTCGAACCTTTGTTCGATAAACGGCGGGACAACCAGAATCCCTACAGTTTCGGAGCAACCGTCGGGGACTTTTTTCAGAAACGCACCATTTACCTGCGCGGTCAGGGCAAAGAGGTGACAGGCGATCCCTGGATCCAGTGGGGCTACGACTACATTGAGAAGATTCTTGATCCCGAGACGGGATTCGTGACCGCCCGCGGCGACGACCAGATTTCTGGCATGAACGGCCTGTTCAAATTGAGCTGCTCCAGTTTCTGGGAGCACGACCGCCCCATCCCTCACGGGCAGAAGCTCATCGATTCAGTCCTTGCCCTTCACTGCGGGGATGGCGGTTTCGGGGACAACTGCGCCGACTTCAACGCGACGCGTCTCCTGTGCCGTTTATGCCGGCAGGAGGACGGTTACCGCCGGGACGATATCACGAACGTTATCGGCCGGTCCATCCTGGACCGTCTTGAGCAACGACGCTGCCCGGATGGTGGATTCAGCTTCCATCCGGATCACTGCCTGACCGATGTCAACGGATATGCTGTCTGCGATCCCCTTCCGGAGGGTGACATGTTCGGCACCGGACAGCAAATCACCATTCTCTCCGAATTCATGTCGCACCTGCGGTTAAAATCATAGATCCTTTTACAGGAGCGAACACCGTGCCACTGCGCGAGACTTTCCCTCAGTATGATCTCGATCATTGTGACCGAACCGTTTTGCAGCTCACCTCCGGCGAGGATTTTTGCTATCCCCTTTACTATTTCATCCCTTCCATCACGGCCGACGGCCGGTATATGGTGTATCACCGCGAAACGCCCGGGACGGTGCATGAGATCCAGCTCGATCGTCTTGATCTGCACACCGGCGAGACGGAACAGTTAACCGACGGGTCGGCAGAAAATGCGCAGTGGCGACCGTGGGGCGCCGATCCCGCCGTCGGCATTCTCGGTGACCGCAGTTCCCTGGCGCCGCGTCGCGGGGAGGTCGTTTATTTTGACGGGAAACAGGCGCGGGCGGTTGATGTGCATTCACTTGAACACCGGGATCTATTTGAAGTCCCGGCGGAGCGGTTCCCCCTGTCCCAGAACTGCGTGACGGGTGACGGACGGTGGTTCGTTTACGTTCACGTCGATCGTGAGAGGTATGAACACCTGCTTGAGCTGCGGCTGGAGGAGGATGGTGCTTTTCGCCGGAATGCCCGCACCTGCACCGGCACCGTGATGGCCGCTTACAATCTCGATACCGGCGAGCACCGCGAAGTTTTCCGAATCAATTATCCCGTTCATCACGTGCATCCGTATGGCCGTCACAATATTGCATTCAGCCACATCCCCGGCGACGTTCACGGTATGGGATACGCATCGGTGGAGGGGCGGGGCTACTGCGTGCCACGACCGCAGGATGAGCACGGCGGAAAAATCATCCACCACGTGCCCACGCGTGCCGGTATCGCCTACGAGGTGCGGTTCCGTTCCGATGGCATGCGGGCCGGAATCTGCGATCCCGATACCGGCAGGCGTTTTGAATTCCCCGTTCCGGACGGCGTCAATCACACCGGTGTTGATCCCCTTGGCCGGCTGTTCTTCTTTCAGGTGGGCAGCGACCGCATACAGGTGATGCGGCGCTACGACGCGTCGGGAAACCACGACTGGCTGGATCTGTTTGGCGCATGGCCAACTTACGGCGACGGCCAGAAGCAACACCTTCACCCGCGTCTCACACCGGGCAGACGGTGGATGCAGATCGTCGCGGGCGACATCTCCACCGGGACCAATCACATCTTCCTGATTGACGTGTCGGATCTGGACAGGACGGATGGCATGCCGGAGTGGCGGTAGTCCGCGAACTGCACGTCTCCTGCCGGGTATTCTGTGACTCCAGTAATCAGCCCACTTCCCACCACTGACAATGCCCGGGATGTTCCACCACTCACGGACCCATGTCCGCGGCAAAGTCGACTTTCAGCCTTTGCTCAGCGCCGTACGGGACGCCCTCAACGTAACAACGGGGCCAGTTCCCTCACCAGGTGCGTACTCTGGAGACAAATGGTCAGACAAAAACCATATGGGCTGAAATCCCATTTTAATCCTTATAGCATCCAAACCGCCCACGCTCAATACGCCCCCCCGTCGTTTCTCGCCATTCACCCATGATTTTCCGTTGTCGGCTCGACGCCCTAACTCTACTCCTGATCTTGCAGCATGCGGCGGCGTGATGCGTGGATCACGGGAGCCACAGGACAATTATGTCTACTTTGGAGACGTATTTGATATCGTCGGTGGTGTATCGTCAATAATAACCTTGCCTTTTTTCTTATCCGATGTTGAAGGGGGATCTGTACCAGGGTGTGGCTCTCTGGAATACCATGCTCCCTGATACTTAAGCCACTTCTCGTTGTACGGAGCCCCATTTATCGTGCCGGACTTGTTCGGGCCGGGATCACCCTGAAAATCAGGATAAAATTTATCGACAAAAGCATTCTCGTCAGCTGCTTGCATTATGAGATCATACGCACCATCGGGGATTGAATCAGTATCCCATGTGTAATTTGATGACCAAACCGCTGTGCCCGCTCGTTGCCACGGCCCCTGGTAAAAGCCGATATCATGGTCCGA
>CAZXYF010000287.1:0-3192 GCA_964644705.1 uncultured candidatus Brocadiaceae bacterium | reverse complement strand
ACATGAAGACAAACTGAACCGTTGGCTGGAATCGTAACCCTCTCATTCCCCCAACACTCACCAGAAAAATCCCATGTCTGATCAACCCAACATACTGATCTATTTCATTGACGAGCTGCGGGCCGACGCTCTCGGATGTTACGGGCACCCCTTCGTCCGCACGCCCAACATCGACAAAATTGCCGACGAAGGGCTGCGATGTGAGCAGGCCATCAGCAACTGTCCGCTCTGCATGCCGGCCCGCAATTCCTTCTTCACCGGATTGTATCCCACCGAGCACGGCATAACGTGCAATAACGTGCCGGAGGAGCTCGAAGAACGCCACGGCAAGAATCCCCCAACGTATGCTTTCGGACGGCTTCTGCGGGAGGCGGGATACCAGCATATCGTCAACGTCGGCAAGACACATACGGGTTTCTCCCCGGAGATAAGCGGTTTCACCGAGCACCTTCCGGCCCCGGACGCCCTCGGTTTCGGCCCGCCAAAAGTCCCCGGGGAGTTCGACGAGGACGCACTCGATGTCGTGCGCATCCCGGGCGAACCACCGAACACGATCATCGCGGGCCATTATCCCAACGCGGGCGAAACCACACACAGCAGGCGGTGCGCGGACACGGCCATCAAGAAGCTCGATGAGCTATCCGGTTCCGATCAGCCGTGGGCCCTGCGCGTCAGCATCAACCGCCCCCACACTCCCGTCCTGCCGCCACCACCCTACGACACGATGTATGAGGAGGAGAGCGGCCTGCCCGATTTCAGTCCGGAGGAATTCGATGCCCGCACGCCTCTGCTCGAACGGTGGAGCCGACTGCGCGGGTTCGTCGATATTCCCCCGGAGGAACAACGCCGTGCTCGTGCGTCGTATTTCGGGCTGATCTCCCATCTCGACGCGCAGATTGGCCGCGTGGAAGAACATCTGGATGAACTCGGTCTCGGAGACGACGTCATAACCGTGTTCGTGGCCGACCACGGCGCCTCCATCGGTGACCACGGTCTGCAGGTGAAGGGGCCGTTCGATACCGACGACATCGCTCGCGTCCCCCTTCTGATCCGGTATCCCGACGGGATCGCCCCCGGCGAGTATTCCCATCTGACACAGATCATCGACCTGGTCCCCACACTGGCGGACCTGCTGAACGTGCCCACACCGCAGCCATGTTCCGGGTCGAGTCTGCAACCGGCGCTGGAAGATCCTTCGTCCCGCATCCACGACGCCGTTTTCAGCACCGGCACGTGGCCGCACAGCGGTATGGGCGTGGGACGCCGCGACACCATTCGCACGCCGGATCACCTCTACACCCGGTATCCCAAAATCGGCGAGGCAGAACTTTTTGATCTCCACGAGGATCCCTCTCAGACCCGCAACATCGCTGATTCTCGCCCCCGAATCGTATCGGATCTGGAGAAACGCCTCGACCGCTGGCACCGCCAGCACGGTGAGCTTCTGCTGTAGGGTGAGGTGAAACAGTTGTGAGTTGGGAGTTGTGAGTTTTGAGTTGAGAGCCAAAGGCGAAAATCTTATTGTTCACGCGCTCGGGCGCTACCGCCGCTTGCGGTGCAGGTGCTTTATGCGGGGAACCCAGCTGCGCGCCGAGCAAAGCCGTCGGCGACCGGGTGCCTGCCCCGAAGTGTTACGATCATTGCCCTGTTTGCAGAGCTCGGATCGGATCTGGTATAAATCTGAATCATCTGGCGTGCATTTACGCATGCAGGTCGGAGAAAGCGTCGCATGGCGTTTCGGAACAATCGTTACTATGTGCTTGTTGCTCACCTACTTTCACCTCTTCACCCGAGGGAACTGTTATGCGCTATGACACCCTGCTCAAACGTCACCCGGATAACCCTCTGATCAACCCTCTGGATTTTCCCTACGGCAACGCCGATGCGGTCTTCAACTGTGGTCAGACTACCTATGAGGGCAAAACCATTCTGCTGCTGTCGGTGGTCCTGGCCAACGACCCGGCCCCACGCATCCACGTGGCCGAAAGCGAGGACGGCATCAATTTCAGCATCCACGAGGCTCCGCTTTTCCACAGCGAACAGATCGACGAGCCCGACGTGCGCGCTCTGGACACGTGGTGTATCGACCCACGCGTGACCCGCATCAACGACACCTACTACATCGTGCGTCCCGGACGCAACGCGATGGATTTTCTGTTCAAAACTGAGGATTTTGAAACCACCGAGTTCGTGGACGTCATCGCGCACGGCCATAACCGGGTGCCCAGCATCTTCCCGGAAAAGATCAACGGTTACTACTGGAAGCTCGATCGGCCCTCCTTCGGCAATCCCCCAAAAAATCCCGGCGAGATATGGATTTCCCGATCCCCGGATCTGATCCACTGGGGCCATTTCCGCCCGCTGCTTGGCACCTTCATCCACTGGGGAAGTTTCAAAATCGGCCCCACCCCGCCCATTCGCACGGAGAAAGGATGGCTGGAGATCATTCATGGCGTGAAACGCAACTGTTCGACCGCGCGCTATTCTCTCGGCGCCGTTCTGCTGGATCTCGAAAACCCACGTCAAATTGTCGGACGCATGGACGATTATCTCATCACGCCCGAGACCGATTACGAACACATGGGTCGCACCCCCGATGTGATCTTCACCTGCGGGGCCATCGCCGACCGTGAGAAACGCAAATTGCGCGTTTACTACGGCGGTGCCGATACCTGCATCGCCCTGGCCGAAGGTGACCTCGACGCGATCATCGACGCCTGTCTGAAAGGTGGGGATTGATTAGAAGGGCATTTTCTCTCCCTGTCCCCTTTCACGCACAGTCCATTCAAAAATTCTCAAGAACCGACATAGCGGGTTAATCCTCATGAGTAACGACCAGCCCAACCTGCTCATCATCCACACCGACCAGCTCAGCTGGTGGGCACTTGGCTGCTACGGCGGAAGGGTGGTTGAAACGCCCAACATTGACCGTTTGGCGGCGGAAGGTGCCCGGCTGACCAACTTCTTCACCAACAGCGCCGTCTGCACACCTTCCCGGGGCTGTTTCCTCACCGGCCGCTACCCTCACTGCCATGGTGCATATCGGAATAACATTGCACTCAACCGCGATGAAATCACCTTTGCTCGAATCCTGCAGGATCAGGGCTACGCCACCGGTTACAGCGGCAAATGGCATCTGGACGGCACTCCCCGCCCGGGTTGGGTCCATCCGGACCGATCAATGGGATTTGA
>CAZXYF010000286.1:0-3207 GCA_964644705.1 uncultured candidatus Brocadiaceae bacterium | reverse complement strand
GTGTGAACTGCAATTCACAGGAGGACGTGAATATCCTTCTCCCTGAGGAAGTGGACGAGTACAACCGCGATCAGATTGAATGTTTGAACTGCGGTCACTGGTGGACGCCAGTACACCACTGAACCTGGGATTCCAGCCTACTTGTCGTTTCCTCCTCAGCCTGTCCCCTGCGCACCTACTTTACAAAGGAGCCTCGCCATGAACAAACAACGGTTCGCCGTCGCAATGATCGCCGCCTTGCTGCTCTCGATCTGTCTTACTGAAGCCCTGCACGCGGGAGCTCGCGAGGATGCGCTCGACCGGGCAAAGTACCTCATGCTCGACCAGCGCGTCGTTGAGACAACCGAAAACGCGGCGCTGGCGACCGGCCCGGTCACCAAGCACCCGGACAACCCGCTGTTCGAAACCGGCGACTTACCGTGGGAGACAGCCACGACGCACATGTACGCTGACGTGATCTATGACGAAGAGGATGAGCTGTACAAGTGCTGGTATTTTGCCAACACCGACCTGCCGCTCATCAGCGACGAGGAGGCGGGGTTCAAGGCGTGGAAGAAACATCTCGCCGTCGGCCCCGACGCTCCGCCCGGCGCCGAGATCGGCAGCGGGCGCAAGGTCCTTCTCTACGCCTACTCCAAGGACGGGATTGAGTGGACTAAGCCGAAACTCGGCATGTACACCTACAAGGGCGAAAAGACCAACATCGTCCTCGTTGGCCAGATCGGTGCGGGGGTGATGAAGGACCCCAACGCGAAAGACCCGCAAAAGCGATTCAAGCTCTTCGGCGCCGCACGGAAACACAGGCCGCTCGTAGCGTTTTCGCCCGACGGCATTCGGTGGAGCAAGCATCACGTGCTCCCGAAATGGGACGCGATGATGGACAGTCACAACCTGGCCATCTGGGTGCCGGAGCTCGACAAATATGTCGCGTTCCTGCGCAAATGGACCAAACAGAAAGGGAAGAAGGTTCGCGGGGTCGGCCGGTCCACGAGCGAGGATTTCATGAACTGGAGCGCGCCGGAGGTCGTCCTGACCGGTGACAACTATTACTATCAGATCTACAACATGAGCGTGCTGCCCTACGAGGGGCTTTACATCGGCCTCAGCTCGATGCTTTCGCCCAACGTCTGGGGGGCGCGTATGCCGATGGAACTGACGTGGAGCGTTGACAATACGCGGACATGGCGGCGCATTGAGCGGCACGACCGCCGGCGCCGGAGCGACGCCCGAAACAATAAGTTCGCCGACTGGTATCAGGTCGTGCCGCTGGGTAAAAAGCGGGGCAGCTACGACTACGGCTGCGTCTTCGCCGCCCAGGCGCCGATCGTGATGTCCGACGGCAGCATCCGGATCTATTACTCCGGCCAGAAGAAAGGCCACCACTTCCAGCAGGGCGCGCTGTGCCTGGCGACGATGAAGAAGGACCACTGGGCGGGATACGTCCCCCTGGATGGAACCAGGCCGGGGGTCGTCGAGACCAAACTGCTGAGCGTGACCGACCCGAAGCTGTGGATCACCGCAACCGTCGAGGACGGCGGGCGGATCACCGTCACCGCCGTCGATGAGGCGGGCAAGCAACTGGCCCGTGCCAGAGTGCGGGATGATGCGGCCGAGACGACCGTGCTCGATCTTGCCGACACCGACGACGTCCGTCTGCGTTTCCGCATCGACAGGGCGCAGGTCTTCTCGTTCGGTTTCTCGGAGTAGGAGGACGCGCGCGGAACCCGGGTTTAACGGGAAAAGCGCGCGATGTCACGCGAGCACGCGCCTGAGGCGAAGCCTCTCTGGAGTGCGGCGGCCGTGCCGCCGCTTTCCCTTTTTGGACCCCGTCAGCTTTAATCTGCATCCTTTTTTTCCATTCGGCCGGCAGTCGCCTGAAGGACCACGGAGGCCTCGGTACCAATTCAACGCGGCGATGCTTTGGCGTTTGAGATTGATGCGGGCACGGGTTAGACTTCAATCTGTAGTCTGCATATTTGGGGTTTGAAGTTTTATCTTTGCAGGACATTGAATTCGATCCGGGTGAAGGTTATGAATAAGCTGAAAACATTGAAGATTTGCGGCTACAAAACAATCAGAGATCTGCATGATTTTCAACCTCACCAGATTAACGTGCTTATTGGCGAAAACGCATGTGGTAAATCCAATTTTATCTCTTTCTTCCGTTTTTTAAGCTATCTAAGTGAAGGGCAACTGCAGGATTTCGTTAGTCAGCACGGTTTTGCCTCTGCGTTTCTTTTAGACGGCGGCGAGAATGTTTCGAGAATCAAAGCGAAGCTGAGTTTTGAAACTGATAGAGGTTTGAATGAATATGCGTTTGATCTGGCGCATGCAGCAGCAGACACACTGATTTTTGCCGAAGAAAAGTTTCGGTTTTCCGACTCTCAGTTTTCCGACTCTGCTCCCTGGCGTACCGGGGATACGGGGCATAAAGAGAGTTTGCTTGTGCGGCGGGCCGAAGAGGGCGACGAAACGGCTAAGTTCATCCGTGGATGCTTGCGGCGTTGCATTGTGCATCAGTTCCACAACACCTCCGAGAAGGCTCGGATCCGCCAGGCCTGGCATGAGACGGACAATCGGTATTTAAAGGAAGACGGAGCCAATCTCGCCCCCGTATTACTGCGTCTGCGTGAAGAGGCCCCCTCATATTATCAGCGAATTATTGCACATATCCGCCAGGTGTTCCCGCAATTTTTGGACTTTGTTCTGGAGCCTTCCGGGGGCAAACTCCTGTTGCAGTGGAAGGAAAGGGGGACAGATGTTATTTTTGGCCCGCATCAAGCTTCTGACGGCACACTGAGAGTCATGGCTCTGTTTACTCTCCTTTTACAGCCCCCTGATACTTTACCCATAATCCTTATTTTGGATGAGCCAGAACTCGGGCTTCATCCCCATGCAATTGATAGTTTTGCGGGATTGGTTAAAGGGGTGTCCCACCACACGCAAGTCATTCTTGCGACTCAGTCGGCAAAGTTGGTTGACTATTTTGAACCCGAAGACATTGTCGTGATGAGTCGCCCGAATCGAGTTACTGAATTTAGTCGTCTGGGCGGCGACGAACTCAAGGAATGGTTGGAAAACTATTCGATGGCAGAACTTTGGGAGAAAAACGTAATCGGGCCCGATCGTGGCTGGCAGAATCGGTCTGAATACGCTCTGTGAGAGGTGCAGGCACTTCAAACACTGGATTGACAGGCTTGAGTCTTT
>CAZXYF010000285.1:0-3227 GCA_964644705.1 uncultured candidatus Brocadiaceae bacterium | reverse complement strand
CCAGAAGGCCCTATCGCCTGGCGTGGTACGCGTGCCGTAGTGCACAGGTACGCCCCTACCGGGACAAGCCCGGTAAGTAGGGCATCACAAAACGCACGTGGTTCACCGAAACCTTACCGGTGAATATATCGAGATGCCGGGGTGAAATCAATGATTATTGTGTCACTGTTTATGGTAACCGGTGTCGGCAAGAAGGTCCTCCGTTTCCTTCAAATAACGATTCATGTCAAACTTTCGTTCCAGCCCGTTGGCGTTCATATAGCGCACTTTGCCGTAAACGGCCCGTTCTTTCCACCCCTGATCATGTTTTCCGAAACACCAGGCAATGTTAGCGAATGAGCATGGATCCCGGCCGTCAAGTTCGTACCGGTTGTTGAGTGTGAGGGCGGAGCGGTAGGCCGTGCGAGGGTCGGGCGTCCATTCGAGGATCTTCTTCCCCCAGTACATGCGCATGTAATTGTGCATGTAACCGGTGGCCACAAGGCGTTTTTGAGCCGCATTCCAGTAGGGATCATGGGTTTGGGCGCGGTCAAACTCCTGCATCGTGTATGTGTATTCCCGTTCATCGTCTGCGTGGTCACTGAGGGTTTCCAGTGCCCACTCGGGCAGGCATTCATATTCATCGTAGCGGTCATTGTGTTCGCAAAAGTTGAAAGCCAGCTCTCTTCGAATGATGAGCTGTTCCAGGAAAGCATCGTGGTCCTCCTCCGAGGCACTGGAGGCGTTTTGCACACTCAGAACCATTTCCAGTGGGGAGATCTGGCCGAAATGCAGATAGGGGCTCAAACGGGAAACGCAGTCCGCATTGGGGTCGGATGATTTTTCGCTGTAGCCGTTGAGCTTGGTGCTGATGAACTCCTGCAGCCGTTCGTGGGCGGGCTCCGGGCCACCCTGAAAACTGGTCACGGGGGAGGCATCACGTGATATTCTCATTGACCGCAGCATCTCCGACAGGTCGGTAAGCTCGAGACCGTTCAGATCCAGTCCCAGCGAACTGCGGGCGGGCTCGGTATGTTCCATCGGATTCAGATAATCGGAGAGCAACTCACCAATTTTGGGGCGAAGAGTCCGAGCGGCATATTCCTCTTTCGAGGATGCCTGCCCGACGGGAACCACGGCGTCCGTTTCGACCTCGACCATCCGGCAGGGAACCCGTTCGCTCACGCGCCGACGCCACTGTTTTTGAACGCGCAGGTATCCGCGGTCAGTGACGACAAGAGCAGCCTCGGAGGCTAAATTGGGTATGAGTTCGGCCGGTGGACTCAGACGGAGGACAAGCCGTATGTTGCGTTTCCGCAGGCGTTCCATGGTCTGTTGCAGTCCCTCCAGCATGAAAAGATAGTGACGCTCATTGGCTTCCGGGAAACGTTGACTGATGCCGAAGGCGGTAACGATGGGAAGGTTGAGTTTATTCCCCTGGTGTATGGCATGTTCCAGAGCGTGATTCCAATCGGGGCGCTGGGATTGCTGCATCCAGTATAAAACGTATTCGCCCGATTGGATGCCGCAGTGGTTCAATTCTGTCAGACGCTCTTCTCTCATGGTCGTGTCTCCATTATCCGAAGATGCCCAAAGGTTCTATCGTTTTGTGTAGGACGCTCACTTTAGTGCACAGGTACGCCTCTACCGGGACAAGCCCGGCAGCAGGCCTATAAAGATCAGAACCATTGTGGTTCCGGTGCCGAATAGGATCAAGCGGGAGAACCATGAAAAATGAAATGTTCGGGCCAGTGATCGACTGTTTTCGGGCGCCCAGCGGTCTGCAGTATTGCAGTTTTTTGGCGAGCGGTTTATGGTGTTTCCTGAGAAAAGGTGAGAATGATGAAGATGGAGGATCAACTGCCTGCTTCTCCCTCGTGGACAACCGGAAAGGACGATATTATGAAGGCCAGAGAACGATTTCTGAGCGTGATGGATGGTGATAAGGCGGATGACAGACTGCCGATGGTGGAATGGGCGCCCTGGTGGAACGAGACGATTGAGCGGTGGATTACCGAAGGGTTGCCGGAAGGAAAAGATAACGTCGAGCTTCAGGAGTATTTTGGTCTGGATCCGATGATCAACATCGTGGCACGCGGACAGTCGGGGGAATGTCCCGATCCTGCGTCTCACGGGGCACCCCTGATTGAGGATGAGGAGGACTATGAGGAAATTCGTCCCTATCTGTTCACCCGGAGCATCATAGACGGGGTTGTGGCGCAGGCAAAACAGTGGAAGAAAAAACATGAGGAGGGCGATTGCATTCTTCGGTTGTGGCTGGATGGTTTCTTCTGGTTCCCGCGCTGTCTTTTTGGGATCGAAAATCATCTGTATGCGTTTTACGATCAGGCCGAGTTGATGCATCGGATGAACCGTGAGCTCGCGGAGTTCAACATCCGGGTATTTGAAGCGCTTCTTTCGGTAATCAAACCCGACATGGTGGGATTTGCGGAGGACATGTCCTACAACCATGGCCCAATGTTATCGCAGGAACTGTTTGATGAGTGTCTCGTTCCCTACTATCGGGAAGTGATCCCGGAGATCAAAAAGAGAGACGTCCGCGTGCTGGTGGACAGCGACGGGGATATAACCACGATGGTGCCCTGGATGCAGGGTGCCGGGATTGAGGGAGTTTATCCGCTGGAAAGACAGGCGGGCGTGGATATTGCGCGGATAAAAGAAGAGTATCCGGAGTTTCTGATGATGGGAGGATACGACAAGACGGTGATGTCACAGGGAGAGGAATCGATGAGAGAGGAGTTTGAACGGCTGCTTCCGGTGATGCGCGCTGGCGGGTATGTTCCCTCCGTGGACCACCAGACGCCCCCGGGAGTCTCTCTGGAGAATTACCGTACCTATGTCCGGCTATTCAGAGAATATGCGGAAAAGGCCGTCTGATCGGTCAGTCAGACGTAAGTATTCAGTGAGCCACGTGCGTTTGAGTTGTTGAAAGCACACTGTGATTCACAATTTACCTGTGGCTGAGGTTATCTTTAGAATAATTCACGCTTGAGGTTTGGGAAATGTTCGGGTTAGTGTCCGAGGGGCAGGGGGCTGAAAGCGAAATAGCGGAGATATACGTAAACCGAAGCGATCAGCAGGCTGACAATCACCGCCGGTATTCCGTAGAGGGCGAATTTACCGAAACTAACGTGATGTCCGTGTTTCTCGGCGACGCCGGCCATGACCACGTTGGCCGAAGCGCCGACGATGGTGGCATTCCCCCCAAGACACGCCCCGAGGGCCAG
>CAZXYF010000284.1:0-3229 GCA_964644705.1 uncultured candidatus Brocadiaceae bacterium | reverse complement strand
CAGAATTCCTGATCCGTTGGAAAATACAGTGAACCCCAATTCGCCAAATAGCCCGCAATAACATCCGGTACACCCTGGGGGAAAAGTCGCTGCAGTGCCCCCCGGGCCTGCCCCGGGGGTTCAGATGATTAGCCACTAAGTGCGCCGAGGATCCTTAGGTTTCAACCTAAAAAACCAGGGAGAAAAGTCCAATAAATCCTCCGGGCTTGCCGCGGGAACGTTAGGTATCAACCTTAAAAAACGGGATCAGACGAAATAAATCCTCCGGGCTTGCCCCGGAGAATCTTAGGTTTCAGCCTACAACACAAAGCCGAACAATCCAGTAAATCCGCCGGGCTTGCCCCGGCGATTCTTAGGTTTTTTGCTCTTCGGGCCCGAAGAAAGCTTCGAGCATTTTTGCAGGATGGCTCAGGACCACGACTACGATTACTGCGAACGGCAATTGCCCCGCGGATGATAAGATAGCCACCCGGATGGACGGCATACGGCGAACGGACGATTACGACGATATGGCTGTGGACAAGTTTCCTGAGGTTTTGAAATGATAGTGAAAAATCATGCCTCCACCGAGACAAGCTCGGCGGGGCCTTGTAACAACGTGAATAATATCAAAAAATCTGAAAACCGGAACCGACTTTTTTGCTGTCCGCTCGGAAGAAACGCGATGGCGCCCGGCCCTTTTTACCCATCCATGTTAGATCTCGATTAATTCTCACAGCATCCCCATTCTTTATTAATTCCATCTTTGAGCCAGTATTTTTCTGCGTATATAATGAGCATTCTTTGTTATTATTTTGGTCCCCTGCGCTGGCTCTGAGTTCACACAACTCTGGATCCCTCCGCAACTCATTCAGCGACCATACCCCTTCCTGTACAGACCAAGACGGCTCGAGAGACGCGAGATAATCCGATGGAACATTACAGTGATCCTCATTTCAATCGGTGCTCTGGCGGGAATGGCGGCCATATGGTGGTTGCACAGTGCCTTCGGACAATATCGGCCCACGTACCACAAAAACATCATCGGTCTCAACAACTCCATCCAGGAAACCATCCAGAAGGAGCAGCAATACGTGGAACAGCAGCATCGCCCCGCCCCCGTCATATCCCCGGTGGGCATCCTCGTCCGGTCCCTCCGAAAGACAGATTCCGACGAATTCACCGTTCATGGCATCATCTGGCAGCGGCTGCCCCTGGACCGGCCTGAAGGAGTTACACGAGGTGTCTTCTTCCCGGATGCCGATAAAAGTACTTTCAAAGAGCAGTATTATTATACCAGTGGAGATTATGAGGTGACGGGGTGGAAGTTCTCAGCAACGCTTCGACAACGCTTCGACAACAAGAGGTACCCCTTTGATCGTATCAACCTGCGTATCCGAATGCGGAAAAAGGGCCTGAAACACTCCGTTATGCTGGTGCCGGACCTCGGGGCCTACAGGATTGGTATCCCCTCAGTCACCCCCTACATCGCGGATAATACGTCACTGCCGGGGTGGACGATTGAAAGCACGTTTTTCACGATGAGTTCACATACGTACGACATGGATTTTGGCCTGCACAGAACGCACGCGATGGACGATATGGCCCGTTCCTGTTCGCTCAACATCATTGTGCGGCGCAAATGGCTGCGAAGCCTAATCGTGGTCCTGATACCCATCTTCATTATTCTCGCCATCTCTTACGCAGCCATTCGAATACGCCATCACCTTCGGTATGTTCGTGTGACATCCACCGGCACGGCAAAAAAGGGGACGAACTCAGCGCCGGGACTGGCTCCGTTTGCATTGCCCTCAGATAGATGCTACAACTGACGCCAAACATACAAAAACCAATCCCTGACCCTCTTCAATCAAGGAAAACGTAAGTGTTGTATCCCATCATTGTATTTGCTGTTGGTGTCACATTCGTCATTCTGTTGGCGGTGAGGCTGAAACTGCCGGCCTTCATTGCCCTGGTGTTATCTGCCATGGTGGTTGGCATTGTCAGCCCGAAAATTGAGTTCGCTCAGGTGCCGGTTAAAATCGCTGCCGACTTTGGCAACGTGATGAAAAGCATCGGTATCCCCATTCTCATGGCCTCGGTCATTGGAAAATCCCTCATGGACAGCGGAGCCGCCATGCGAATAGTCAGTTCTTTTTTGAAGCTGACCGGCAAAAAAAGGTCTGAAATATCTTTGTTGGGAAGTTCGTATCTGCTTTCAGTTCCCGTATTTTTTGACAACGTTTTTTATCTGTTGGCCCCTTTAGGTCGCGCAATGCACGCAAAAACGGGGAAGAACTATCCCCTGTATGTGGCCTGCATTTCCGCTGGTTCCCTTTCCACCCACATGCTTGTTCCACCCACACCCGGACCTCTCGCCATGGCCTCTACCATTGGCGTCGACATTGGTCTCGTCTTGCTTATTGGCGCTCTTGTGGCCATTCACACCAGCATCTTCGGCGGACTTATTTACGGGAGATGGATCAACAAGAGGATGGACGTCTCTTTAGAGGATGCTATGGGCTCCACTCAGCGCTCGCTCGAACAAGTTGCTGATCAGCCAGTCGGTCAACTTCCCGGTCTTGCTCAGTCCCTTTTCCCCATTCTCATCCCCATAATCTTTGTCGGCTCATCAACTATAGGCAATGTCATAGACATCAATCAAAATGTCCAATCAGTGGTGAGCTTTCTCGGAGAGCCCACCCTGGCGTTGACAGTTGCCGCCCTTGTGGCCTCCTATACCTTAGCCACCCGTAAACAGCTTTCTCTGGAACAATTAGCCGAGAATCTTGAGCAGGCTCTGAGCAGTGGCGGGATGATCATTGCCATTACCGCAGCTGGTGGCGCTTTTGGCTCAATGCTTCAGGCAGCCGGAGTGGGAGAGGCTATCGAAAACAATCTGGCCGAGATTGGCATCCCCATCCTCGTCTCGGCCTGGCTGATCGCCGGGTTGATCAGGATAGCACAGGGTTCAGGCACAGTGGCACTTCTGACCACCGCCTCCATCATGGCCCCTTTCAGTTCACAACTGTCGTGTCACCCCGTGTATTTGATCATGGCCATTGGCACCGGCGGAATGCTCTTCTCCTGGTTCAATGACAGCGGCTACTGGATAATCAACAAAGTGGCCGGATTGAATAAAGGGGAGACGTTCAAAACCTGGTCAGCAGTGAACAGCGTAATGTCGGTGACAGGATTGACGATAGTTCTCATACTCTCCAAACTCATGCCTCTGACGGGGTAGGCTCAG
>CAZXYF010000283.1:0-3333 GCA_964644705.1 uncultured candidatus Brocadiaceae bacterium | reverse complement strand
GGTCTGGTCTCCGACCAAGCCGGCACTCTCCTTTCCACGGCATATTAGGCTCTGTCTGGAAAAGCGAATCTGGATTCGAGCGCTCCAATTCACCGCTGGCTTTGTCCGCCTGCATCGTCGTCCCGCTCAGGTGCTATCCGGCGTAATCAAATGTCACCTCCGTTCCCATTTCCGGCAACGTCCTCCACTTCGACCAAGAACATTTTCACCATCCACAATTTCCACAATCTCGCAATGATTCGGACAATCCTCACATTCAAAGCCGTCGGTGTTGATTGATCGATCGCAGATGCTCTTGCCTCTGAAATCGGTGGATTCATTCCGGGAATGTTTCGCGATCAGTGCGGCGCCGTAGGCCCCCATAACCATGTTGTAGCGGGGAATGATGAGCTCACAATCCAGTGCTTCCTCAAATGCTCGCCGAATCCCCTGATTGGCACTGATACCGCCCTGCAGAACGATCGGTTTGCGGATTTCTTTGCCGCCACACACGTTGCTCAGAAAATTGCGCGCCATCGCGTGACACAGGCCCATCAGGATGTCTTCCTGTTCGTGGCCCATCTGCTGTTTATGAATCATATCCGTCTCGGCGAAAACCGTGCATCGTCCTGCAATATTGGTCGGGTTGTCCGACCGAACGGCTATTTCGCTGAGTTCTTCAACGGATATGCCGAGTCGCTTCGCCTGGGAATCCAAAAAACTCCCCGTTCCGGCCGCGCAGACAAGATTCATCGCAAAATCCTCGACGACCTGATTGCGCACAACCGTCATCTTGCTGTCCTGACCACCGATTTCAAAAATCGTCTGCACCTCGGGGTGGAAGTGGATGGTGGCGCGGGCATGGGCCGTGATTTCATTCTTCACGACATCGGCTCCCACCATGGCCCCAATCACCTGTCGACCGCTCCCCGTGACGCCCGCCCCGTCGATTCGTTTCTCCGCCGGAAGGACGGTGTAAAGCTCCCGCAAACTATCCTGCACCGCGCTGATGGGATCCCCCCCGACGCGCCGATAATCCTCATACAGGACCTCCCCGTCGTCGCCGATTACGACCAGGTTCATGCTGATCGAGCCGACGTCGATACCAATATAAGCTTCCTGGCTCATGTCTGCGCCCTTTCCTTTCGTTTTCGCAATACGTCCACAAACGCCTCCAGCCGTGTAACCACCCCCAGGTGAGTGGAATGTTCATCAAAGGAGCATTCCATAACCGGGAAATCCTTATCCGCGCTGATTTTTCGAAGAATTGGCCGCACACTGACCTCGGGCATACAGGCCGAGGGACCGACATGAATTACCCCATCATAACCTTCCTCGGCGCAGCGGATGGTGTAGGCTACCGATTCCAGGGCATGTCCGCCAACCGGAGTTTTCAAATAGGGTTCGGCCGTCTTCCGAAGGCTGCGTGGGGAATGCTTGCTGAAAAACCCAAGGTGGAATATCTTCCGGATTTCGGCTCCAAGCAGAAAAAAGTTCTTGACCTCCACGCCGAGTCCGCCAAGTATCTCCTCAATGTTGTGATTGAGATATTTGTCCCGCAGGACGGTCGCTTCACCCAGCAGTCCAACTTTCAGTGGTTCCCGTTCCGGATCGGTATCCACCGCGGCAAATCGCTCCGGAATGCTTTTTTTGACCCGCCGAATATCGCTGACCGTGCGCGCATTTTCAAGATCGCTCAGACACTCCTTCATCACACGGGTGGTCTCGCCCCTGTTCTTCTCCCGCGCCCGGGAACGCCAGGCGGCCTCCTCCAGATCATCCACGGTCAGGACCTTCAGGCGTGAACGCGCCGCCGTTTGCAGGACCGGCCAGAGGGGAGGATCAAAAAAGCGCACCAGCGGAGGCTTCCACCCATCGTATCCGAGGCTAAAAATGTACAGGTCCATCCCGTGATCTTTCAGGATCTTCTGCTGCAGATCGCGGTAGTAGCGCAGGCGACAGGTGCCCCGGCTGTTGACCATTACCCCGTATTCAACGCCCTCCTGTGCGGCTTTGATGAAATGCCCCGTGGAGGCTTTGAAGGAAAGGCAGCTGAATTCGGGGGCGGCAGCCGCCCCCAGCCGAAGGGTCTCCGGAGTACTGGAAGTCCGCGTCCAGGGTTCCACGCCCAAACACTTGACCGACGTGCCAAGCGCCAGCGCATAATTACCCCAGGGCTGGACAGCCAGTGACTTCATATGCTGTTCTCCCTCTCCTGTCTTCTTGCTCTGATAGAATCAATGAACGCTTCCAGGCGCGTATCGATGCCAGCAGTGGCCGTATGTTCATCCATGACGAGCGACATATAAGGTACACCTCTGTCACGCAGAATTTCCTCGTAAAAATCACTGATCATCGAATCACATCCGCAGTTGAAGGCGGTGATCTGGATCACAGCGTCGTATTGCCCGGGGTCCAACTGCTTCAGCGCGTCGCGCATAATAGCCGACGTATCCCACTTGATGCGCCCCTCCGGGTTCGGGTCCTCACTGAAATCCACACTGTGGACCCCCACATCCATCATTGACAGCTTCTCCACCACTGGATTCATCAAGTAGGGGTCCTGGAGATTGTAAGGATGGCTCAAAAGCAGGCACCGTTCCGCCGAACCAGGCTGCCGGATAATGGCTTCCTCCCGTGCCTGTTGCATAGCTCTCAGGGCGGACATAGTGGCGGAGCGAGTAGTGCTGGTATCCGCCTCCACCTTGCCCCCAAGTCGCTCCAGAGCTGACCGCAATCCCTCCTTCCGCCCATCGATTTCCAGTGTGAGTATGTCCACCCGGTCACCAAAATCGGCGCGGACAGAATCGGGAACAGCCCCAAGTTTCGGGCACGCGATGTGATCCGGGCTGGTGGAGAGTATGCGCGGGACAAAGACGATGTCCACATCGCCAACAAGTTCCTGCACGTGAGCGTCAAAAAGTTTGACCGACAGGCAGTGCTCTGATTCGGATATCAGGGACGCCCTTTCCACGGTCTCTTCTGTGGTGGGTTCAGAAACACGAACTTTCGCCCCCAGTTCCCGGAAAAAAGTTTCCCACAGAACCGGATGGAGATGATAAGTAAGAGCGCGTGGAACTCCCACCGTGACATCCTCTAATTCGCCCTTCACACGGGAAACGGCCTGCCCCCGATCCATTCCACCCCCCAGCCAGCCCAGAATTCTTGACCACCACGAATTCCCCACAGGCATGCTCCTGTCACACATGGAACAGAAAGAGATCAACCCGCATTTCTCACGAACCACAAAGAGATATCATTCTTCGGGAGACTCCACCGACACCAGACTGAAATCCTCGCCCCGGGTCGGAAGCACCAGCACGTTTCCGTCCTCGAACCGGGGACCGGTTTCCT
>CAZXYF010000282.1:0-3343 GCA_964644705.1 uncultured candidatus Brocadiaceae bacterium | reverse complement strand
GACCGTGGACTCAGTGGACCGGGTGGACGCGATGGACACAGCTCATCTCTTCATCTTTACCGTTGTCTTTACCTTCATCCACCGCACGTCCCACATCCTACTTTCTACGTCTCACAATGCCGCACCCGCCGTCCCCATCGTCAACCGTCCATCGTCCATCGTCTGCCGTTACCTCGCATCCCGCATCTCGCATCCCGCATCCCGCATCCCGTATCCCGCCGTTAACCAACAATCAGCCGTACGGCGGATCTTCGACCCCACCAACAACCAACAACTGATTCCCCGCCACTAATAGAACCCCGAAAAAATCCGATAATAAACAATAGAGCGATCCGGATTTCCCCGGCTGGCACGCTTGTTGCACTACATTGTGGTGAACACGTGTCACAGGTTTTGTGCTGATGCGGTTCTGGAGTCTTACACGGCCACGAGACTGGCCTGTTCAGGGCGCTGTCCGGGCTGAACCGTATAATCTCCGATCCGCACGCACGCAGATTTTTCCGATCCGACTGAAAGGATTACACCATGGATACATCTTCCGTCGATCTTTCCAAAATGGGCCTGGGCACGGGCATCGACTGGCCACAGATCATCAAGCAGGAGATGGACAGTTACCGCGAGACCAACCTCAAGCCCCTGCAGGAACGCGAGAAGGAAGTCGAGGCGACCATCTCCACCCTGGGAGAGCTGGAATCCAAGCTCGGCTCACTCAGCAGCGTCGCCGACAAAATGGATACCGCGTCGGAGCTGAAAGCGATGACCGCCAAAAGCAGCAACACCGATCAGCTCACGGTCTCGGCGGGACCGGAGGCTACCGAGGGCAGTCATGATGTGATGATCAATCAGCTGGCCAACAGCGAGATTGAGACCCATTCGGGCGTGGATGAACTGGAAACGGTGGTCAACAACACCGGCAGCACGCAGCAGTTCGCCTACACCTATAACGGCTCAACCTATACGGTCGATGTCAACGACGGAGCCACCCTGGCCGACCTGCGCGACACCATCAACAACGCCGGGGATAATCCCGGCGTCAGCGCCTCGGTGCTGGACGACGGCAGCGGAACATCCACCTCGCATCACCTCGTTCTCAAAGGCAGCGATACCGGATCGGACTACAGCATCAGCATCGACGACGGCACTACCTCACTGAACGGGGACTGGTCATCCCTCAGCAGCGATGCCACCTCCGGAAGTTCCTCCGTCACCGTCAACGATGCGACTCCGTTCAGTCAGTACCAGGCCGTCAAGGTCAACGATGATGATAGTACGGCCGAGTACAAAATTATCGATTCCATATCGAGCAATACGCTGACGCTCCAGAGCAGTCTGTCATCGGACTTTACAACGGGACAGAATGCCTACACCACCCCCCGCGGCATCGGGAGCGGTGCCGCCTCCTCAATATCCGCGGGCGTGAGCGAGATCACGGTATCGGACGCCGATGATTTTCAGGTGGGCAAACAGATCATGGTGGCCGATGGATCAGGAAACGAAACACTCACCATCAGTTCAATCGACACCAGCACGGAAACGATTACCGTGGAGGGCTCCACGGCCAACAGCTACACCACCGATGCTTACGTGACACAGCTGGAAGGCGGGCGCAAATTCAACTTCGATTCCGGAAGCTTCACCGAAACCCAATCTGCTCAAAACGCGCAGGTGCGCGTGGATGGGTATCCCTCCAGTGGCTGGATCGAACGAGAGTCCAACACCTTCAGCGACGTCATTCCCGACGTCACCATGAATCTGCAGGACACCACCGGTGGCGATACCGTTACCGTGACGGTCAACAGGGATACGGAGGCGGTCAAAAAGCGGGTCCAGGGTTTCGTAGAAAAATACAATGCCGTCCGACAGTTCATCAACGAAAAGACGGAGTACAACACCGAAACCGAAGAGGCGGGCAAACTGATGGGGAACTACGTCGCGCGGTTCATTGAATCCGACCTTCGCAACCTGGTCACCAGCCCCGCACCGGGATTCGACTCCTCCTCCGACACCTATTCCCTCATGGCCGAGCTGGGCATTGAAACGGTAGGCAATGCTGATGATGACGCCAAGCTGGGCACACTGGAGATCGACGAAACCGAGCTGGATAACGCACTGTCGGACAATTACGATGCGGCAATCGACGTGCTGTCCGATCATTTCAGCGGCGCCTCCGACAGCGATAATCTTGAGTATTACCAGTCCAGCGAGGAGTTGACTGAACCGGGCAAATACGACGTTAAAGTTGACTTCAACTCCGACGGTTCGGTCAACTGGGCGGAGATGAAACGCACTTCGGAGGACACTTATCGGTCAGCCGACATCTCCAGTGACGGCAACTACGTTATCGGGCAGAGCGGCAATCCCGAGGACAATCTCTGGGTGTCCGCGCAATATGACGGCAGCGGCGCGGATACTCAACACGCCGTGGTACGGGTCAAACAGGGCGTGGTCGATGCCATGAACGACTCCATCGATCATATGCTGGACAGTATGGACGGCATCCTGCCCCAGCAGCAGGATAGTTATGAAAACATGGAGGACAATCTGGAGGATCAAATTGCCGACGAGAAGGATGCGGTCCAGCAGCTGGAGGATCGCTTGATTAACAAATACGCGCGACTGGAGGAATCTCTGAGCCAGATGCAGAGTCAGCTGGACTCAACCAAGAACATGGCCGGGAGTCTATTCTCCCAGCAGGCCTGATAATCCATAACGGATACTTCAACACAGGAGGTGCAAAATGAGCACGCGAGCGACGGACACATACACCGAGACATCAGTCGAAACACAGGATCAGGGCAAACTCGTCGTGATGCTGTATGACGGGGCGATCAACTACCTGCGCATCGCCAAGCGCGCCCTCGAAAACGAGGATTATGCCAAGAAGGGCGAATACATCAACAGAGCCCTGGACATCATCACGGAACTGGACAATTCGCTGGATATGAACGTGGGCGGAGACCTGGCCCAGAATCTGAGGGCACTCTACGGTTTCATGACGATGCATCTGACGGAAGCCAATGCCGATGGCGAACCCGAGAAGATTCAGGAGTGCATCGATCTGCTGGAAGAACTGCACGAAGCGTGGGACGAGGCCGCCCGCAAAACCGCCAAAGATCGCGTGGGTTCCGGAGCCAGTGACGATGGCCACAGCTTCAGCGTGTGAGGTTGATAGTTGTTGGTTGCTCGTAGGTCGAAGATCCGCCGTACGGCTGATTGCTGGTTAACGGCGGAACGGCAACGGCTCGATGCGGGATGCGGGATGCGGGATTCGGGATGCGGGATTCGGGATGCGGGATTCGGGATGCGGGATGTATGACAGGCATGTTGCATGTGGCAGGTGGGG
>CAZXYF010000281.1:0-3354 GCA_964644705.1 uncultured candidatus Brocadiaceae bacterium | reverse complement strand
CCCGTGGGGGCCGCACTTCGGCTCTGAGCCGTGTTAATTTGCGTGTTTGGTTCGTCGACAAAAGAGAAAAACTTGCAAACTACAGATTAATAGCAGACCCCGAAAACATTTTTAACATAGAAACGATGTACAATGAACTCACACGAACGCATTACCACCGCTCTTGGCGGCCGCCGGCCGGATCGCGTGCCCATCATGGAATTCATCATTGACCGGAAAGTCTGGAGGGCTCTTGCCCCCGACGCTACGGACGCGGCCGCTGCTATGGACCGGCTGGGTTTTGATGCCGTGGGCTGCGGCGCCTCTTTCCAGCACACCGAAACGTTCCCCGACGGCGGCTACCGCGATGAATGGGGGGTCACATACAAACCCGGCGCGGAAGAGGTGGCTCATCCGGTCACCGGCCCCATCGAATCGCTCGCGGACGCCGAAGATTATGAGCCACCCGATCCGGATGCTCCCCATCGACTCGGCGACCTCCCCTCCATCGTTGATCGGTTCAAAGGGAAACGCGCCATCTGCTTCCACCACCGGGCCGCCTTCATGTGGTCGGTGTATCTGATGGGGATGGAAAACGTGATGATGGCCTTTGTCACCGACCCCGAACTCGTCAATTTCGTCTTCGACAAAGTGCTGAAATGCAACATGGGAATCGTGCGTAACGCTATCCGCGCCGGCGCAGAGGTCATCGTCCTCGGCGATGATTACGCATCAAACGACGGGCCGATGTTCAGCCCCAAAATCTTTCGGCAGTTCATCAAACCACGCCTGAACAAAATGATCGAGATGATTCATGATGAGGGAGCGCTGGTCATTAAACATTCCGACGGCAACCTATACCCTGTTCTCGATGATATTATGGACTGCAATCCCGATGGACTTAACCCCATCGAACCCGTGGCCGGCATGACGCTGTCCGAAACGCGGCGACGGGTCGGAGATGATGTGTGCCTCTGTGGCAACATCGACTGCGGACAGTTGCTTCCCCACGGTTCGCCCGAGGACGTTCGCGAGAGCGTGCGGAGAGCGATTGCCGAGGATGGTCCTGGAGGCGCATTCATCCTGACCAGCAGCAACAGCATCCACTCAAGCTGCAAACCGCGTAACGTGCAGGCCATGCTCGACGCCTGTGCCGAATTCGGCCGTTATCCCATGGAGTGTGGAGCGGAGGATGCCGATGATTGACCCCATTAAACCCGACTGGGAAGGGCTTCTGGCCAACCTGCATCGTCAACGAACACCGGATCGTGTCTATTATTTTGAACACGGCGTGGCGGAAAACATTCAGTCCGCACTGGCTGAGCGTTACGGTTTGTGGGACTCGATTCCTGAAGGCGAAAGCGACGATGACCTGCGCCGTCGCCTGGCCGTACATCGATTCATCGGACACGAGCTGTTTCGCATCTTTCCGTCCAACGGACGAATTCAAGTTCCGTCCCGCGAGGATGGATGGGCCGAGGAAGGCCATGGAGCCGTTACAAACTGGGAGGAATTTGAGTCCTTTCCATGGCCGAACGCCGTCGACGCCGACCTATCCGTCATGGACCAACTTGAAGATATTCGCCCCGCCAACATGCGGGCCTTCCACGTCATCGACGTCTGGGAGGTTGTGCGTGATCTCATGGGATTTGAGACCGTATGTTTTGCGATGTACGAAGAGCCGGACCTGGTGGAAGCCATTTTTGAACAGGTGGGCACCTTCGCCGCTAATCTCATGAAGCGATTGTGCGAGTATGAAACTTTTGGCGCCGTGTATCTCGCCGACGATCTGGGCTACAAAACGGGTTTGATGATGGCGCCGACACAGATCGAACAGTTTGTCTTCCCCTGGCACCGGCGCATTGCCGAGATCGCGCATGAGCACGACAAACTCCTGTTCTTCCACTGTTGTGGTGACATGTATCAAATCATCGACTTTTACATCGACGAACTCAGAATCGACGCCAAACATTCGTTCGAAGATGCGGTTTTGCCCGTAACCGAGGCCAAGGGAGAATACGGTGACCAGGTCTCCTTGCTGGGCGGCATGGATGTGGATTTCCTGGCTCGTTCCTCGGAAGAAAATATCCGGCAACGAACGCGACGTATACTGGACATCTGCCAGCCCGGAGGTGGGTATTGTTTTGGCTCAGGCAACTGGGTCACCGAATACATACCCGTGGAAAACTATCTTTTCATGCTGGATGAAGCACGTCACTGGTCGGACGACTAAGGTTTGTTTTTCTTGACCATGTTCAGGAAATAAGCGGCCCATTTGTTTTACTCAATATGGAAACCGAACTCTCCGTGCAAGAAAGGCTTAATTACATGAAACAACTCGACCTTACACAAACCTCTCTCGGTTCTTGGTGCCAGATTGGCCATCCTGCCAACGCGGAAATTCTGGCGAGGGCCGGATTTGAATGGATTACCGCCGATTGCGAACACGGTGAATTCAGTGAGGAGGACATCCCCAACTTCTGCCGTGCCGTGCGCAACTACGACGTCGTTCCGTTGGTCCGGGTGCGTGAGAACTCGACCCTGGCCATCCGCCGTTCGCTGGATCTCGGGGCGACCGGCGTCATCGTCCCGCTGGTCAACTCCGCCGAACAGGCAGAACAAGCCGTGAAAGCTGCTCATTACCCGCCGGACGGTATCCGTGGATTTGCCTGGCATCGGGGCAATGACTGGGGAACAGAATTTGATGCCTACGCCAGAGATTTCACTCCGCTCGTATTCGTCATGATCGAGAGCAAGACGGCCGTGGAAAACGCCGACGACATCATGTCGGTCAACGGCGTCGATGGATGTTTCGTGGGCCCCTATGACATGAGCGGATCGTACGGAATCGTCGGCCAGACCGACCACCAGATGATACAAAAGGCATGCAATAAAGTCGCGGTTGCCTGTGAGAGACATGAGAAGGCCGCCGGACGCCACATCGTCACGCCGACGAAAGAAAAGCTTGAGACCGCCCGGGAACAGGGATTTTCATTGCTTGCCCTGGGCATGGATACGCATTTTCTGGCAGATGGTGCAAAACGCGCGTTGCGAGATGCTGGATGCAAGGATGCAGAGAAACAGAAATGCAAAGGGATGCAAAATGGTATGGATGCATAGATGCGCACATATACGGATTCAAGGATGCACAAACTTCGAGACTTAGGTCGCACTTTGTACTATTTCAGCAAGAGTGTAGAGCAGAACCATAATTCGGCCCGAGAACCTAGCCCCAGAACTTTTGATCCGGAAACATCAATCCGCACTGAGCATTCTGCATAACTCTTGTGCTAAACAGCTAATGCAATTCATCTGCCACTCATTCTCAAAAGCTGGACAGTGGAAAATAACTTGATACCTTTTTGTGGTAAAGGA
>CAZXYF010000280.1:0-3379 GCA_964644705.1 uncultured candidatus Brocadiaceae bacterium | reverse complement strand
TGCTGTAGTGCACAGGTACGCCCCTACCGGGACAAGCCCGGCAAGTAGGGCATCATAAAACGCACGTGGTTCACCGAAACCTTGCGGTAAGACTGCGGAGCCTTTCGCGTGTCAGTCGGATATCGAGGGGGTGTAGGAGTTGAGCCCGCCGATGCCCAGTTCTTTTTCTATCGGGCGCAGCTGCTGGAGTACGCCCCGGAGACCCTCTTCCCCCAGACGATCCTGCGTCATCTGTTCGAACTGCGAGGAAATCTTCTGGATCAGTGCGTCGTCGGCAACCTTCCGCAGGGCCGGAAGCAGCACGGTGTCCTCATACGCGGCGTGCGCACGGTACATCCGCCCGTATTTGTGGAGTGCGTCGGCGAGATCCGACCGGACGGGATCCTTGCTAACGTTACCTCGGCCGGCAAGAAAATAGACACGTTCGGCGAGTTTTTGTCCCGCTTTATGCTGTTTCCCCAGCGTTTTGATCAGTGGTCGATATTCATTCTTTTTTTGGAACAGGGGGAAGAGATGTTTCTCTTCCAGCTTTTCGTGATAACCCTCGATGAATCGCGTGACGAAAGCTCCCGTGTTGAGGGCTCCGCCGGGCACAGCCTTTCCCTGCTTCAGTCGACGGGCGATTTCGTCGTACGTGAGCACGAGACGCTGGATGAGCCCGTGCTGATGCATGATCTGTTCGGCGGGAGAATCCGGGGCGGGCGGGCTGTGCTCTTCTGCCGTTGCAGCCCCACTGATGAGAGTTCCGGCGGCGCCGCAAAGGGTGAGCCCGGCCTTCTGTAAAAACGCGCGTCGGTCATTCATGATTCGTCCCCTTTCACCAGTAAATGATACTCAGTCTATTTCCACAAGGAGGTTCCCGGCTGTGCATCTGTGTAAGCGTACCATCCCGTGGCACCATTTTCAACGGGTGTGGTTCCATTTGACGGGGGGAAGGCGAAAGACATACTCTCGATAGGTGATCCGAAGGGCATCCAGGCCAACGGATAAAGGTGAGGCATGCAGATGCCAAGCGGTCCTGGAAAAATATTCTACGGTTCCTGCGAGTCAGAAGAGCAAAAAAACTAAGAATCACCCGTGCCGTGGATGCGGTGGTCGGCGGAGATCCTCAATTTTAGGTTGAAACCTGAGGATCTCCGGGGCAAGCCCGGAGGATTTATTTCGTCTGGTCCCTGTTTTTTAGGTTGAAACCTAAACATCCCCGCGGCAAGCGCGGGGGATTCTGCCCATACAATCCAACCGGAATGAATCATTTTCAGGAGGAGGTACATGAGCGAGCCCCTGCAGGAAGAACCGCAAGACGGAGACGAAGAAGCAGTTCAACGTCTCGGAGAATCTCGGGACCGGATACTCGAGCAGCTCCGGCGGGTCATCGTGGGAATGGACGAGGTCATCGATCAGCTGATGATCGCCGTTTTTACGCGCGGACACTGTCTGCTGATTGGAGTGCCGGGACTGGCGAAGACGCTGTTGATAAGCAGCCTGGCACAGACTCTTTCGTTGTCTTTCAAACGGATCCAGTTCACCCCTGATCTGATGCCTTCGGATATAACGGGAACGGAAGTGATACAGGATGATCCCGCCACGGGACAACGCAAGTTCCAGTTCATGAAGGGGCCGGTTTTTGCCAATCTGATCCTCGCCGATGAGATCAACCGAACGCCCCCGAAAACCCAGGCCGCCTTGCTGGAAGCCATGCAGGAGAAAAAAGTTTCGATCGGGGGTGAAGATTACGCGCTGGAAGAACCGTTCTTCGTTCTGGCGACGCAGAATCCAATTGAACAGGAGGGGACATACCCATTACCCGAGGCCCAGCTGGACCGGTTTCTGTTCAACGTTATGGTGAATTACCCTTCGGCCGAAGAAGAGGTGGAAATATTGAAGCGGTGCACGGGACCTCTTATGCCCGAACTCGATCCGGTCATCTCTCGAGAGGAGCTCCTTGATTTTCAATCGCTGGTCCGCCGGGTCCCCGTCCCCGATCACGTTTTTCAGTATGCTTCGGTGCTCGCGCGTTCAACTCGTCCCGATGAGGAGGAGGCGCCGGATTTCATCCGCAAATGGCTCTCCTGGGGCGCTGGCCCGCGTGCGGGTCTGTTCATGATTCTCGGGGGTAAGGCCAGGGCGGTTTTGAGGGGGCGTTACCACCTCTCGGTGGACGACGTTCAGGCCGTTGCCCGCCCCGTGCTGCGGCACCGGTTGATTCCCAATTTTGCCGCTCAATCGGAAGGAATTGAAGTGGAGGATATTCTGGACAGGCTTCTGGATACAATTCCAGACGACGAAGGACTTTATAATGGCTGAACAGAAAGAATCCGGTCATCAACATCTTGACCCCGACGTAATCCAGACCATTGATTCACTGGAGCTGGTTGCCCGTGAGGTCATTGAAGGGGTACGCGTGGGCATCCATGCCAGCCCCATCCGGGGTTTCAGTACGGAGTTCGCGCACCATCGCCAGTATGTCCCCGGGGATCCCGCCAAACACATTGACTGGAGGCTTTACGGAAGAACGGACCGTTATTACATCAAATTGTTTGAGGCCGAAACAAATTACGACGCCTACCTTTTGTTGGACGCTTCTGCGTCGATGCGTTTCGGGAGCGGGGAGCTCTCCAAACTGGAATACTCCAAATACCTGGCGGCATCTCTGGCTTATCTGGTCGTGTCGCAGAGCGACTCGGCCGGTTTGGGGATCTTTGACGATGAACTGCGCAGTTACATTGACCCGTCCAGCTCGATGCGCGTGATAAGTGACATGGATAATGAGCTGGCGAGATTTACCGAACCGAAGCCCAAGACCGACATCTCGTCTATACTCCATGAGTTTGCGGCCCGAATACCTCGCCGGGGCGTCGTGATCCTTTTTTCGGATCTTTTTGATAACGAAGAAGAGCTGGTGCGTGGTCTCGACCATCTGCGCTTCACTGGCCACAACGTCATTGTTTTTCACATGCTTGATCCTCTCGAGCTGGATTTCCCCATGGAAGGGGCCGTCCGTTTTGAAGGGATGGAAGGGGAAGCCCCCATCACCGCTGATCCCCAGAAAATACGTGACGCCTACATGGAAGAATTTGAGCAATTCGTCTCCACCATCAGGACCGGCTGCGAAAAGAATCATACGGATTACGTGCAGGTTGATGTGTCTCAACCGTTAGAAGAAGTGTTGACCGCCTATCTCCGGGAACGCATCACGAGTGGCGCCGGCACCGGTAATACATGACAAAATCACGCGATTTCCCTTTTAGGCTGGAGTATTCGTAAGTATTCAGTGAACCACGTTATTCCAGATGTGCCTGCTGCCGGGCTTGTCCCGGTTGAGGCGTACTTTTGCACTACCCGAAGATGCGCAAACAACGCGATAGGGCCTTCTGGCAGG
>CAZXYF010000279.1:0-3417 GCA_964644705.1 uncultured candidatus Brocadiaceae bacterium | reverse complement strand
ATTCTTGCGCTAACGTCAAAAGTTTCTCAATCAATCGGCTCAACCTCTGGCTCTTTTTATTCGATGTCGCCTTCCTCATCGCAGTAGCAGGCATCGCTCTGAAATTTATACCACTGTCGTTTGAACTCTTCAACATCCTCCAGATGGTCCGACACAGCTTCCATCCCCTCAATCACCGTGTCCCCGTCCACCAGAACTGGCAGTGTGTTGTGGGAGGTGTCCTCCGGCACATCATCAGGGGTATCAACGATTTTCACGCCGTGCGCAACGGCCATATCCTCCAGAGCTTCCTGAATGCGTGAACACTGTGGACAATTCTTCGTTCTGTAGAGAGTGATCATAAACGCCTCCGTTGAGTAACCTCAGGTCACGTAATCCTTGACTCTCCCGGCATTATGCCCCCGCGAAAGCAGTCCCAGGCTCAGAACTGCGGCGCCACACGGCAACGTTTTACACGGGGCTCCATTCTCAGTCGGTTCTTCGGGCCTGCAAATACACCTGCCCCACACAGCAGCGATTCTGCCACCGGAACGATCTTCATTTTGCTACTTTACGGTCGTGATTTACGACGATCGGAGCTCCAGCAGATGGTAGCCGTGTTTTTCCAGACGCACTCCCACAGTTGCCAGTTCTCCGGCGGCAACGACCCTGGATTCCCCCCACTGGTCGCGCTCGCTGGAATACTGTCGGATGTCCCATTTGCCCTGCCCCCCGACAAGACCACTGAGATCCACGGGTGTGGAGACGCTCTCCTCGCAACTGGATCCCAGCGCCACCACCAACCACCCCTCCTCCCGCAATGCTACGCAATGGACGCCTTCATGACCGGTTTTTACCTGCCGGGAAACATCCTCCCCAAACACCTCGTGCGGGCTGTCGCACTGGAACTGGGCATTGGCGTAGAGGTTGATCTCCCCGTCCATCCGACCCGCAAACCAGGTGAGTGACTCTCCGTGATAAGGGATATCCTCCGCCCCTACCCATTTCCAGTCGGGCGGAATCAGTGGATTGATACCCGGTTCCTCCGGGCTCAACATCAGGCCTCCCACACCCTCCACGGCCGCCCACAGGAAGCGAGGTGGTTCCCACGGAGACAGCCGCATCCCGCGGTTGATCAGGCTCTCCCCATCAAACCACTCCGAGAACTGCCCCGGCACGGTTGTGAAAAGACGCGGGTCCCGCTCGTAATGGGCGAAACTGGCGTGGAGGGCATCCACCATGAACTCCGGATGGTAGCGGGCGGCGGCGAAGGCATACCACCAGGTCACGCCGGGCCACACTCCGCCCAGCAGACCAACATGGCGCGACGGATGATACAGGGGATCAAGCCGGGAGACGGTGCGCAAACCGGCCTCCGTCCAAAAATCTGAGCTGTTCAGCCGGCGGACGATGCGATACGCCACATCGCGCGGCGCGACCCGGAACAGAACCGGGAACAGTTCATCCGCCGTCACATCCGTGTGCTCTTTCCCGTCGGTATCGATGTTCAACAGGTAGAGCTGACGATCCTCATCCAGCAGATGCTCATTGATGTCGTCGGCCAGCTCCATGGCCCGATCATAAAACCACTGCCCTTCCTCCTCCCGGCCGATGTTATCCGCCATGTGCCCCACCGCCCGCAGGGCCGCTGCGCACTCGGCGTTGATTTCGGTCACCGCACCGTTGATCTGATAGTTCGGTATGACGTTCCGCCAGGAACAGATGCCCCACACCTCCTCTCCCTCCGCATCGCAGTACACCAGTCCCCGCTCATCCCGTTGCGAAAGAATATATCGTGAGGCGGCCGCCACGCTCTCATACATCTCCTCCAGCCACTCCAGATCACCCGTGCTGCGGGCGTGATGGTTCACCCCGAGCACGAACAGCGGCGTGGCGTCATTAATATTAAGACCGTAATCCTCGCATTCACCGGTGAGGGCATTGTAATATTCCGGGATCATGCCGCTGGAGAATTGCAGCTCGGCCAGTTTATCCAGCATCCGCCGCGAACTCTCCGGTCGAAAGTGGTCGCATCCATAGACGAACCATACCACGTCGCGAGCCACAATATTGCTGGAAACGCCGGGTTCATTGGTGAAAGTTTCTCCCTGCGGATAATGGCCAAGAACCCGCAGCATGTTCACTTTTGCCCAGTAAACACCCTCGTTGATCGTCGCATCGGGTGTGAACACGCAGCAGGTAGAAAGTTCCCGTGAATAGTATTCCTGCGTTTTCTGGAAAATCGATTCGGCGTCGCCGAGCCGCTCCAGCTGCTGCTCCGCCGCCGCCCGTCCCTGGTCGGTGAAGGAGAGACAGAAAGCCACACTGTCCTCGCCCCCGGGCTCCATATCGCTTTCAACTTCCAGGCATCCCATCACGTCGCCCTCCGCCCCGCACTGTTCCTCCCCCGGGTTCCAACGATCGGTGTCGTAGAGGGCCCCATAATCCCGGGTCAGCACATGGTTGATGGGTTGGCGGGTGGAGGAGAGGATCCGGACCCAGTCGGGGTGGTTTTCCTCGGCGGCAAAAATCGCCCGACGGTCAGTATCATATTCCCCCTTTATCACGGGATGACGCCGACTGCCCCCCAGGCGGGCCAGCGCGCTGATGCCAAGCTTCTGCGGCTGTGCTGACTGGTTCCGGACTTTCACAATCACGTACACGACGCAATCATCCCCGGCCATGTCCTGCTGGACGCGCGGAACGAAAATGGTCTCCTCAACCTCCACGCCCACGGGCAGGTTAAAGACATGCTTGTAGTGGGTTGGATGAATAAACAAACGGCCCGAGCCGGACTGAAATAGCGGAACGTTGTCCTCTCCCCCCCTTTTGGCCGAGCGCTCCTGGTGAACGTGCGCGCCCGGGCTGGAATAACGAATCATCATGGGGCCGGCCACCTCTTCCCCGACGTCCACCCCGAACAGAGTTTGGACGCGCCCGTCGGAACCAATGTTGACCCAGGTATGGCCGTTTCCCAGGCTGGATCCGAACCCCAGTTCGTCGTCACCGGCGCGGTAGCCGTGAGATTGCTCGTCCTCGAAAGATCCCGCCGGTCCGGCGTCACGATCAGTCATCGCTCAACTCCCTCCATTCCCGAACGTTCTCGAAATCCGTCCTTCTTTCAGGCTCCACCGCCCTCTGGAGAATATAACGAACGCCTTTATCTGGCAAACGGGCGAGAGTAGAACAATTGGGAGTTGCATGTTTAACGTTGGATGTTCGGGCCCATAATCTGTCGCCGTTGAGAGTACAGTAGCATATCCTGCCTGCGCAGTAGCATTGGCAAACACCGCCAATCCAACCCTGGGCTCTAAAAAAATATGCCCTTCGGGCAAACAGATAAGGGATACATCGCGTTGTGCCGGGGATATCGAATCACATCACAGGATAAATCACGCCCGCAGCAAGCGCCGGTAGCGCCTGAGGGCGTGAGCTATA
>CAZXYF010000278.1:0-3421 GCA_964644705.1 uncultured candidatus Brocadiaceae bacterium | reverse complement strand
TAGTTTTGCAAGGTTATAAGGAGGCATAACATGCCTACTGACCCCGTCTGTAACATGGAAGTGAATCCCGATGAAGCGGCTGGGGAAAGCCAATACGAGGGCACCACGTACTATTTCTGTAATCCCGGGTGCAAAGAAAAGTTCGACGCGGCCCCGGAGAAGTATTTGCAGGGGCGAGAGGAGCAAGAACATCCGGGGAAAGCTGGAACCAGCGAACCGGAACAATCCGGGGCCAAAACCACCTCAGCCAGCGAGGAACTGGATATATCCGGCATGCACTGCGCCAGCTGTGCTCAGATGATCGAGAAATCCCTGAGGGGACTGGATGGCGTCGCGGATGCAAACGTAAATTTCGCAACCGAAGAGGCCACAGTTGAATACGATTCCGACGTGGCAACCCGCGATGATCTAGTCCAGGCAGTGGAGGATGCGGGTTATGGTGTGGAGGAAGAAGCGGAAAGTGGGGCAAAGGGCGAGGATAAATCCGTCCGGGAGATGCGCGCGGCCCGGTGGCGGATGGTTCTTGCCTGGGTGATCACCGGCCCCATCATTGCTCTGATGATACCCCAGATGATCGGATGGTATACCGTGCCCGGTTATGAGTGGCTGATGGTTCTGCTTGCGGTGCCGGTCCTGGCAGTAGCGGGGTTTTCCACCTACAGGAGTGCGCTGAGAAGCCTGAGCAATGTTAACGCCAACATGGACGTGCTGATCATGCTCGGGAGTGGAGCGGCGTTTCTGACCGGCCCGTTCAATGTGGCGGGATTCGAGGTGTTCAATTACGCTGGCGTGGGCGCGATGATCATGGCCTTCCACCTGACGGGGCGATTCGTGGAGGCGAAAGCCCGCGGACGTGCCAGCCAGGCCATTCGCAAACTGCTGGAAATGGAAGCCAAGGCCGCCCGGATCATCGAGGACGGAGAGGAGCGAGAGATCCCGATTGATGAGGTCCAGGTGGGCGATGTCATGATGGTTCGGCCCGGGGAGAAGATACCCACCGACGGAGAAGTCGTCGAGGGGGAGAGTGCCGTCGATGAAAGCATGGCGACCGGAGAGTCGATCCCTGTCACCAGGAGAGAGGGGGATGAGGTGATTGGTTCCACCATCAACCAGCAAGGCGTGTTGAAGATCCGGGCGACGAAAGTGGGCAAGGATACGTTTCTCTCCCAGGTGGTGGAAATGGTCAAAGAAGCGCAGGGCACGCGTGTGCCCATTCAGGGTTTTGCCGATAAAGTGACCGGATATTTTGTGCCCACCGTGGTGGGACTGTCGGCCATTACGTTCGTGCTCTGGATTGTGTTTCCGAACACTTTCGGGATCATCACCGACGCCGTGCGGCCCGTGTTGTGGTGGGTGCCGCCATCGAAGGTCGGGACGGTTTCTCTGGCGATTTTTGCTGCGGTGGCGGTGATGGTGATTGCCTGTCCCTGTGCATTGGGACTGGCCACTCCGACGGCGCTGATGGTGGGGAGCGGCATGGGGGCGCAGAACGGCATCCTTATCCGCTCCGGTGAAGCCATCCAGGCCATGAAGGACGTCCATACTCTGGTATTCGACAAAACCGGTACGATCACCCGTGGGCAGCCGGAGGTCACTGACATCAAGCCCGTGGAAGGTGTCGATGAAGACGAACTGCTGCGGTGGGCGGCCTCGCTGGAGATGAACTCTGAACATCCACTGGGACGGGCCGTGGTGGAGGAGGCCGAGGCGCGAGAACTCGAGCTGAACGATGCCGATGATTTTGAAGCGGTGACCGGCAAGGGCATCCGCGGCAATGTGAATGGTAAAAAGGTCCTGGTGGGGACCCGTAAACTCCTTGATCAGGAAAATGCAGAATACGATGAGGTGGATGAGGTGATGACTGATCTGGAGGAAGGTGGCGCCACGAGTATGCTGGTGAGCGTGGACGGGAGAGCCATCGGGACGCTGGGTCTGGCTGACACGCTGAAGGAGAACTCCGAGGAAGCCATCCGCGAACTGCAGGAGATGGGCTTCGAGGTGGCCATGATCACCGGCGACAACGAACGGACGGCCCGGGCGATTGCCGGTAAAGTGGGCATCGACCGGGTTCTGGCGGAGGTGCTGCCCGACGAGAAGACCGCCGAGATCCGGCGCCTGCAGGACGAGGTGGGCATGGTGGCGATGGTGGGGGATGGGATCAACGATGCGCCCGCACTGACGCAGGCCGATGTCGGTATCGCCATCGGATCCGGCACCGATATTGCCATCGAAAGTGCCGATATCACACTGGTGCGCGGGGAACTGGGAGCGGTGGTGAGCGGCATCAAGCTCAGTCGCGCCACGTTCCGCAAGATCAAACAGAATCTTTTCTGGGCGTTCGGATATAATCTGGTGGCCATCCCCGTCGCCATGCTCGGGCTGCTCCACCCGGCCATTGCCGAGGCCGCCATGGCGTTCAGCTCGGTGAGCGTCGTCTCCAATTCCAGCCTGCTGCAGAAAGCCCGGATACGTCCGGATTATGAGGACCGAACGCAGGATGACTGATCCGGCACCGGATGTGAGCGCACCATACGGTATCCAGCCGACCCGCGCAATGTATAATAGTCGGTTTGAATTAGTTGTTGGTCCCGCATTGTTCCACAAACATGTTTCGGGAAAGAAGAACTGAACAGCGGGGCATCGAACCTGTCTGCGATAGTTGTTATTATGGCGTTGTAGAGGAGGAACGACGATGAAACGATCCGAGATCAATACGCTGGTGCGGGAAGCGTCGCAGGCGTTTGATGAGCACGACTGGGCTCTGCCGCCGAATCCGCGATGGGATGTGACCGATTTCGGGCTGGATGATCTGTCCGAATACGGGCTTGTGCTGGTCAACCTGGCGGAGGAACCGGAGTACTGCGAAAAGATCATGTACATGCGTCGCAACCAGGTTACGCCCGAGCATTATCACGCGTCGAAAAAAGAGGACATTATCTGTCGCTGGGGTGAACTTGCCGTTCAGTTCTCCGAGGAAAAGGAAAAGGTGGCGGTCAAGATAAATGGTGAGGAGCGTGAACTGTCGACGGCCGATCTCCTGGTTTTGAATGCGGGCGAGCGTGTCACCCTGCCACCAGGTGTGAAACACGCGTTCTGGGCCGCGAGCGAATACGCAATCGTGGGAGAGGTCTCCACCGCCAACGACGATGAAAATGACAATTTCTTCACACTGGAGGAGACCGAGCGCTTCAGCGAGATCGTGGAGGATGAACCGCCATTGGTTGAGCTGATCAGCGATTGAGTCCCCTTGAAACGCAAGGTTTTGGTGAACCACGTCAGCTTGTTGATAATACCCCGTGCCTTGCGCCGGGGATTGTTATGTTTCGCCCTACACGGAGGATCCAACGCAAAGAGGGAAATCGCCGCGCGGCGATTTCCCTTTCACTTACCCATGCCATTGGAGTAGGCCGAACCATAAACA
>CAZXYF010000277.1:0-3471 GCA_964644705.1 uncultured candidatus Brocadiaceae bacterium | reverse complement strand
ACCCCAATATCGTTATCCATCAGCTCCCACTTCAACTCACGATCCGAGGGGGTGACCGACGCTTCAGCCAGTGACGTTCCCGCCTCATGATCGGCCGTTGCCGCGCAGATGGGACTCTCCAGGGAGTCAAACGTCACGTCAACCACATCCACGTTCACAGTTTTGGACTCCTCGGATACGGGAATAAACCACAACGCATTCCAGGTGCGCGTGGCGGTCACCTTATACGTTCCCGGGGTCGACCACGTGTTTTCGGCTTCCGACTAATTTCCTGCGCATCCTCTCCGCTCCCCGCCCAGAGTTTCCCGTGTTGCTTCAGACCTTGTACGATCCAATAGCCTCGAGCTGCCCCATAGAACCGATGAACCGGCATGGCTCTCTTTGCCATAGGGCTGACTTCACTTGCTACCGGGTCGAGCACCATTCCCGTGCAACTCTATGTTTCTGGTGATACTCCGCACCTTTACACAACGTACGCATCGACCGCCCCCCTTATCGTGAGAATCAAACCCCACAACTTACATGTCAACACTACGGGTCCACCGTTTCTTGTGTATGGACATTCCTGCTACTTATCATTCTTCAGCTTTTTTTTTCGACGATGCCGCCAGCGCTTCGTAATATTTTCGATGCGCCTCCCGCAATTCTTTTTTCCTCTCCTCTGACAATTTATGTCTCGCTGCCCCTGAATATTTCCCCGCTAAATATTCGAAAATTCTATCATGAATATACCGCGGCAGATCAGGATCACTCAGCGTTGCCACTATGAGTGACCATGGCTTTTTCCCCCCTTTTTCTTTTTCCTTCCACAGGTCCGGGGAGATCGGTAAAGCTCCCAGATAGCTGTCACTGAGTTCGTACAAATCCGCTTCTTTGTGTTTCAAAAATAACAAACATAAAAAACGTAAAGATGGGTCCACGATAGACTGTTTTCGGAAATATCCGGCCCGGGAGAAAATTGGCGCATTCGTATGGTACTGTACGGTGATCGCGAGTTCATCCATTTTCCTCTTTTCCCGGGCTTTCCGCACGGGAACCATATCACCGTGGAATACGCGCAGCGGCACCACTCTCATTTTGTATCGGAGATGATTTCGCTTTTGAATCAACAGCGTAGGATCCACGTCTTCGTTATACTCAACCGCCACAATGGCTCCAAGAACGACATCAGTCGCATCGGTGCTGAGTCTTTTGATCAGAGACCCCTGTGTATCCCGTTTCGTTTCCGCGTTTGTTTCTCCGAAAGCTTCGCTCAGATCCTGGATTTCTGATTGACCTTCTGGAGCAGAAAAACAGGTCGCTGGAAACATAGCCACCACAAACACAATTGTCATAGCAAACGCCCCTTTCAGATGCATCATTTTGCGCCCTCCTGTATTCGTTCAGAGAAAAAAGAACACCTTGTGCTACTATCGTCCGTCATGCTCATTGCCTTTAGTGACAATTGAAGCATGGTCGGTGTATTCCCGTATTATATTGGTCCGCAATAAAATACCAAACTCAACGTCCCCGTTGACACCAACACCTTTTCCAGCACGTATTTCCTGCGTGATGTGCCGCACCAAATTATCACCCAATCCCTCGTCTTCATTTGGGGGCTCATAGATAGGCGGATATGTTAGTGGCCCTTCTACCACCCCTATACCGTCAGGGAAATAACCCCCTGGCCTCGTTGGACCACCCCCGATCTTTCCAGAAGGCCAAGTATTGGTCTGATCATTTTGCCATCCCCCCTGGGGAAATACCTCCCCAACCGGATAATTCGACAGACTATAACCTGTCTGTGTTATTAGCCGATATGTAACTATCGTTTCATACCCATGCCCATCCGGATGTTTATTATGTTCAATACTTATAAGCCGGCACTCTGCTGGCTCATGAACCACCATATCGCGAGTATCGACAACATTACCGTCTGTTTTCAATTCCACAATAACCTTATCATTTTCATCAACACTGCCGTCTTTAGCCCTCAATAACACACAGTTGTCGTCAGTTTCACTAACGCTTGATGAAAAATTATCGCTGTCTTCCCCCGTTGATAGTTCGGCCAAATCGTTCCCGCTTTTTATAGTCCAAATAAAGGTACCCTGCGAAGCACCGATCGCTGTCAGTTTCGTTGACGGTCCGAATTGAGGGTGCGGGTCAAGGCGAGTGGTACCATCGACATCGTAACCAGACCACAAAAGGGGAGCTTCTTGTCCTATCGTAACCCCAATAGCCAGCTGTTTTGTGGTTGCAGTGCAGGAGGTGAGCACCGAATCGCACACCCGCGCCGTGACCGGGCCGCTCTCGCTGCCGGCCACCGCCACTATGGTATTACTCTCCGTTATGACCGCCTCCTGAGTCGTATTGCCGTCGGAAGTCTTCCACGAAACCCCAATATCGTTATCCATCAGCTCCCACTTCAACTCACGATCCGAGGGGGTGATCGACGCTTCAGCCAGTGATGTCCCCGCCTCATGATCGGCCGTTGCCGCGCAGATGGGACTCTCCAGGGAATCAAACGTCACATCAACAATGTCGACTTTATCGGTGTCGCTACCTTGGTCCTCCGGGGCGTCACTGCTTACAGTTACAGTCAGTTCCGCTCTCTGCGCCTGATCCAAAGGCACCTCAAAAGCGATCATGTTCTCATTCAGCGTCTTCTCGTAAATGGTACTCCCCCCGAAATTCACCACCCAGTGAATATCATTGTCCGGTATCTGGCCGTCTCCATCAGCGTCTATAAATGTAACCTCAGCTGTGAAAAAAGCAGTACTACCCTCGGACTGACAAAACTCCCATGGGGCGCTGTTGAAACCGCGTGACTCTATCCCATGGTGAATCGTAACATCACCGACGGCCATAACTGCTGCCGGTAATCCCAGCATTGTCACCAGTAGCACTATCGTTGCTAGAAAACCGCGTATCACTTCTGCTACATCTCGTGTCTTAAATGGTGCACTCTTCATTGTTCAGTTCCCTATAGCAATGTGTTAGTTGTGTTGCAATACATAATTCTGAAGCGATTTAGCCCGTTCCACGGCACCCTGGCTCATGACATGTCTGTGATTTTTCAGCAATTGCGCCGCTACTGTTCGGCACCGTCGGGCGAAAGATTTGTCCTGCGCTGCAGTGGCCACCCCGCGAAGCATTAATAGTCCGTACGCCGACTTTCTCTTTGCGTTTTCCCCTAGGGCTAAGTCAGCAAACGTATCGGCTGCCTTTTCGTATTGGTGGGTCCGGTACAGGTAATGTTTCCCCAGACGAACGGCAGCCATCGTCCGGATGCCTATGGTTGGCCCAGCCCGACGCGCTTTTTTGATCGCATCAAGCACCTTTTCAGCCCGGCCGGTTTGGAGCGCAAGGTCCCAGCGATATTTTAGAGCTACTTCCTCGTAACCGTGCCGGCCAGCGATACCCGCCGATTTTTCGTCCCGGCAGTGGGCCAGCGAATACTCATACATCTGCCCGGCGATTCGGTAGATC
>CAZXYF010000276.1:0-3553 GCA_964644705.1 uncultured candidatus Brocadiaceae bacterium | reverse complement strand
AAAGACACGTCGTGCTTCATCCGGGTGGGTATTTATATCATCCGCGTGGCCTCCTCAAAGATATCTCCCCCCGGATGGTAGAACACCCACTCGGATAACAGCTAAAAGCTGGTCCCAGAACTCCTGATCCGGAAACATGGATGCCGTAACTGGATGCTTATTCTTTCCAGGCCCGGCGGACTTCGTTATACACCTGGCGCAGCGGCAGGTCGTTGTCGCGGGCGATCCGGGCACAGTCCTCGTATTCGGGCTCAAATCGCTGCTCAATCTCGTCTCCACCGGCGATCTTCCCCCGCGCTTCACCCCAGGGCGTCTCGATGCTGACGACTTTTCGCTGGAGTTTGGAGCGTTGCATCAAACGCCGGCGAATACCCAGTGTGGTGCTGTTCCGAAAAAGAATCCGTTCGCAGGTGTGCAGGTCCGTCGGCGCACACAGAACGGTTATCTTCAACCCCGGCCGATCCTTTTTCATCTGAATCGGCGTCGAGAACACATCAAGGGCGGCGTCCTCCATGAGACGCCGACAGCAAAACCCGATTTCCTCGCCGGTCATGTCGTCCAGATTCGCCTCCAGACACCACACATGATCCGATTCAACCTCGATTTCCGGATCCGTCCGTCCGGTGACAAGGCGCAGCAGATTCGGCAGATTGTCAAGATCGTGATCGCCGGCGCCGTGTCCGACCGATGTCAGCTGCATATCGGGCCAGCGGGGGCGCGGTTCTCCCAGGGCGCTGACCAGCGCGGCCCCGGTCGGGGTGGTCAGCTCAATATCCACCGGTCCCCCCGATGCCGGCAGTCCTTCCAGCAGTTTGACGGTGGCGGGAGCGGGGACGGGCAATGTGCCGTGGGCGGCCTCCACCGTGCCCCCGCCCAGGGCGAGGCGAGAAAAATACAGCTCATCCGCGCCGATGTGGTTGAGTCCCGCGACGGTGCCCACGATGTCGCAGATTGCGTCCACTGCCCCGACCTCGTGGAAATGCACGCTGTTGGGATCGGTATCGTGGACCTGAGCCTCCGCCCGGGCCAGATTGCGGAAGACCGTGGTGCTCTGCGCCAGCACCTCGGGGGCCAGATCTCCCTCCTGGAGGATATGCAGCACATCATCCAGTCCGCGATGCGGATGGTCCCGTTCCTCACAGACGACATCCACCTTGGTGGCGGCCACGCCGCCGCGGCGGACGTCCCGCGAGCGCAATTCGTATCCATCCAGGGGCAGGGTCCTCAGCGCTTCCCGGATGACCTCAAGGGCCACTCCCCAGTCCACAAGCGCCCCCAGAAACATATCGCCGCTCACTCCGCTGTAACAATCGAGGTAGATAATGTCCATGGTGCGGGCTCAGAACTCCTGATACGTTGGAAAATAGAGTGATCCCCAATTGTCAATGCAACGGGGGAGAATACCCGGCGTTCCCGGTATTCAGGCCGGCCGGTAGAATACTTTATCATCGGTCCGTTGGGAGGTTATTTGTCCCTGTTCCTCAAGACGCCGAATCGATTTGATGACCTGCTGCCGATGGACCCCGAGCCCGCAGGTGATATCCTCCACCGTGCAGGGACGCCGATGCAGCATCTGCAGGAGTTTTTCTTCATCGAGCTGCTCGGCCATGGGGAGGTTCCCTGGATCGGGGTGGGCGATCACCTCCACCCGGCCACCCAGGCGGGACCGGATGGCGGCCAGGTGTTCGGGCAGCACCGCCAGTGCGGATTCCTCGGCCGGCGGGCGTGCGACGGTGTTCAATTGCACGCGGTCCGGGTTGATCTGGTCAATGAGGCGACCGAATTTATCGACGGCGTCTTCCGAGTCGTTGATATCTCTGAGCAGAAAGATCTCCAGCCACATCTCACCCTCATATTCCTCGCGCAGCGCCTCCAGGCCGTTGACGATGCGGCTGAAGGTGATGTCGGGGTGAGATCTGTTGACGCGTTCAAAGGTCTCCGCGTCCGGTGCGTCGAGGCTCGGGATGACCAGGTCAATGGGCCGGCAGGCTTCTCGCACCTCGGGCAGGTAGAACAGTGAACTGTTGGATATCAGACAGACAGGAACATCGGTGATGTCATGAATGCGCCGGGCAACCTCGCCGAACCGGGAATGCAGCGTTGGCTCACCCGAGCCCCCGAGCGTTACGTAGTCGGGGGCGTCAATTTCGGAAAGGCGTTTCCTCACCGCCGCCACGACGGCATCGACCGGGACGTATTCGTCGCGGTCCACGGTGGTTTGGTCGGTTGGGCCCAGCTGGCAGTAGAGGCAGTTGAACGAGCAGGTCTTGTCGGGAACGAGGTCCACGCCCAGCGAGAGGCCCAAACGTCGTGAATGAACCGGTCCGTAAACGTAGGTTGCCATGACATTGCCTCAGGAAACAATCTTGATATCAACCACGGGAGAACCCTGCCTGGCATCAAGCCCCCTCACAACCAGATCATGGTCGCGAACCTCCACCAGTTCCACCACCGTTGAGCCGATGGGATTCGGCCGCATCGGGCTGCGCAACGCAAAAACACCCCGTCGGGGCCGAGACCGGTCGCCGCGTGGATGGGCGGTCAGCACCGCACAATCATCTTCGGACAAAAGATGCATCCAGTAGAGGACCTGGAGACGCTCCGCTTGATCAATGCGCAGCAAGCCGTCCGTAAACGGCGGATAAACGCGAATCACCTGGATCTCGTCCTCGCGGTGAACCTCACCAATCGGACGTATTTCCCAACTATTGCATTCACTCATCGGACAGGGGGCAGGAACCGTCGTCGCAGGAGGAACTTTGCTCGCAGGAGTTGCCGTTGTTCGACTGACCGTTGTCGCGGTTATCGGTGATGTAGAAACCGGACCCCTTGAACACGAGTCCGGCGCCGCCACTGATCAGCCGGCGGACGTGTCCTTCGCATTTCGGACACGTCTCGATGGGATCATCGGACATACTCTGAAACTTCTCGAACAAATGCTCACAATCGTCGCATACATATTCATAAGTTGGCATGGTATTACCCTCCCGAGGGGGATCCTTCACTACGGGGAAAACGAAAGGGGTGGACTGAAAAAGAAAATTCAGATGGCTCGCGTCTTTCACGTGGTCGCCGAAGATGACATACGGCATCCACGACATGTGAACACGAGTCTATTATTGTACTTTCCCGCCCCGGGGGTTGCAACTCCAGCACCACGGGGAATTTCCGATGTGGAGCTTTCGTGGAGAATGAAACGTAACGCACCCCGGCGCACTGGCTGTTGGTGCGGGGCTCGAAAAAGGGTTCGGGACGGCTTACCTTCGTAGTTACCCTTTATTCGTTCACCTTCGTCGGTTGTCAGGTCGGTGTCCACGGAAACGGCCGACAAAGGCGAGGGACGAAGGAGTTCGACGAAGGTTTCCGGTCGCGTTGACCTTCGTCGTTACCCTTTATTCGCTCGCCTTCGTCGGCTGCTAAAATGAAACACAGGGAACCTCCGATAATGGAAACAAACCCCAACATTCCGTGATCGTGTAGATCGCTCCATGTCGGGCCAAGCGGTCTTGCAAAAATGTTCTAAGGTTTCTGGGAGTCAGAAGAGCAAAAAACC
>CAZXYF010000275.1:0-3581 GCA_964644705.1 uncultured candidatus Brocadiaceae bacterium | reverse complement strand
CACAAAATCAGAAAGATTAAACCACGAAGAACACGAAGGACACGAAGTTTAAAAACGGCATGAATTGATGGGTTGTTAGATTCTTCGTGCTCTTCACGGTAAAAAAAGCCGTCATGCGGTTGCCGTTGCTCTTGGGCCGTTAATAACAAAAAGTGCCGTTGCTTTTCTTCGCCGTTCTTCGTGCTCTTCGTGCTCTTCGTGGTAGGTAGCCGTTACGCCGTTCCGTTGTTAACCAGCAATCAGCCGTAAAGCGGATACGCCTCAGGGGCACAAGTATTTGACCAAACAGCAACTGTCGTTCCTCCGCTGTTATCCCGCATCACGTATCCCGACCTACATCTCTCAATCTTGACAACCACCGGGACATGACAGTGTGTTCATGTTAGTAAATCATATTACTATGTGAGTATCTATCATGAAATTCAATAACCTGGTCGATCATTTTCGCGCGGCGCCGTTTTTCGAGCTGCAGGAGGTGAGGGCTCTTGCGGCGTGTTCGGACAGTCAGCTGGCCAATCAGCTGTCTCAGTGGGTGGAACAGGGGCGATTGATTCGCTGCCGGAAGGGGAAATATCTCCTCGGGGCTCGTTACAGAAGCTTCACACCATCGAGCTATTACGTGGCGAACTACCTGTACAGGCCGTCGTACGTGAGCCTCTCAACGGCACTTCAGTTTTACGGCCTCATCCCTGAAGCGGTCGGCGTGGTTCAGTCCGTGACACCGCGGCATGGTCAAAAGTGGTCGACGGATCTGGCGGAATTCAGCTATCGGTCGATCAAACGCGGGCGTTTCTGGGGCTACCACCGGGAAACCACCGATGCGTTACCCGCTCAGAATAAGTTTCTCATTGCTGATCCGGAGAAAGCCTTATTGGATGTATTCTATCTCCGGACCGGTGAGTGGACCCGGGAGCGGCTATCGGCCATGCGCTTCCAATCGGTGGAGGAGGTTGATGGCGGGAGATTACGGCGGTATGCGGAGCGATTCGACAGTCCCAGAGTCGCCCGGGCCTCTGATCGTTTTCTTGAACTTTATTCCGGGGATTTCGACGGTGAAAGATGAAGCTTTACAGATTGTGGCCGAGGAGCCAACCGAACAGGGGAAGTTGAATCGTCTGCGGGAGTACCTCCAGCACGCCATTCTGCGGGAGATGTTTTATCTCACCAGGTGGGACGACGCTGAGCCCAACTTCGAGTATTTGAATAACGCGCTGCAGCAGACCGGATATGAGGGCGGGCAGCTCGATGCATCGAACTGGAAAGAGAAGATGCTGGAGCGGATCGACGACGTGGATTGGTCGGGAATGCAGGACGACGTACGTCCCTTCCTGTTGAACGGCGAAGATCTCAAGGTGTTTAAAAAGCAGTATCTGCGGGCGGCTCTCAGGGAATAGAACTGTTCCCGCGCTCGTGTCCGCGGTGCTGGCCCGGCGCGATTTCGTCGTCATGCCGTTCTTTTGCTTGCTGATTTGTGTCGTTAACTCGCGCAACTCTCTCCAGTCCGTTATCAGTTCACCAGCAAGCAAAAACTGCCGTCAACCCGTGTTATTTCCGTCTTCTCATCTCGATGGCCGGGATTTATTGGACCGTCGATGAAATGCCGTTATCATACGAATAGAGGAAATCTGAACGTTGTAAGGAGGTGACGCCGATGCATATAAAAGTATTTGACGACGGACAAATAGTCATCCCACGCGAGATACGTAGGGCGGGTGGGATTCATTCAGGGAACGAGATTGAGGTGAAACTCGATACCCAGAATGAATCGACTGAAATCCATAAAACGGGCGAAGCCCGGAGCGAGCAGTTGGCGGGAGTCTTTGCGGCCTACGGTGGAAAGAGGTCGTTTCCCGACAGAGAGGATATGAAGCAGGCTCTTGGGGAAGGAATGGACAATGAGTGAGCACAAATATACGGTGATCGTGGGTGACTTGAAGGAATCGCGCGAAGTGGAAGATCGACAGAGATTCGCGGAGCGCATTCCGGTTATTTTGGAAACTGTTTCGGATCGTTATGGGGACCGGATAAAGGCCCCGCTCGTTCTCACGCGTGGGATCGATGAACTTTCGGGTGTTTTAATGGGACCAGGTGTCAGCTATGAAATTTGTCGGGATATCAACGCGGAACTCACGCCCGCCGAATTCCGATTTGCCATAGTGACAGGGGAAGTGGATGTGGGGCGGGAGACTAACGATGCACGCCGTATGGATGGGGCGGCGTTTCACAGGGCGGGGGAGTTGATCGAACAGGCCCGCGAGCAGAATCGGTGCTACATGTTTGATCTGGGGTTGGACGATGCGATGAAAGAACGATTGATCAATGAGTTGGCGCATGTGAATTATATGTTATGGTCAAAATGGACGGACCATGAGCGGCGGGTAGCAGCTATGCAGCAAAAAATGAAATCGCAGAAAGAGGTTGCCCAAAAAATGGATATCAGCCCGCAGGCCGTGTCAAAATCATTGAAGCGGATACGATGGAAGGACTACTGTCAGGCCACTCAAATGCTTACTCAGGTCCTGAAGGAAGAAGACTCGACACGATCAACGCTAAAAGGTTGATCAGGCGCATATCAATGCTGTAGGGTTGATTCAGGCAGCTGCATGTGAGGTGCGGTCGGATCTATTTATCGAGTGATAATTATGAACGAGAACAGTCAAAAAATGGCAATTATGAGCGTGACTGTCATCGGTATTGGCGGGAGCGCAGCCCTGGTGTCTCTGTATCCAAACAGCCAGATGTCGTTTCTGGGGAAGATGATCATGGTGGCGCTCATGTATGTTTTTACCCTCGCTACCAGCGGTATTGTTTTCGATCATTTTGTGGGTGAGTTGGATACTACCGACGACGATGAAGTGAAGGAACATCGCAATACTCCGACGGGATACACGACGGGTGTAATCATCGGCAAATGTGAAAACATTCTCATACTGACTTTGATGTTACTGGGCGGATACACGGGACTTGCGGTGGTGTTTGCCGCCAAACCGATAGCCCGTGCCGATGAATTCAAGCAGCATCCGGAATATTATCTGGCGGGAACACTGTTGAATTTCAGCTATTCCGTATGTATGGGGGGCGTTTTGCGCATCTTACTCAAGATCTAAGTTGGATGTTTTGGGAACCAAGTTGCGGTCCAAACGTGACCGGAATTCGCAGTGCCCACGACCGCGGTGCTGGCCCGGCGCGATTTCGTCGTCATGCCGTTCTTTTGTTTGCCGTTGTTGTGTCGTTAACTCGCGCAACTCTCTCCAGTCCGTTATGAGTTTACCAGTCTGCGCATACAGCTACGGCGGGCACTCTTAACTCACAACTCACAACTCAAAACTCTGAACTTGCCGTTCCGCTGTTCGCTGTTGTCGTTAACTCTCAACACACAACTCAAAACTCTCAACTGTCGTTAATAGTATCGCTCGCATCTTACGTGCGTCCGTTGTGTTCGCCGTTCCCCGTGTCTCGTTTTTCGCTTCTTCGATGTTTCGTTGTTAATCGGTTTTGTATAAGTTTTCTAAGGTTTCCATGTCGGATCTTGCTGTATCGTATAGTCAGAATCCCCCGCGCTTGCCGCGGGGATCCTTAGG
>CAZXYF010000274.1:0-3616 GCA_964644705.1 uncultured candidatus Brocadiaceae bacterium | reverse complement strand
CGGCAGCCGTGACAATCTTATTCACCCACGACACAAGGTCGTGGGGGCCGGTTGCGCTGTTTCGTTCTGGCTAGCTCGTCCAATCTGATTCACCCATGGCACAAGGCCATGGGGGTCTAACGGCAGTGTTGAATGTAAATTCAGTGTGTCGAAATTGAACAAAACGTGATTCCTATAATTTATCAACTTGTGCAGAAGTACGCCTCAACCGGGACAAGCCCGGCAGCAGACCCATATACAAGGATGCAGGGATTCAGTGTCGAGCTTTGTATCTTTAGATTAGTGTATCCCTGTATTATCCGAGCAGAATGGCGTGAGGACAGGATCCGTAGGAGCTGGTCTGAAACACTGGGATACTCATGAAGGATCGTTTGGACGTGGCTGTGACCTTGCAATGTTCGGGTTCAGTGCTAACATTATACCTTCTCACCCGTTTTCCCCGACCCATCAGGAGATTAGTTCGTGGCTCAATCCATACGAGCAGAAGCTGCCGATGAATATTACGTATCCCCCGACGGTAAGGATGAGTGGTCCGGTACGTTGCCCGCCCCCAACGAGGAAGGAACGGATGGTCCGTTTGGCTCGATCAGCCATGCCCGGAAAGTGATTCGGCGCGTGCGGGAGACCGGGCGTTTGCCCGACAAAATCACGGTGTATCTGCGGGAGGGACGGTATCGTCTGGAACGTCCTCTGCGTTTCAGAGCGGCTGATTCAACCCCCGTTGTTTATACATCCTATCCCGGCGAAGAAGCGGTTATTGACGGCGGACGCACGATTGATGGGTGGTCGGTGACCGAGGTCAACGGCACGCAAGCCTGGATGGCGGAGCTTCCCGAGGTGGCGGAAGGGGAGTGGTTCTTCCGTCAGCTGTTCGTCAACGGGGAACGCCGTCCTCGGGCCAGTTTCCCCAAGGATGGCCTGTATCGGGTGGCGGAGGTTCCGGGGATGCCCGAGTCCAATAGGTGGGGCGGTGGGAGTTATTCGGAGTTCCGGCTCGAAGAGGGGCAGATGCAGGAGTGGAAAAATCTGACGGATGTGGAGATTGTGCTGTTTCATTTCTGGATTGATGAACGTTTTCCCGTGGCCGATTTTGACGCGGAAACGGAAATGATTACGTCCTCGCGGGCGAGTCAGGCACCCCTGTCGGAGGGACATGGTGAAAAACTGGCGCCATGTGCCATTGAGCACGTTTTTGAAGCTCTCACCGAACCGGGGGAGTGGTACCTTGATCGGGAAGAAGGCAAGCTGTATTACATTCCGAAACAGGGAGAAACACCGGAAAATACCGAAGTGGTTGCACCGCGGCTTCTGCAGCTGATACGCGCCGAGGGCCAACCCCGAGATAACCAATATGTTGAGCACATTCGTTTCCGTGATCTTCGATTTGAACACACCCGCTGCGATCAGCCGGGACCAGCTGTGGAAGATCGGCTGGCGCCGGCGCTTCGGGACGAGGATCGACCTCACCGCCGATGGTACAGAGGGGAAAAGGCAAGCGCTCCCCAGGGCGCGGCGGACGTGCCGGGGGTGTTGTATTTTCAGGGCGCCCGCAACTGCGCCGTGGAGGATTGCCGTGTTGCACATGTGGGGTGGTATGGCATTGAGCTGGCGGACGGATGCCGCGGGAACCGGATTGAGGGCAACGAAATCGCGGACGGAGGAGCTGGCGGGGTGAAGATGAACGGAGCCAGCTACGATGAACCGCCCTGTCTGCGCACCGGGAACAACCGGATCACCGACAACCGGATACATCGGATGGGTCGGGTGCATCACAGCGGCATCGGCGTCCTCTCGATGCATAGCTACGGCAACGTGATCGCTCACAATCACATCCATGATCTGTACTACAGCGGGATATCCTGCGGATGGGTGTGGGGCTACAGTCCGAGCATCAGTCGCGACAATATCATCGAGGACAATCACATCCATGACATCGGGCAGGGCATGCTCAGTGATATGGGTGGGATCTATACACTGGGGGTCCAGCCGGGCACGGTGTTGCGGCGCAACCTCATCCACGATGTCGAAAAACTGAATTACGGTGCGTGGTGTATTTACCCGGACGAAGGCAGCTCACACATCCTGATTGAAAACAATATCTGTTACCGGACCAATGGCGAGATTTTTCACCAGCACTACGGACGCGAGAATCAGGTGCGCAACAACATTTTCGCCTTCGGTGGCGACAGCATAACGGCACATGGTCGGACCGATCTCCAGCACAAAGCTTTCACCCTCGAGCGCAACGTCATGATCACCGACGGACAACCGATTTACAGCGGTGGCTACGGCGCCAAATTGAAGGAGGAGAATCACCGCAGTGACCTGAATCTGCTGTGGGATGTTGGCGAAAAACAGCTGACATTCAAAGATCGTGAGGAGACGGTGGAAATGGATGGATGGCGGGAACTGGGACACGATCGCCATTCTCTCGTCGCAGACCCTCAGTGCCAGGATCCGAGGAACGATGATTTCACCCTTGCACCGGACTCACCCGCGATCACCGACCTTGGTTTCCAGCCCATTGACCTGTCCGATGTTGGGCCCCGAGATAAGGAAAACCGAGGTTGAGTTCGCACCTTCCGGCAATATCTCCGACGCTAAGGGAAGTTTGTTGGGAAGCATTGAGCGAATCGCGTGTGCTTTACGCAGCCACACAACAGAGAGCATTTCAATGGAAGAGGAATTGATAAAATTTGAGAACGAGGGAGACGTGCTCTACGGCACGCTGGGACTCCCGGACGGAGAACCCCGGGGTGGCGTGGTCATAGTTCACGGCTGGAGTGGATGTCGGATGGGCCCCCACAGGATTCTGGTGGAGATGGGACGGCATCTGAACAGGCGCGGTGTGGCGACGCTGAGGTTTGATCTGCGTGGCAGGGGCGAGAGTCACGGTGATCCTTTCGAGACCGATCTGGACGGTATGATCTCGGACGCGTCGTCGGCATTAGATTTTCTCAAAAAGCGTTTGGTGACCGACGCGAGGCTGGGGCTTTTGGGCATGTGTTCGGGGGGCAATGTCGCGCTCGGTGCGCTGACCGATCGAGACGATGTTTCCAGGGCGGTGTGCTGGTCAACCTATCCATTTCAATCCCAGCGGCAGACCAGTCAGGACGTAAAACGCACAGGCCATTTTCTGAAGGTGTATCTGAGGAAAGCGTTCCGCTGGGAAACCTGGAAGAAACTGGTGCGCGGGGCCATCAATTTCGGGATGATATGGAAGGTGCTGTTCGGCCACTACGGTGGTGACGATGATGAACGCAATCCGCGGGAGTCGGTGCGGGATGAGGAGATCGTGGTGCGTCTGGCAGATTACGACGGACGACTGTTCTTCCTGTTCGGCGGCAATGACCCGGAAGCGGGGGATGCGCGGGAAATATTCCAAAAGTTCGCCACGGAATCCGGCCTGGACGCGACGTTTGAAGAGATCAGCGGGGCCAACCACAATTTCTACTCCCTGGCCTGGAAACGGACCGCAATCAGTCGATCCGGCGATTGGCTGGTGGAGGCGCTTTCCTGAGGCGGGCGTTGTTTGAGTTGTGTTTCTGCTTCATTCGTGTTTATTCGTGTCGATTCGCGGTCCCCAAAACGGTTTCCCAGCAGATCTACAATTCAT
>CAZXYF010000273.1:0-3622 GCA_964644705.1 uncultured candidatus Brocadiaceae bacterium | reverse complement strand
TTGGGGCCGCAGTTCGGCTCTTTTTCTTATCGACTTAAGGTCCCTTTACCACAAAAAGGTATCAAGTTATTTTGCACTGTCCAGCTTTTGAAACATCTCGCCCGAGGGTCCTCATCACAATGGAGGGGGTACTCGGTGGAACTTTGCGTCACCTGGACTACCTGCTGCAGATCGCGGATCCTGAGAAGTGGGACATTCACCTGGCCGTATCTGCCGTGCGAGCGCCTCACGTCGAGGAAGATTTCCAGCGCTGGGAGTCACTGGGATGGTCGGTTCACCGGATTCCGATGCAGAGAAGAGTCCGACCGGGCGCCGACCTGCGTGCATTCCGCGCTCTTGAGGAGCTGTGCCGGAAATACCATTTCGATCTCATCCACACCCACTGCGCCAAAGCGGGGTTTCTCGGTCGATCCGTGGCTCAGCTCACCCGCACGCCCGCCATCCACACCCCACACGTTTTCCCGTTTACCCACGTGGGGGGAAGCATCGCCCGCTTCGCTTACAGGGAACTGGAACGTATGGCCGCCGCCGCGACCAAACGATTCGTGGTACTGAGTAATTTCCAACAGAATGTCGCCATCGATGCGGGTCTGGCGCATCCCGCCGACTGCAACATCATACCCAACGGAATCATACCGTCCGATTTTTCCGGTCCATCATTATCGGAGGCGCGAACACAACTGGGTCTCCCCTCCGACGTCCCCATCGCACTTTTTGTCGGGCGATTTCGCCCCCAGAAGGGGCTGGACGTTCTGCTGGACGCCGCAACTGAATTAAGACGCCAAAGCGACCGGCCACAGATCGTCATCGTGGGGGAGGGGCCTCTGGAACCGTGGCTCGACGCCGAGATCTCAAGGCGCCGCCTGGACCATTTCGTATCCAATCATGGCTTCACGCCGCGGGTGCGACTGTATTACGCTGCATCCGACCTGGTGGTGATGCCGTCGCGCGCGGAGGGCATGCCATACGTGCTGCTGGAAGCCCACGCGGCCGGACGTCCCGTAGCGGCAACTTTAGTATCGGGTATGGAGGAGTTCATACAGCACGGTGCGAACGGTTACCTGATGCCAACCGATAACCCCGATGCGCTGGCCGCCCTGCTGGGAGAAAAACTCCAGAACCGCGATCACCTGGCGGAGATGGGACGGCGTGCCGCGCGGAATTTCCCCGCTCAGTGGCATGCCGAGCGAATGGTCCGGCGCACCTGCGACCTGTGGACTCAGGTGCTGTGACCGCCCTCGCTTTAGATGTTGGCAGGCCTTTCCAAGATACCGTTTTGAGCAGTCCCGCTTTGCGGGGATGTTAGATACACCGCCTAAAAATGATAAGGGGTGGTTTGCGAGATGAACCGTACCCCGGATGGATAACCTCTCCCATTGGACGCACCGGGCAATCATAAATATAATTCAATAATACAGGTGCAATAAGAGCTGCATTGAGTTTCTATGAACCATCGCCCTTCCCTACCGGAGGCCACCCATGCTGGAGCACATTGGATCGTCAGAAGCAATCAAGATTGGATTCCTCCCCACCCACCGTGGAGTGTTCGATGCCGAACCGGCCATTGAAAACCGTGAGAAAATCGAAGATTATCTGGATAATCTTGACATCGACTACGTGAACCTTGAAGGGATCACCGAACACGGTTTGCTCGACGATCCCGAGGACGCGCCGGCGGTGGTGAAGCGGTTCCAGGAAGAAGACATCGACGCCATTTTCGTCGCCCACTGCAGTTTTGGCGAAGAGACCGCCGTGGGAGAGGTCTGCAAAGAATTGGACCTTCCCGTTTTGCTCTGGGGTATCCGCGACGAAAGTCCCGCCGAAGACGGAACACGTCACGGCGACGTGCAATGTGGGCTTTTCGCCATGGGGAAAGTCCTTCGCCGATTGGACGTCTCCTTCACCTATCTGGTCAACACGGAGGTGGAATCACCCGTCTTCCGACAGGGAATGGATACGTTCCTCCGCGCAGTGAAGGCCACCAACAGCGTCCTTGGAGCCCGCATCGGACAGGTCAGCACACGGCCCACCCCCTTTGCCAGCGTGGCATGCAATGAAGGTGAATTACTCGAACGTTTCGGCATCCATATCATTCCAACCGCCCTCAGTAACATCACGTCCGATGCCATGGGCCGTCTGGAGGAGCCCGATGTCGAGAAAGAGATGGAGTCTGTTCGGGAACGGGTGGATGTGCAGATCGAGGAAGAAGAGCTCCAGAAAATTGTTGCGCTTAAACTGGCCCTCATTGATTGGGCAGAGGAACAACGCCTGGACGCCATCGCTCTTCAGTGCTGGAGAGCGCTCCAGCAGGAGATGGACATCTGTCCGTGTTTCGTCCACGGTGAACTCACTGACCTCGGTCTTCCCGTCGCCTGCGAGACCGATGTGCATGGGGCCATCACGTCCCTTGCCGTGCAAGCAGCCGCCGGCTTCGCCTCGCCGGTTTTCTTTGCCGACCTCACCGTTCGCCATCCTGAGAACGATAACGGCGAGCTGCTTTGGCACTGCGGTCCCTTCCCGCTTTCCCTGGCAGCCGAGGACGCATCCCCGGCCCTCACTCCCCATTTTGGCATGGAAAAAGCCGGTGCGGGGGAATGGCGCATCCGCGGTGGAGACATCACTCTGGCCCGATTTGATGGGGACCACGGGGACTATAAACTCCTCATGGGACATGCCCGGGGCACCGACGGCCCTGAAACGGTGGGCACCTACCTCTGGGCGGAGATGATTGACTGGCCGCTCTGGGAAGAAAAAGTGGTCCGTGGACCATACGTCCACCACGTGGTTGGAATCCACGGGAAAATCGCCCCGGCGCTCTGGGAGGCCTGCAAATACATCGGCATCGAACCCGACCCGGTTGAACCGAATGAATCCGAGATACGCCATTTCATGCGACAGGGCGCCTGGCCTCCAACCGAAGGTTTCCCCGGAGAGCCATCCGATGAACTGGACATCACCGAACCGGAGATGCCGCCCGAAGTGGCTCCCGATGAGGTGCCAGAAGAGGCCGAAGAGGCCAGCGAAACGAAAACGGCTGAAGAAGAAGCCGAAGAAAAGCCCACTCCGGAGACGGAAGAAACTCCAGAACCCGAGGAACACGAGGAAGAACCGGCCGAGCAACAGGAACCTGAGAGGAAAGAGGGAGAAGAAGCTGAGGAACCCGCGCCGGAGCCCGACGAAGAAACTCCCACAGCCGAAAATAAAACCGAAGAGGAAGCTGAAGAGGAGGAAAAATCCGCTCAAACGGAAGACGAGCCGACCGCGGAAGAGACGTATTCCGGTATTGCCCACGTCCAGGAAAACGTGGAAAACACCGACTGGCACATCACATCCAATGGCGAACAATACGGGCCCTATTCGACCAATCGCATGTGGGACATGATTGATGAGGGTCGTATCACACAGGACACCATGATCTGGAATGAGAGTATGGGTCAGTGGCACAAAGCCTCCGATGTGCTCCCTTTTGCCAGCGTCTGGGATGAAGACTAACCCGTCGGCCCACAACAAAAAGCATCCCCTAAGCGGGCTGAACTAACAATTTTCGGGTTTTAAACTCAATTTCGCGTCGATTAGCTGTATTCTCAGTCCCAACGGGACGGCTTCATACTAGCCCAAGATG
>CAZXYF010000272.1:0-3671 GCA_964644705.1 uncultured candidatus Brocadiaceae bacterium | reverse complement strand
CGCGGGACCGGTCGGATTTTTCATTACAGACGTCTCGTCCATCATTTCGGTTTTACGGCGCCGCGGGCGGAAGGTCACGCAGGTTGTTGCGCGTTATCACAACCTGTTTTGCACTCCGACGTGAGGGATGCAGTACCACCACATCCAGCGCCCCGTCGGCCAGCAGATCATTCACCGCATCCGGCGTATATCGCAGTTTCATGTCCGCACCGAGCACGATGTCTGGGGGCAGCTTCTCAAAGGCTATTTTTTCCGGATCATACCGCTCCGTGGCACTCCCCGGGATTCCCACCATCGATATGCACGCATCGAGGTCCCGGTCACCGTAATGCGCCAGGACTTTGTTGAATGCCTGAACTCTCTCGCCCCGTTCTCCGTAGGAGTCTTTAAGGCCGGGAGGTACAAATCCCACAACATCAACCTCGTAACCCAGCCCCCGTTCTAAGGCCGCAGTCACGGCGGCCCTCTTTTTCTTCACCGTTTCTTTGTGATTCAACGTATCATCACCCGCCCGTGAATCCATCTCCATACTCATCAATTCGCGGTTAATTGGATACCGAATGATGAGGACATTTGCCCCCGGCGTGAGATCATCCCGCAGCGCCTCTCCCATCATACGAATGCTCCTGTAGGATTCCCGGCCCGGCTTGAACTCTTTCCACAGACGGGTCTGGGGTACGACGACAGAAGAAACCGCACCGAATACCAGAACCGCAAGCACCGGTTTGCCCCATGGTTTTTCAGGTTTTGCTCCTTTGAAATAAGCCACCAGTGCACCCACACCAAAAGCAAGCGCAACTATAGATGCCCACATATAATTACTCCTCTCCCAATCACAAGTAAAGCAGGTATGACATTTTTATATCCCGGTCGGACAGAGGTGTCCCCCACATCAATCCGCCTGCGTCTCCTTCTCAAGAACCTCTACCATCACCAGCGTAAGATCATCATCAATTTCCTGTCCGGCGGAAAAACTCCGCACGTCCCCGATGATGTGCTGCAGTAACTCACTTCGATTAGCATCCGTACATTCGCGAAACTGCTTCCGCAACCGGGCACTCGTATATTGTTCACCATCAGTGTTCAGAGTCTCCACAACCCCATCCGTATAGAACAGCATTCGGTCGCCCGGCGCAACCTGTACCGTTCTTTCTTCAGTCCCAATGTCTTCCAGCGTACCGAGTACAAACCCGCTTCCCTCAAGCATATCAACTTCATTCGTACCGGCACGCGCGAGAAGAGGTTTGGGATGACCGGCGTCGCTGAACAGAATTTCGTTTTCGCGCGCGTCATATATCCCGTAAAACGCCGTGGCAAAATGTCCTTTGGGCATAACCTGCAGGAGATGTTTGTTCACCGCTTTCAGCGCGCCCGCGGGGCTGGTTTTATCAATCATGTATGACCGGAACACAATTTTTATCATCACCGCGATGAAAGCCGCGCCCACGCCGTGCCCCGAGGCATCCGCAATCAGGATACCTGTACGGTGCTCATCCAGCGGAACAACATCGTACAGGTCGCCTCCCACAGATCCAGTCGGTTGATACAGGAATTCAAAACATATCCCTTCGCGACAGAAAGCTTCCTGCGGGACGAGCGCCCTCTGAATCTGGCGCGCAACATCCAATTCAAAGTCAAAATTACGTCGCCATTCCGTGAGCTTTTGATTCTGTACACTGGCATCCCGAAGGAGTCCCCTAATCTTATTCATCGCCTCCACACGGTCATTTATGACCTGGGTGGTTTCAATAACCCCGCAAAAATTACCGTCCTCATCCAGCATCGGATACGTATCGATCTGAATATAATCACCGGTTTCGGGGTGTTTCTCCTCCCGCTGGACATGTTCGAGATCCGAACCCGCTTCCACAACAGGACATTCCTCACATATGGAGTGCCCCATGTGCTGCGCTTCATAACAGGTCTTCCCGAGCAACTCGCCCCCAAAATACTCTTCCGCCGCTTTGTTGGCCAGCACGACCTGGAAACTCGGATCCCGAACAATAAAGGGGTGAGGTATGGAGTCCACAAGCCCCTTGATCATCACATCGGGTCTGGTGGAACACTGTTCGCGGAATGTATCGGCTATGTGCGCCATAACCCCCGTCTCCCTGTACTCATTGTGGGCAGAATCACAAAAACGCGCTTATCCACTGACTTCAGCCAGCGCCTCGACCACAAGATCGCCCACCTCTTCCGTGGTATAGCCCATTTTCCCGGCCGACAGACTGTCCAGTTTGTTCGCGGTCACATACCGGACGGCTTTTTCAACCCGATTAGATGCTTCGTCTTCCCCGAGTTCCTGAAGCATCATGGACAACGCACAGATGGCTGCAAGGGGGTTTATCTTGCCCTGGCCAGTGTATTTGGGGGCGCTGCCACCGATTGGTTCGAACATGGAAACGCCCTCCGGATTGATATTCCCACCGGCAGCAATTCCCATCCCGCCCTGTATCATAGCACCAAGATCCGTGATGATATCACCGAACATGTTCGATGTAACGACCACATCGAAAAACTCGGGGTTTTTCACCATCCACATGCACGTCGCGTCAACGTGGGCGTAATCCAGCTCCACGTCCGGATATTCCTCACCCACCTCGTTGAATGTCCTCCACCAGAGATCCTGGGCGTAGGTCAGGACGTTGGTCTTTCCGCACAGCGTCAAACGCTTTTCAGTGCCGTACTGACGGCAATAGTCAAAGGCATAGCGGACACAGCGTTCCACCCCGTGACGGGTGTTCACCATCTCCTGTACGGCCACCTCATTCGGCTTATCTTTGTACACGAACCCACCCGAACCACAATACAGGCCCTCATTGTTTTCGCGCACGACCACGAAATCGACCTCTTCGGGCCCCGTGTCCTTCAACGGACACTCCACGCCGGGGAACAACTTGATCGGACGGAGGTTGATGTATTGTTCCAGCTCGAAGCGCAGGCGGAGGAGCAGTCCCTTCTCCAGGATCCCCGGTTCGACATCCGGATGCCCGACAGCGCCCAGATAAATTGCGTCATACTCCCTCAACTCATCCAGCGCTCCGTCAGGAAGCACCTCACCGGTGCTCAGATATCGGTCACCACCAAAATCATATCTGCTGGTTTCGCAATTAATATCCTCGAGATCTGCCACCGCATCGAGTACTTTCAGTCCTTCACGAACAACTTCGGGGCCGGTTCCATCGCCCGGGATAACCGCAATTTTATGCATTGTCTGACCTTTCAACGAGAAAGAATCCATCCAAAAACCATTAACAAAAGGGGGTAAGAGAGAAATAACGCAGAAAAACAGCGTATGATTGAACCGATAGGATAGTGCGGAAGGCCAAAAAAGTCAAAACTACCGCGTTGCGTCTGCCCCCTCAGAGAAGTCCTCTTCTTGCACAACTGCTCCCACAATCCCTTCCAGCCGGGCACTGAGCCGAATATTCCAACCGCCTTCACCGCCGAAGCTCTTTCGACAGAGCTCGGAGCCCACGTATTGCCGACCCCAAACTCGGGCCAGTTCTTCCACCCCACTAAGCGGCAAGAATAAAGTTGGTCAATGTTGAAATGAGCTTTCAGCTCATTAATTTATTTTTCACCTTTACCCAAGATTCCGTGCTCTTTCAGAGCACTGCATCTTGGGCTAGTATGAAGCCGTCCCGTTGGGACTAAAAATACAGCTAATC
>CAZXYF010000271.1:0-3679 GCA_964644705.1 uncultured candidatus Brocadiaceae bacterium | reverse complement strand
GCTTGCGCAGAAATCGAGCCAAAACCAGGAAAGGCTTGTCCCTCCCAACCTTCAAAAAATACACACAGTGCCAGTTTTTCCGCAGGACTGCCTGGTTGACAGAAGCCCGAAAGTGTGGTGATAATAGACAGGTGATGGTCTGATTACACCAGAACTATTGTGATGGTGGTCATATGGTGGCGCTTGATGCCGGGAGGGAGCAATCACGGCGACTAAATGAGGAGTATTTTGAAACAATGCGTAAAGATTTTCTGAGAAACATTCTGTTCACCGTTCTGGCGTTCGTGGCCCTGTGCAGCTCATTACAGGCGGGGAAGAAAAAAGAGGAGCGCAGGCGATTTTTGCTCGATCAGTTCGGCGAGATAGGGCGTTTTGAATACGGCATCTCGTGGTGGAAGGAATATCACTGGGATCCCCATACGCACCTGCTTTTGCATTTCGGTCGTCCCGAGCCGTATCGACTGGATGATCTATCCCGTAAAGGTTTGAAACGGCAGAGAAGAAAAAAGAGGGAGGAACGCTTCCACAAGATGCTTGATGAGGGGATTGGATTGGAAGGCACGGACGTTGAGGGGGGAGGTATCGGGGGCGAGATTGGGGAAGAAGCCGAAAAGAAGGCGGGTGAGATTACCGAGCGCACGATCCAGGAGATCGGAAAAAGGCTGGAGCTTGAGCCGGTTCAGGAACCGGCCGTCCCCACCGATGTGATCTATGACTACGCTCCGGCCCGGCGAAAGATCCCGATCAAAGACGTGCCGGGAGTCTCGATCAGCCCGGACGGTAAATTCGGCAGCGCGATCCAGTTCGACGGCACCAGCCCCGGTATCAAAACTTTCAAGAAAAAGGTGCTGGAGGACAGCAAAGTCTTCGGGCACTATAACCTCTATTTTACCATGGTGGAATTCTGGATGAAGGTGCCCTCCTATCCGGAGAAAAACGCCTGCATATTCTCGGCGGGCGGGGGAGAAGGCCGGCTCATGCTGCGACCCGACGGGCGGCTGGAGATGGTGCGCCTCAATCCGCACGGCAACCCGTTTAAGCGACCGTACAAGAGGCAGGACAACATGGAGGGCTACGAGAACATCTTTGATATGCCCACGGAACTGGTCTCTGAGGATCCCATTCCCACCAGGGAATGGATCTACGTTAATGTCTGGCGCTCGCAGACGTTCGTGAGCAACATGCAGATCAACCATATCTACGTCAACGGGAAAGAAGTCGCCTGCCGGTATGGCGCGCCCTACGATCACTACAACATGTTTTATCCGCACTCAACCGGTGATCAATCGTTCAAAATCGGCAACGACCATCAGGGGAAGCATCCGTTCAAGGGGAAGATCGACGAATTACGCATACCGAAGGGCGGCCCGATGTCGGGCGCCATGGGTGGGGCTCCGGCGCGCCCCATCAATCCGCTTCCGCCGGATTACCCCTGGCGGGATGCGGATTGTTCCCGTCCGCTGGATTTCGGCCGCCCGTTTTTCTATCGAGACGGCCATGTGTTTCATCTCGGATTTGAGGGGGATCTCACGGCGCATGTGTTTGACGGAAAAGATTTCCAGGCCGAACTCACTCATCCGGTGGAGGAACGGAAGCGGCTCTTCACCGAGGGCATCCGGGGTCAGTCCCTCACCATTGACCCGCGGGTTTCCCGGCTCAAAATCCCGATTGACGGTATGCTGGACACGGATGAGGGGTCCCTTGAGTTCTGGCTGAGCCCCGTGAACTGGGATAATGCGGGGCCCCGCCCGAAATTGCCCACCTACCGGATTAATATGGTGCGCCTGCATACGGAAACGCCGAAGGGTAGAGAGCTGGTTTTTCCCATCGAACGACCATCATTGCCGATGCCCCGCCGGGGTGGTAATGGCGAATTCCGACCGGGCAAATGGTGGTTCTTCTGCCTGACGTGGGACCATCCGAAACCACCGGAATCGTTAGACGCTCCTACCGGCGGTAAAAACTCATCAATGCTCCGGATGCGTCTCTACAGAAATCCCACCAGCCCCCGCGCCCGGGCCAAGGAACACAAGGTCCGGTACAACATTGAGGGTCAGCCCAACGACGGGACCGGTCTCCCCTGCTGGGTCTATGATCTCAAACTCAAACACCTGGAGATCGGGGTCAAAAAACAGGCAATCGCCGCCGATGGACGGCAGCCGATCATCCGCGTGGATGAGATCGTGGGACACGATTATGCCCTCTCGCCGTTGGAGGTTTACCAGGCCCGCCAACGAGTGCAGGGCCGTCTCGAACGGTTCAAGTCCCTGAAGATGCATGTGGATTATAAATACGGTATCGACGAGTTGGGCGGAACGTTGCGCACTCTGTTCCCGGGAACCCTCGATGCAGCCACGGCCACCGTCACCGTGTTGAAAGAGGACGGCACGGTGTTTGCCGGACCGGTCACGAGCGAGATCACGCATGAAAATCAGGATGCAGAAGGAAACGCGGATTTCCTGTTCTCCACCGGCAAACGTCCGCCGACCACCCCCCTGACGTTTGATATCACCGTCAGGAATTCAGAAGGCGAAGTTGTGGCGGAGGATGATAGGGAGACCTGGACCTACAGGCCCCGAAAATGGCGCGGCAACACTCTGGGCGTGCCGGAGAAGGCACCACCACCGTGGACGCCGGTGGAGGTGGACGGGCGGACACTGAAAACGCGCATGACCTCCTACGAGCTGGGCGAGAAGGGGCTGCCCGCCCGCATCGTGGCGAAGGGTGAGAATCTGCTGGCGCGTCCGGTTCAGCTGCTGGAGGACGGCGAGCCGATGGAAGCCACGAGGGTGAGCATCGGTGATTCACAGAACACCCGTGCCGGGTGGGCGGTGCGGTTCACCGGCGAGACGTGTAATATTGATCTGAAGGCCCGCGTGGAGTTCGACGGACTCACCCGGTATGAGCTGGACATCCAGCCGCAGAATGAGAACGGTAAAGTGGCGCCGATTCGGTTTGAGATTCCGCTCAAACAAAAACATGCCAGTCATCGCATCTATACGCAGGTCAGCGGAGGACGCATCCAGGTTGATGAGGGTGGCCCTGATGTATTCACCTCCCGCGGCCAGCAACTCCAGCGAGTCGTCAGGCGTGCCAGACGGTGGAACAAAAAAAGAAACAGCAACCTGAAAGAGATTCCGACGGATGAGAAATTCCGCACGTGGGACTTCTGGAGTATCATGGATCTGTGCAACCGCCAGCGGGGGCTTTACTGGTTCGCCGATAACGCGGCCGGCTGGGCGCAGACCGACCGGCTCCCCGCTCAGGAATTCCGTCGGCATGATGGTGAACACACCATGGTGCTGAATCTGGTGCCCAAAGAGATGAAATATGAGCACGATCGTCCCGTCGTTTTCGGCATGTTGCCCCATCCGGCGAAACCCCTTCCCCCGGATTATCGTTATCTGGAACGGGCACCTTCTCCCCGCGATGAAGACATAGATACGGTTTACGGTACTGCTTTTATACCTCTGCCGCGTCCCCCTAAGGAGAGAATGGAAGTTTATCCGCGGCATAAAAGCTGGGAGTATGCGGAGAAGGTGAGTTCCTACGCCGATGACGTGATGATGCCTGATTACAGCACGATGTACCTTTCCCTGGCCTGGCTGAGCTGCCGCGCGGGTAGCTACGACAACTGGCGGTGGCGCAACGGGGAGTCCAGCAAGGTGTCCCTCGGCGA
>CAZXYF010000270.1:0-3686 GCA_964644705.1 uncultured candidatus Brocadiaceae bacterium | reverse complement strand
CGCTGGGGCTCAAGGAAACAGAAACCGGAACAAACTTTATTCTTGCCGCTTAGTCCCAAAATAAGCGAATATGCGCCGAAAATGGGTAAGCATTCAGTGAACTACGTACGTGGTTTGCCGAATGTTTACGACACCAGGTTGCCCCGTTTTCTACACATCGAGGAACCGTCCGACCGTCTTGTATTCTTGATTATTGCGGACGGCTGATTGTCCTTTTTGTGGCAGGGGTTTATAGTGGATTGTGTTGATAAACTTCGGTGCCAATACAATTGGTGAGGGCGTAGGCCGGAGGGATTAATCACAGGCTCCTGATCCATGGGAGATCGAAAAATTATGCTTTGTTGGAATTGCGGCAAAGACGTTTCAGAAGACGCCGATTTTTGTGGAAACTGTGAGGCCGATTTGAGTGAACAGCCCACGGAGGAGGAGATGAATATGGCGGAAGAACTTTTCGGCCAGCTCGCCGAAGGCGAACAGGAGGCGCTCACTTCGATTTTTGAGCAGAGCGATACCGCCGAGGAAGCTGTGCGGGCCATAATGGTGGGGGATTGCCCGAAGTGTGAGAGCACAAACACCACCGATTGTGAGAATGATCAGCGTTTGGCGGATCCAACCCTGGCGCAGTGTCTGGATTGCGGATATCTGTGGTGCACGGAATGCGGCATGCCGGTGGACAGAGATGATCCTCAATGCGGTCACTGGGACGTGTGCCATGAGTGTGATGAGTACGGTGAAATGGGATGCATGATGCCAGCGTACGACTGCCCAAAAATCCAGGAATGGGTACAGAAACAACAGTGAAATGACCCGTCACTCTGGCGTAGATTTATACTATAGAAACCATCGAAGTGAAGACTATGCAAACGGTAAGATTATTCTCCGATGTTGAAACGCCCGATGAAAAACACGAAAGAGCACGTAGCGGACCGGACGGTCTGAAACCTTTTCTTCTGGATCCGGACCGACACGTGCGGGAGTATGTGGCACGCTATTTTTCGGAATCCTACAGCCAGGATTCCAATTTGCTCGGGTTGGTGCTGGATGGCTGTGAGGAATTTGGAAACGCGGACAATGCTATGGTGCTGACGGAAGCGTCATGTTTTGCTCTCTCCCATGATGATTTTCTCCGGGCAATAGAACATCTGTCGGAGGCGGAGGATTACAACGTCTGTGCCCATTATGGCTGGATCCTGGCCAACGCGCCGGCTGAATGGCTGGTGGAGCAGAAAGACAGACTGGCAGACACCGGTAAGCTGACCGAAGGACCGATGAATTCCATAAACTGGCGATTCACCTACATGGATGTTTCTCCGCAGGAAGCGTGGGATGAACTCAGGGATTACAGCGAGGACTCTTCGGATTCTCAGAACGTCGGTGATGTGGACCAGGCAAAGGCAGATTGCCTGCTGGATATACTGGCCGGATCGGATGTTCCGGAAGATGAGCGAGTTCTCGAACTGCTGCAGGATGACGATGTCCAGGAGGAATGGCTGGAAGTGTGGCTGGTGAAACTGGCCGGTTTGCGCCAGCTATCCACGGCCGTGCCTCATCTGGTGAAATGCCTGCAGCTGGATACCGGTTATTTCCGGGAAAGAGTCGTGGATGCTCTTGTGCGCATCGGTGATGTGGAAGCTGTTCGGCAGATTGACGCAACTTTTGCCGGTGATCCTCGACATGTCAAAGGTTACGCCGTTGATGTGGCGGCGAGAATCAAGTCCGATGTCTCGGAAGAGTTTCTTCTGGACCACCTGGAAAGGGAAGAAAATGTAACTGTTCGCACGTATCTGTGCGATGGGTTATGCCGCCAGTGTTTCGTCCGTGGAGTGGAAAAGGTCCGCCAGGAGATTCACCGAGGTTATGATCGAGGTATGTTCTGCCTGGAGGAGGATCTGCTTGATGTGACGGATGTTCTTGGCATTGATCTGCCGGAAGCGTCCGAATGGCGGAAAGAACGGGAGGAGCGCGAAACACGCCAACGGGAACGACGTGAGGAACTCAACCGTCTCGCGCAGATGGCACAAGCAGCGGATAATATGCCGGAGGTCAAACGAGAACCGGTGAAGAAGTCCGAAAAGAAAGTTGGGCGCAACGATCCCTGTCCATGCGGCAGTGGGCGCAAGTACAAAAAATGCTGTGGCGACCCGCGAAAGAATCGGTGATAGCGTTTCTCCGGGTGGAGGCCGGTATTTTTGCCAATGAATTTGAATTGCACATGTGAAAAAGGCAGCCAATGAAAGTGACGATTGCCTGCAAATATTTTTCGCCGCGGGGAGGCGCTCAGACCTTTCTGTTCAACTTCGTCCGGCATCTGCTCGAGGACGATCATCGGGTCAGGGTGATCACCATGGAAGTGGAAGGCGAGATGGATGGGGTCGAGACACAGAGAGTGGGCATGCCTCCGGTGCCGCGGACCTTACGCGATGTGACCTTTGCCCGGCGTGTTCAGAGAGCCCTCCAGGAGGATGAACACGATGTTAGTTTTGGTGAGCAGAAAACCTGGGGCACGGATGTTGTTCGGCCGGGGGGCGGGGTCCATGAGGAATATCTCCCGCAGGTTATACGCAGCTATCCGTCGCGTTTCCTCCGTTTCATTCAATCAATCAAGAAGCGCATCAGCCTGAAAGAACGATTGAATCTGCATATCGAGAGAAAACTCTACCGGGCGCATCGTCCCCTCAAGGTTATAGCCATCTCTCGCATGGTCAAAGAACATTTACTGGAGCATTATCCCGGTCTCCGGGGCAGGATCCCTCTGGTGTATTGCGGGGTGGATTGCGACCGTTTCGTCCCCGGAGACGATGAGGAAAAGGCGAAGGTGCGTCGCGAAGTGGGAGTGCCTTCCGAGGCTCTGCTATGCGCATTTTGTGCTTTTGACCTGCGTCGGAAAGGGATCGATACCACGCTCCGCGCGCTCTCTATCCTGAAGGAACGCTCAATGCAGCGCCCGGTTCATTTGCTGGTGATCGGGCGCGACAGACGCTGGGCCAGAAGGCTGTCGTCGCAGCTTGACGTCAGTGACCGGGTTCATTTCACCGGCATCACGGAACCGGATCGGTATTACAGGGCCTGTGACGTATCGGTGTTACCCAGTTACTTCGATCCATTTGCCAACGTGTGTCTGGAGTCCCTTGCATCCGGCCTGCCGCTGATCACCAGCACCTGGACGGGAGCGCATGAGTTGCTCACTCCCGGGGAAGACGGCTTTTACATTGAGGATCCGGAGGATGCGGACGGCCTGGCGGAGTATATTGCTCGTTTTTCCGATCAAAAAGTGCTCAAAAGCGCATCCGGTGCGGCCCGGCGGCTTGCCTGTGAATATACCGATGACCGCATGTTCAGTGAGCTGATGGACGTTCTGCGAGCGGCACTGGATGAAAAGCGTCGAGAAACGGTCTCCGGTGGGGCGGCCGGATGAGACGTGTGGGACATCATGTTCCCCTCTCCAATTTGTCCTCGATCCGCTCGGACCGTTCGTTGATCGTTTGTTTCATCGCGTACTTATCGGAGGATCCTTTTGTTCCCTTTTTAACGACCGACGAAGGGGGACGATAAAGGTGACCGACGAAGGGGGTGGGATTCTGGATCATAATCTTGATCCATGATCTTTCGCCGTAATCTGTCGTCTCCCGCGAACTCCCATTGAACGGGAGATCAGGGGCCAAGAACCGGCTTAAGCGGTCTTGCAG
>CAZXYF010000269.1:0-3718 GCA_964644705.1 uncultured candidatus Brocadiaceae bacterium | reverse complement strand
GGAATGTCCGAGCTACCCTGAAGTCGAGGGCGAAGGGCTTTACTGCGCACGCGGCCCCAGCGACCAGGATATCGATCGGGAGGGATGCAAGTGCAAGGAATGTCCTCTCTGGGTGAAATATGGCCTTGAAGAAGAATACTACTGTGACTCCAAATAGGCCGGATATCCTTCTCGGGTTGCCGACATGATCATCGATGTCGATACCTACGGACGGTTTGAACTCGACGAAGAGTTTCTCTCCCCGTACCGTGACCAGCCCGTTCAGTGGGGGTTCGGAGCCCTTTCATGGGTGACTTTCAAGCGGACCTACAGCCGTGACGGCGAGCAGTGGTGGGAAACCTGCCGACGCGTTATCGAGGGGATGTTCACCGTTCAAAAGGTCCACTGTCGGCAGCAGGGACTCAAGTGGGACCCCGAACGTGCTCGGGCACAGGCACGACGGGCCTACGACAGGATGTGGAACTTCAAGTGGACGCCGCCGGGCCGGGGATTGTGGATCATGGGAACCCGCTTCATGTATGAGCGCGGGGGCGCGGCGCTCAACAACTGCGGTTTTGTCTCCACCAGGGATCTCGCCGATGATTACGCGGCCCCCTTTCTCTGGATGCTCCGGATGTCGATGGTGGGGGTTGGCGTGGGGTTCGATACGCGGGGCAAAGGGCAGGTCATCCTGCAGGAACCCGCGGTGGATCATGATGTTCATACGATAGGGGATAGCCGCGAGGGGTGGCGAAAAGCTCTGAGACGCCTTTTGCTCGCCTTCGTCGGGGAGGGTTCTCTTCCCCGGCAATGGGATTATTCGGAGATCCGTCCGGCCGGGGCGCCGCTGGAAAGCTTCGGCGGCTACGCCAGCGGGCCCGAACCGCTCCGGAAGATGATCAACAGTCTGCAGGAACTGCATGAGGCGTACGTGGGCCGTGCCGTTGATTCCCGCCTGATCGTCGATACCATGAACATCATCGGCCGATGCGTCGTCGCCGGGGGCATACGGCGTTCGGCCCAGGTGGCTTTCGGTGAACCCGGAGATTCCCAGTTTCTGGACCTGAAGATGGACGAGGAAAAAGTGGATGACTACCGCTGGGTGTCCAACAACAGCATTTTCGCTGAAGTCGGCATGGACTACTCCGCCCCCGCCCGCCGCACGGTCCATAACGGTGAACCCGGCTACCTGTGGCTGGAAAATGCCCGTGCCCACGGGCGTATGCAGGACGAACCCAATTGGGATGATGAACGGGCCCTGGGAAGTAATCCCTGCGTGGAACAGACCCTGTGGGATAAGGAGCTGTGTTGCCTGGTGGAGACCTATCCGGCCCACCACGAGACGCTGGAGGATTACAAACAGACGCTCGAGGTGGCCTACGAATACGCGAAGACCGTCACCCTGGTTCCCACCCGGCATCCGGATACGAACGAGGTGATGGCTCGCAACCGACGCATTGGCTGTTCCATGACCGGGGTGGTGCAGGCGATCAACGCGCTCGGCGAGGAAACGTTTTTCAACTGGTGCGACGGGGCCTACGATTATGTGCAGGAACTCGACCGTCAGTATTCAGAACGTCTGGACATACCGCGTTCGATCAAAACGACCTCCGTCAAACCGTCAGGTACAGTCAGCCTGCTGGCCGGGGCCACGCCGGGCGTCCACTGGGACCACGCCCCGTATTACATCCGGCGGATGCGGGTCGCGGAGAATCGGCCCCTGGCGGAGATGTGCCGGGAGGCTGGATACACCGTCGAACGGGATCATTACGCCGACAACACCCTCGTTATCGAGTTTCCCGTCAAGGTGGAAGGGCTGGAACGCCGGAAAGGGGAGGTGCCGGTGGAGCAGAAAGTGGATCTGGCGGCCCGCATGCAATACTACTGGTCGGACAACCAGGTGAGCTGCACCGCCGAATTTGATCCGGACGAAGAGGGCGATAAAATCGCGACTCTCCTTTCCGCATACGACGATCAGCTCAAAGCCATGGTGTTTTTACCCCGGCGGGAACACGGCTACGCCCAGCCGCCCTATGAGGAGATCACGGGTGAGCAGTATGAACGTATGATGGAACAGGTACAACCCCTGCGGGGGGAACCGGGCCACGAACAGGATCTGGAGGCCCGGTTTTGCGATGGTGCCGCCTGTGAATTCCCGCGGAACGAGAAGGAGACCTGATCATATGTCATCTCCACGTTTCCTCCTGCTCAATCCATGGATACATGATTTCGCGGCCTTCGACCTGTGGTCCCGGCCGCTGGGATTCCTTTCTCTCTACAGCTATCTGCGCAACAGGGGGTTCTCGGTGGATTACATGGATGCCCTGCATCTGGCTCCGGAGGTGGCCGAAGAATGGGATCTGGAATATCCCGACAGGCGCGCGAACGGGACGGGGAGTTATTACTGCGAACGGATCCCAAAACCCGAGCCCTACCGTGATGTTCCTCGTTATTATCGTCGCTTTGGCATTCCACCTCGCGTGCTGAAGCATCAACTGCGAGAAATCACCGCTCCTGATGCGGTGTTTTTTACCTCGGGCATGACGTACTGGTACACCGGACTGATCGAGACTGTGGAGCTGGTGAACGACGTTTACCCGGACGCCGAAAGTTATCTTGGCGGCACCTATGCGACGCTCTGCCCGGAACATGCTCGAGAGAATGTCCCCGTTGATCGGGTTCTTCCCGGGCCCTGGGAGACGGCGATGCCGCCCTTCCTTGAGTCCGAATACGGGGTGAGTGGCGAGTCGGGCCCCCCCGACTTCAACGAACAGCCCTTCCCGGCGATGGATCTTTATCCCGACAGCGACGTGGCGGCGACGCGGCTCACGCGGGGGTGTCCCTACGGATGTGATTATTGCGCCTCCGACCGGCTTTCGGGGGATTTTGAGGGTCGTTCACCGGAGCGATTTGCCGATGAGATTGAGTGGAACGTCCGCGGTGGGCGAACGGAAATTGCCCTGTATGACGATGCGCTTCTCGTGCAGGCCGAGCAGTTTCTGGTCCCCGCTCTGCAATGTGTTGCCGCCAGGGGCCTGAACTGTCGGTTTCACACGCCCAACGGTCTGCATGCTAAATTCATGACTCCGGAGATCGCGCGGTTGTTCCGTCGAAACAATTTTGCCACCGTGCGATTGAGTTTCGAAGCGGTAACCGGACGGGCCCGTGAGGCATCCGACGGCAAAGCGACGCCGGAGGATTTTGTGGAGGCCATGAATGCGCTGCGGGAAGCGGGGTATGAACCGGGTGAGGTGGAAGCGTACATGCTGATCGGCCTGCCGGGTCAGAAGGACGGATCCATCCGTGAAACGGCGGAGTTTATACACCGCCAGGGAGCCATCATCCGAACGGCCCAGTTTTCCCCGGTGCCGGGAACGAAACTCGGCGAGGCCCATGCGAACCTGCCGGATGGCGTCCGTCGGGAGCCTCTGCTGCACAATTCCACTATTGCGCCGGGGTGGGATTTTGACGTGGAACGGTACAATCGCCTGAAAAATGTCACCCGGGATCTGAACCAGCGTTTGCGGCAGGGTCAGTAAAACAGAGGAAGCGAGGAGATTTCTCCCCCTCCGGCCCTTGCGCCGCCACTGCTGGTTCAGAACTCCTGATCTCTTGGAAAATGCGGTTGCCCCTAATTCGGTGGATCAGTCGATCCAACGAATGAAAATTGAAGAGTGAACTCCGTCGCAGCGCAAACATTCAACTTTGAACTTTTACCCTTCAACCTTCAACATTCGCG
>CAZXYF010000268.1:0-3736 GCA_964644705.1 uncultured candidatus Brocadiaceae bacterium | reverse complement strand
ATCCTGCAGATCGCTCCATGTTGGGCCAGTATGAATCCGCCCCGATGGGGCTCAAAAAACGTCACGAGCCGTTCGCTTAGTCCCAACGGGACGGCCTCATACTAGCCCAGGATGCAGTGCTCTGGAAGAGCACGGAATCCTGGGTATGGGTCGAAACATAGATTAATGAGCTGAAAGCTCATCTCAACATCGACCTACGAACCGACGCAAAACAGCGCCCAAACATTTGAAATGAGCTTTCAGCTCAGAAAACAAAAACAACCAATAACCCAACATTCCGCGATCTTACAGATCGCTCCATGTTGGGCTAGTATGAATCCGCCCCGATGGGGCTCAAACCAATGACACCCGAAGCGAAGTTTGTCCCTACCGCTTTCATGCCCCATTCGCTGCAATTCCCCCATCACACGCGTTTTTTTACGACGGACAAGGCGGGGCTATGGGGCGTCCGGTGAAATTTGAACACGCCGGCTCAGGATGTGGAGCCGCCAGCAGGGAAAGCGGTGGCATGGCCACCGCACTCCAGAGATCGCCAGAGGCGATCAGGACATTTTCGAGTTGAACATTACCTTCTGTGAGAAAATCGGGTTACGTGCCAGGCCCAGCTCCTTCCATTTACCCTCCCGGGTGAGCGATGCACGGGTCTCTTCGCGCTCGGCCTGCATTTTGGCCACACAACTTGCTCATATATTCTATGCAGGTGCTCTTGCTCATCATCGGAACACGCCTTTAGTGTTTTCGAACTAAGGTTTATCGCGGTTCTTCCGATAACAATAGGTGATGGCTTTAGAGTCTATAGTTTTAGACTGACTACCCCTCGGAAAGGATATCGTCGTGGCCAATCTCGATTCGCTCGCCGAAAGTTGCTCCAACTCCAAGGAAGAAGCACTGGATCTGCTGGATCAGGCCGTTGACTCCGTCATCGAAATGGGTGAGATGCAGCTGATGCTCACCCTGGAGAAAGAGGGAGAGAAGGGGGAACCCGATCGCGAATATTCGGACTGCGGCAGCGGCATCGCCCTGACCGATCCGACGGGGGGCTACAACCTCATGCTCATGAGCGATGAGGACAGTATCGAGAAACTCACCCGAAAGCTCTTCTTCCTGGAGGAAGGCGATGATGTGGAGATGGAGGACATTTCCGATGCTATCGGGGAACTGGTCAATGTGGCCGCCGGGGCCGTGAAATCCAAACGCGATGAGGATAAACCCGATCTGCAGCTGGGACTTCCCCTCTTCCTCACCGGCAGCGGATGTATTGATTTTCTGTCCAACGGCGTCTATGCCGCCGCACAGAAGGTTACGGGACCGGAGGAGATCAAATTCCAGATGATCATCATCTGGCAGGGTTCCGACTCCTGATCATTCTGGTTTCGTCCGCTTTTCACACTACCAACGCGCGTTATAACATCATGATTCCGCCCCCTACTTACTCCATGGGACAGGACGATCACCTGCACATATTGCTGGCGGAGAGTGATGAACAGCGCGCGGCAGACATCTGCCGGTATGCGGATCAATGTGAAGAATTCCGCCTGAGGATCCACCATCAGCCCGATCCTGATGAGGCACTGGATCATCTCCAGAACCAGACCCTCCACCTCGCCTTTGTCGGAAAATCGCCATCCGATTCCATCTCGCCCATGGACCTTATGGGGCGGCTTCATGGGGCCCGCCCCGATCTGCCGGTCATCGTCATACTGAACAGCTACGACCCCGCCCGGGGCGCAGAGATTCTCGATAATGGGGCGGCTGATTATATCAGCCAGGAGCACCTGACCGAACATAGCCTGACCCGGTCAATTCGCCACGCTCTGAAACAGCAACAGCTGGCCAGCGAGCATCGCCATGTCGAGCAAAAACTGCGCAAGAGTAAACGCAAATACCGGGAACTGGTCGAAAACGTGGGAAACATAATCCTGCGCATGGACTCCGATGGCACGGTGACATTCTGCAACCAGTACGCGGTGGAGTTCTTCGGATACACCAAAGAAGAACTCGTCGGGCAGAATGTCCTGGACACCATCGTCCCCGACCGGGAAAGCACGGGCCGGGATCTGGAGGAAGTAATCGAGGACCTCTGTGAGAATCCCGATAACTATGCCACCCATGAGAACGAAAACGTGTGCAAGGATGGAGAACGTGTGTGGGTGTCCTGGACCAACGAGACGATATGGGATCCGCAATCGCAGACTTCGGAAATACTCTGTGTCGGCACGGACGTCACGGACCGAAAAGAGGCCGAGGAAGAACGCGATGATCTCCGCGAGCAGCTTCAGCAGGCCCAAAAAATGGAAGCTGTGGCGCGTCTGGCCGGCGGCATCGCCCATGATTTCAACAATACGCTCCAGGCGGTTATCGGCTTCTCGGATCTGGTTCTTCAGGATGAGCGGCTCGCCGACGATCTGGTCAAACCCGTATCAGAGATCAAAAAGGCCGCTGAATGCTCCGTTGATATGACGCGGCATCTGCTGGCGTTCGCCCGCAAACAGACAGTTTCGCCCGAAGTTGTCAACCTCAACGATATGCTCACCAATATGCGGACGATGTTGCGTTCGTTGATCGGCGAGAATATCAGTCTGGAGTGGAGTCCCGGCGCTGACCTGTGGGATATATATGTGGATCCCGGTCAGCTGAATCAGGTCATCACCAACCTGGCGGTCAATTCGCGCGATGCCATCGAGGGTGTGGGGACGATCGAAATTGCCACCGAAAATGTCAATCTGAGCCGCTCGTTCTGTGCCCGACATAAAGGATGCGAACCCGGTGGGCATGTTCGCCTGTCGGTGCGAGACAACGGGCAGGGGATGGATGCAGAAACGCAGAAAAAAGTCTTTGATCCTTTCTTCACCACGAAAGAAGCGGGCAAAGGCACGGGCCTGGGGTTGTCAACTGTTTACGGTATAGTCCAACAGAATGACGCATATATCCACGTCTCAAGCACACGCCGGGAAGGCACGACAGTTGACATTTACTGGCCCAAACACAGCTCCGAAACCACCCGGGAACACGCCGATGCCCCGGAACCATCCGTTGGCGGCAACGAAACGATCTTGCTGGTCGAAGACGAGGAGGCTGTCCTCAACCTTGAAACCTCGCGCCTGGAAGAACTTGGTTATGACGTGCTGGCAGCAACCGGATACAACCAGGCCCTAACCCGTCTCGATCATGGAGAGCGCGATATCGACCTGCTCATCACCGATGTTATCATGCCGGAGATGAATGGATCGGAACTGGCTGAAGAATTGCGGAAGATGTACCCCGACATGAAATGCCTGTATATGTCCGGCTATCCCGATAACATCTTATCGCCCCACGGAGTGCTCGGGGAAGACACCCATTTCATCCAAAAGCCTTTTTCCCAGGACGAGATCGCCGCGAAAGTTCGTGAGGTGCTGCGGGAGGAGGGGTGAGGGGCGGGAAAACCAGTTTTTGGTTTTTGGTTGTTGGTTGCTGGTGGGTCGGAGATCCGCCGTACGGCTGATTGCTGGGTAACGGCGGGATTCGCGGTTCGGGATGCGGGATGCGGGATGTGGGATGCGGGATGCGTGATGTATGACAGGCATCTTGCCTGTCCCCGGTGGAGTCAAGAAACCCGAGGAGTGAAGGATAATGCGGGGGGACGGCCGACGACGAACAATAAACGGTTGACGATGGGAACGGCGGGTGCGGCATTGTGAAACGTAGAAAGTTGGATGTGGGACGTGCGGTTGATAAAGGCAAAGACACGAACCGC
>CAZXYF010000267.1:0-3756 GCA_964644705.1 uncultured candidatus Brocadiaceae bacterium | reverse complement strand
GGCCAGCGCACTCCAGAGATCGCCTCCGGCGATCAGGGGCAATTGGCGCGATCACCTGAGAGATGAGACGACAGAATAGGAAGGGATGAAACTGGACCTCTTCTGACTGCACAATTACCTCTGTGGGTATGCTGTACTTCCCTCCCTCTAGGTAAGGTTTCCGCAGATCACTTCGGTTTCTGCGCAAACTCAAAGACAACTCCAGCGTCCTGCCAGAAGGCCCCGTCGCGTTGTTTGCGAATTTTCGGGTCATGCAAAAATACGCCTCACCGGGACAAGCCCGGCAGCAGGCCCATCTGGAATGACGTGGTTCACTGAATACTTACCCCGCGACCCTGAACATTTCACAAACCTCAAGCGTAAATTATTTTAGACCTCGTCTGAACCACAAGAAATGTTGAACAATCGGGGCAATTGTGAATCACAGGGGGTTTTCAATAAATCAGGCGATACCGGTTTGGTCTCCGACTGGTGAACTGTCCGGGCTACAGCAATTGTAACGGTGGCCGAATTTTGCGTTTGGTGTTGCAGGCGTTTGACGCAGGTGGAATGGTGCGGTATTTTTCCAACCTCTTCAGCCGGACTTACTCCTGATTACGGAAAAGCTTTATGAATTTCATTTATTTCAATCCAGACGAATTGCGTGCCGATGTCCTCGGTTGTTACGGCCATGAACTGGTGCAGACACCTAACTTTGATCGGTTGGCCGAGGAGGGCACCCGCTTCGATCAGTGTCACGTCCAACATACGGTGTGTTCGCCCTCCCGTTGCTGTTTCCTGACCGGCCGGTATGTGCACAACCGTGGACACCGAACGTTGTGGAATCTACTGCAACCTCACGAGCCCAATACATTCAAATACCTCAACAATGACGGCTATGAAGTCCACTGGATGGGGAAAAACGACGCACTGGCGCAGGAAACAGTAGAGAATTCGGTTACCCGAATTCACGGTATCGAGGCGACCGGATGTTCATCGGAAGATGTGTATGAATTGGGCGAACCCGGATATTACAGTTTCCTCCGGGGAGCGATGTCGGGCAAACCGCATGACGCGGATACCGTTGACCACGCTATAGATTTTCTGACAGAACGCCAGCCGGATGACCCTCCCTTCATGCTGTTTCTGGCCACGGGATTCCCGCACCCCGCCTACCGGGCGCCTCAGCCATACCATGACATGTATGATCCGGACGACCTTCCTCCGTTGCGTCCGTCTGAGCTCCCGAACAAACCGAGCTTTTTCCGCGAGATACGGAAATATCGGGACCTGGATCAGTGCGATGAGCGGATGTTCAAAAAAATCATGGCGGTATATCTGGGTATGGTCACGTATGTGGATCATCTGCTGGGTAAACTGATGAACGCGCTGGACGAGACCGGGCTGGCCGAGGAGACGACGCTGTGTGCCTTCAGTGATCACGGCGATTGGGCGGGGGACTACGGGCTGGTGGAGAAATGGCCCAGTGGTCTGGATGATTGCCTGACGCGTATCCCGATGATCGTTCGTTCCCCGGACATGGCGCGGGGGCATGTCGTCGATGAGCCAGTAGAATGCTTCGATGTGATGCCCACCACGCTCGAACTGGCAGGGATTGAACCCACCCACACGCATTTTGCGCGAAGCATGGTCCCTCAGCTTCAGGGGGAGCCCGGGGATCCGGATCGAGCGGTTTTTGCCGAAGGTGGTTATGATACGCACGAACCGCAGTGTTTTGAGGGAGATATGAATGATGGACTGCTGGATAACAGGGAAAGCATTTACTATCCGAAGGGACTCCAACAGCAGGAGAAACCCGAAACTGTCTGCCGGAGCACCATGATTCGGACGTCCGATTGGAAACTGATTCGCCGGACCAACGGTGAACATGAGCTGTATGATATGGAAAATGACCCGCGGGAATGTTCCAACCTCTACGGGCAAGATGAGTATGAGGAAGTGATTCAGGATCTGGAACGCCGGATGCTGGATTGGTACATCCACACCGCTGACGTAGTGCCGGTGGAACAGGATCCGCGCGGGTTCGGCCAGGAACTGTATGACTGAACATGTGGAGATGACAATGTCACAACCGAATTTTGTATTCATATTCATGGACGATATGGGCTGGAAGGATCTCGGGTGTTACGGTAGCAGCTTCTACGAGACCCCGAATATCGACCGGTTGGCCGAGGAAGGTATGCGATTCACCGATGGGTATGCCTCCTGTCCCGTCTGCTCGCCCACACGGGCCAGCGTGATGACCGGGAAATATCCCGCCAATGTGGGTATAACCGACTGGATTGACTGGGGTGGGAATACTCATCCGGCCCGCGGGCGGCTTATCGACGTTCCGTACATCGACCATCTGCCGCTGGAGGAAAAAAGCCTGGCTTCTGCGTTAAAAGAGGGCGGTTACGCCACCTGGTACCTCGGGAAATGGCACCTGGGGGAGGAGGATTATTATCCGGACAAACATGGGTTCGACGTCAACATCGGGGGTTGCGAGTGGGGGTTGCCCTGTAACGGGTATTTCAGCCCGTGGAAGAATCCGGCCATGGAAGATGTGGAGGAGGAGGGTAAATATCTTCCGGATCATCTGACCGATAAAGCCATTGAGCTGATCGAAGATAATGACGGCCAGCCGTTCTTCCTTGACCTCTCGTTTTACTGCGTCCACCAACCAATCCAGGCCAAAGATGAATATACGGAAAAATATCAGAAGAAAAGGCGGGATGAGGGACTGGATGAGGTCGAAACGTTCGAAGAGGGGGGCAAATTCCCGTGCGAACACAAGAAAGATAAACACATCAAACGTCGTCTCGTGCAATCGGATCCCGAATATGCGGCGATGATTCAGAGCGTGGATGAGAACGTGGGGCGGCTGCTCGATGCGCTGGAAGACAATGGCGAAGCAGAGAATACCGTCGTTGTTTTCACCTCGGATAACGGGGGATTGTCCACGGCGGAAGGATCCCCAACGTGCAACAGCCCTCTGTCCGAAGGGAAGGGCTGGATGTATGATGGGGGAGTGCGTGAACCGCTTCTGGTCCGGTGGCCCGGCGTCGTCGAGCCGGGATCCACGTGCGAGGTGCCGGTGACCAGCACGGATTTCTATCCGACGTTTCTGGAGATGGCCGGTATGGATCCACAACCCGAGCAACACGAAGATGGAGAAAGCATCGTTGCACTGCTCAAAGGGGATAATTCGCTGGAACGCGACGCAATCTTCTGGCATTACCCGCATTACGGCAACCAGGGAGGCCGGCCCGGCTCATCGGTGCGGTCGGGCGATTACAAACTCATCGAGTTCTTCGAGGATGGGCATCTGGAGTTGTACAATCTGCGGGAGGATATAAGCGAGGAGAACAACATTGCCGGCGACAGGCCAGAAATCACCCGGAAGCTGCACTCGATGCTGGTGGAGTGGCGGGAAAAAATGGAGGCCCGAATACCGCAGGAAAACCCGGATTATGAGCCGTGGGATTAACCGGTGAATGGGAGACATTACCCGGTCGCTTCATTGGACCCCATCTATTAACTGGTCAGGCCGGGGAGCGCCGGGTTCGAAGAAGTAGCGGCCATACGACCAGAAAAGGCCGTCATTACTACCCCAAGCGCCAGGATCCCATGTTCGGAGGACCTCCACGCATCTTTTATCCACCCGGAAATCTTCCAGATTAAACCAGCGCACCGATCCGTCGTAGCAGACCGAGTTCAGGCCCCTTGAGTCGTGGGATTTCCCGTTTGTCGGGTCGTCGGCGAAGTATTTGTTTT
>CAZXYF010000266.1:0-3771 GCA_964644705.1 uncultured candidatus Brocadiaceae bacterium | reverse complement strand
TGATCTCACACGGGTTGCAGATGCCAGTCCCACAGGAAGAACAGTTGCGTCGCCATGCCCCAGGCGTAGTGCGGCGACCGCTCCCGGCGGTTGGCCGGCAGTGCGGAGCTGACAAAGTTTTCCGGGAGCTCGATCGCGTCGGCCATGGTGCTCATGAATCGACGTTTGGCCTCCTCCGCCTCGCGCTCAAATCCGTACTTGCTCAGTATCTCGGTGTTCCAGAAGTAGATATGCGGCCAGCAGCGCCCCCGCCAGTATCCGTCGGGATCGTATTCCGGCTCGTTGTAGGCCACGCTCGGGAACGGCACCTCGCCCCACATCTCGTCTTCGTTCAGTAGATGCTGCTGGATCGCAGCGCGCGCATCCGCCTCCGGCAGACCAATCCCCGCCCACAGAGGCAGCAGATTGAAGAAGGTTTTCACCTTCGTGGGGCGATGGGTTGTCAGGTCACGGTCGTAGAATATCTTTTCGTCGTCGTGCCACAGCAGCTCAAGCATCGTTGTCTCGAGCGACTCCGCTTTTCCATCCCATCGCGCCGCGTCCTGCTCCTTGTCGAGCGTTTGGGCCATTCGGGACAGACATTTCAGATCCATCAGCAAATACGAACAGAGGGAGACGCTGGCAATGGGCGGCAGGTAGATGTTGTGCCATCCTTCGTCTGTGCCCGCATACTGATCATACAGCGGAGAGTCATCGGCGCAGGCACCGGTATTCATCCACATGGGCAGGTCGCAGTCCCCGCGAGTGGCATGCTCGAACCAGCTGTCGTTGATTTTCGCCAGCTCGGGGTAGAGACGGGCCGTCAGCTCTGTCTGTTCCTCCGTGCAGTCAACCAGTTTCTGAACGGCCCAGCTCGCAATGGGGGCCTGGCTGCCGCGCCAGTGACGCTCCTCCCCCTTGAAGGTGGGGAACGCCGATATGGCGAACGGCGGACAATCGTGATTTCCGATGTGCTGGGTGAAATTCTCGATGATCTCTGCTCCCCAGTCCGGGTTTAGTCGGGCCAGGACCGGTACGGTCGTCATGGAGTCCCAGAAATAGCTGTGAGACAGGTGATCGAGCGTCCGCGCGCCGATTCCCAGTTTATCTTCCATGTTGCCGTACCCGGGCGATTGGATCAGCGACTCATACAGGCCGGCAATTGCCAGCGCCCCCTTGCGTCGCCAGTACATGTTGTCCTCCGGCAACGGCAGCGATTGTATCATCGTCTGCCACCGTTTGACGTTCTCAACAAAACCGTAGTGCTTCTGCTCCGGCGCGGAGGCACCGCTGAATGTCCAGCCAAAGGTCAATTCCGTTGTTCCTGGATTCCCGCTCTCGCAAGAAACGGGGGGCAGCTCGATCCAGTATCCCATATGACGACCCAACTCGTCCGTATCGCTCAGCTCCTCCGGCTTGGGCGGCGTACTGTTATGCGAGGGGCCACGCCGAAAACGTACGGATTTCGGTGATGGGGCAGTGCACAGTTCCATGGATCCCACGAATTCGGGATCCCCGTCTTCATTCTTCTGTTCGCTTTGCATGCCCACACATACTCCGTCGCCGCTTGCTTCGGCGTCGAGTTCAACGGGCGAGGCGGCTTGCCCGCCGCCCAATGCCAGCTGGATTTGCCGGCCGCTTGTCCCCGCGCGAGGAGTGACCTCGATGTGTATCTGGAGTTGGTTGTGACAGCGGAACCACACCTGCTGGGTCACCGTGACATCCGACGCACAACCTGTTTCGATCCATCCGCCCGGCCAGCAGGTCCGTTCGGATACGGCCACCGGTTGCCAGTCCGACGTCGCCTGCTCATCCCGCACAAAAATCCGCAGCAGAGGATCGAGCACGGGTTTGGTTGCGGTGGGGGCATAGGCCTGGAAGAAGAGCTGTGTCACGCCGAGCTGATCGGCGTCCCAGGATCCGACCGCCACCGGCGAGTGGAAGTCGCTCAAAATACATTCTTCACGGTCATAACGCAGAAGATTGCGGCCCTCCGGCCACAGGTCTGATACATTGTTCATGGGTTTTTCGCCTTTCTAACTCTTCCGTAGGTCATTTACTTTTCGTCGACTTGTGAGGATTGCATAGCCTACAGTATAGGCATGCAACATCAAGGGAATTCGTTGATGCCCGTCGCGTGTGTTTGGATTCAAGTCGGATTGCGAATATCTTATTGGATCATCCGATCGCGTCGTGAGGCGATTCTGCATAGAAGCCTGAGTCTTATGTGAAGCTTGCTGTCGAGAATATTTGAGGAGAACGTGCCATGAATGATACACAACCAAACATTATTCTGATCAACTGTGACGACCTCGGTTATGGCGATCTGGGGTGTTACGGTTCCGAATGCAATGATACACCCCATGTGGACAAACTTGCCGAAGAAGGTGTGCGTTTCACCGATTATTATGTCTCATCCCCGGTGTGCTCCGCGTCGCGCGCGTCATTGCTGACCGGGTGTTATTCCCAGCGCATCGGTTTTGGTGAGCATCAGGTGTTGTTCCCCGGTAATGACGTGGGGCTGTCCCCTGATGAAGACACCATTGCCACCCGGCTGAAAGAAGCGGGTTACAACACGAAGGTCATTGGCAAATGGCATTGTGGTGATCAGGAGGAATTTCTGCCGACCCGTCACGGGTTTGATGAATACTTCGGCATTCCATACAGCAACGATATGGGGCGGCAGGTGAACAACATGGAGAGACCGCCGCTGCCCCTGTTGCGGAATGATGAAGTGATTCAGGCGCAACCCGATCAGCGCGGCATCACCGAACGGTACGTTGATGAATCACTGCAATTTATGCGTGAACACAATGATGAACCTTTTTTCCTGTATCTCGCGCATATGTATGTTCACGTCCCACTGTTTGTTCCCCAGCAGTTCCTCGAGTCTTCCCGTAACGGCGCGTACGGCGGTGCCGTGGCGTGTATTGACTGGGCCATGGGTATGCTGGACGCAGAACTGGAACGACTGGGGCTGAAGGACGATACCCTGGTGATCTTCATGTCGGATAACGGCTCCCGTGTCCGCGGCGAGGGCGGCAGTAACGATCCACTCCGTGGGATCAAAGGTACCACCTGGGAAGGCGGACAACGCGTCCCCTGCATCATGCGCTGGCCGGGGAAAATTGAGGCGAACACAACGTGTAACGACATTGCCTCATCGCTGGATCTGCTGGCGACGCTGACCGATCTCACCGATGCCCGAATGCCGGAAAAAGAAACGGACAGCATTTCTCTGAAAGATACGATTCTTGAGGGCAAGAAAACCGAACGAGACGTCTTTGCGTTTTACAAGGACGCGCGGCTGGAGGCAGTGCGCAAAGGCGATTGGAAACTGCATTTCTGCAAAAAGAGCTGGCCTCTCCCAGAGGAAGATGAAATCGAAGGATGCATGTTATATAACCTGAGAGAAGACGTCGGAGAAACCAATAATCTCTATGATGATGAGCACTCGGAGATCATCAACGAACTGGAGGAAGTTGCCCGGGATATCCGCCAACAGCTCGGCGACAGTCGCCAGGGAACAGAGGGATCTGCAATACGCGAGATCGGACGCACAGAGAACGCCAGTCCCCTTACCGAATACGATCCGGACCATCCCTACATAGTTGCCTATTATGATCTGGCGGATATGCCCACCATGAGCGGTTAATTCGCCAGATGGTAGGCTATGCCAACTGGTTTACACCCCTGTTTTTCCTGCTGTTCAGCGGGTTGGGCGCAGCTATGCTGATTCTAAGCGGGCCGAACTAAAAACTTTCGGGTTTCAAACCCGGTTTGGTGTCGATT
>CAZXYF010000265.1:0-3798 GCA_964644705.1 uncultured candidatus Brocadiaceae bacterium | reverse complement strand
CTGGTGGCCTGCCAGCCGGAGCCTCGGCGAAGGCCAACTCGACGACGTTTTACCCTGATCGAGTTGCTTGTGGTCATCGCCATCATCTCCATCCTGGCGGCGATGCTTTTGCCGGCGCTGGAGGAAGCGCGATTCATGGCGCGGCGGATCTCCTGTCTGAGCGACCGCCGGCAGAATCATCTACAGCTGATGTATTTCACCAAGGATCACGACGGCCGTGTGCCGTGTTTGCTTGGTCAGTACAGTTCCCCGAGTTCGTATTGGGATGGTTCGACCGATTTCCCTATGCGCGACTGGACCGGTATCAGCACGGACCATATTCCGACCAACCATTTCCTCAAAAATCGCGGATCATGGGGACGGTGGGTCACTTCACTGGGTACTCTCTCGGTTCGTGGCTACGTGGAGGACCCGCGCCTTCTGTACTGTCCCGATTACACGCGAGTTTATGGTCAGTATTGGGATGGCCATCAAAACGAGTACCCAAATTGGCATCTCGACGACTCTTCGGCGACCTGCGGGCACGGAGGTGATGGCGATCTGCCGATCTGGGAATGTCTCACCAACGGGGATTCATACTGTTGGCCAAGTTCGGGATCTCACTATTACATCGGGATTGCCCATTACCTGCATACCGGTACCCCGACGCATGCCTGGGAAAAACCGGATCATCGGCGGCCCCGGCTCAGCCTCTACGCGCAGAAGTGGCAGCAGAATAATGTCTCCCCTCTGCTCGTTTCCTGCGTGAACCATCCGCCGGACATCTACGACAGTTCGCCCCTCACGGGCATCTGGAACATGGAGCCCCGGTACCCATACGGCACCTCCCACGACGCGCGGGGAGTCAACGGCGCCTTTTACGATGGTTCAGCGCGGTGGATCAGCCGTGACGAGGTTCAGGCCGGCGGCCAGCTGGGAGGAAAAGCTGACTACATGCGCACCGACGCGGGGGGGCTGAAAGCCAATATGCAGCGCTGGGCGCAGCAGAAAGCCAGGCCGTAGAAAACGTCTCGTCGTACCGGTAAAAAATTGGCCCTCTATGCGGTTCTTCATAAGGATCCTAAGATTTTGCTGTCGTATGGTGCTGTATCGTATGGGGAGAATCGCCCGCGCTTGCCGCGGGGATGGTTAGGGTTCAACCTACACACAAGGCCGACCAATCAACACAATCCGGTGGTTTTCTCGCATGACAAAGACTTCCGGAGATCACTCGGTTTCAGCGTGAGCTCAAACATGGCTCCAGCGCCCTGCCAGAAGGTCCTATCGCCTTCTTAAAATGGCTCCTCCGCGCGGCTCTGGTTATTTGTGGGGGGAGCTCGACGTAGGTTTTCGGACGCGTGTATCTTCGTCGTTTCGCACTTTTGGTGCGCCGAAATTCATTTTCATGATCTCGGTCCCTTCCGGGTCAAGCAGATAAACCGTATCGCCTTCGTTATTCCACACCGGTCCATCCATATTCCTATGGAGTTCGAGCCTCTTGTCCTTTCCGGAACCGGTTCTTACGACCAGACTCTCACCCGGGTTCAGGGCGGTGCCGTCCGGTAGCATGAAATCGTGGTTGTTGTTGTCGGTGAGTCTGTGGTCGGACAGATCATGCTGGTTGCCGGAGATATTGCCGATGAGCACATACTCATCATTCAAGTTGAGACGTTCAGTGCCAGAGGTGTTCCCATGCACACCGATGAAAAAGGTGGGTGGGGACTGGCAGTGTTTCAGCAGCGACCAGACCCCCCGACGCTGCGCCATGGCCTGCACCTGAGCGCGCAGGTAACCGGCTTCTCGTTGGAAATCATATTGCCCGGTGTCCACTCTGGCATACCCCGCGCGGACGATCCTCCGTCCGAGAGTCGGGAGGCCTTTTTTTAGAAACACGTATCCAACCAACCGGTCGCTCTCTTTCCCGGTCGTCTGGACCATCACCGCGTTTTGTTTGCGCAGCTGATGGGCAAGAAACTTTCCCGCCGTGTTGGCTTTGTGCCGCAGTGCCTGCCTCATCTTCCGGGTGGCGTCCAGCCCGAAGGCCGACGGATCGTTTTCCTTCTGGCCGTCGTTCCCGGCCACTTCGGGCGCGTCGATGCCCCGCAGCCGGATGGTTTCGGTGTCTCCATCCATTTGCACCACGATCGTATCGCCGCTCAGAACCCGACGGACCCGTGCGGGCGTGGCATTTTCGGGCACCGCGCCATTCGCGGTGGCTATCAAAAGTCCTGCCAAAATGCACCAACATATCCAGACTGTTCCCTGCACTATCCTGTTCATTGACCTATCTCCAGAAAAAGAAGTAAATCCCCCGGTGACAGCGACCACAATATAGTGTTTTCGGCGGATATAATTCAAACCCGAAAGCACGGAGAAGCAGATTGCGAAGAAAGTGGACAGACAGCTTTGGATGCTGAAACCGGGCGTAAAATGTGTGTTCAGTCGATTTCGCCCCCCGTTCGTGCTATTTTTATTTTGGACCCCGGCATGGTAAAATAAACTGTTAAAGGCTCTGTTATCTGTGAAATCGGAGGGAGAGTACCGATGAAATGGGAAACCTTCATGCCCACCGAACTGCTGCCCCCCTGCTCGCCGAAATCCCGGCGGAGGCCAGCTGGGCGCCATTTTGATCTCATCAAGTTGCTTGTGGCCTGCCAGCCGAAGCCTCGGCGGAGGCCAACTCGACAACGATTTACCCTGATCGAGTTGCTTGTGGTGATCGCCATCATCTCCATCCTGGCGGCGATGCTGCTGCCCGCACTCGACGCCGCGCGGTTCCAGGCGCGGAAAATTTCCTGCCTGTCGGAGAACCGCCAGCTGGGGCTGTCTTTCGTGTATTTTGCGAATGATCACGATGATCTGGTGCCGTATGATCTTATAGATAGCGCCAGCGGCCCCTTGAGCAACCACATGAGAAGTATTTCCAGTCAGTCCAGCACTTCCTTGAGTCTTATTGATTGGTCAGGGGCAAACCCTCCGATTAATCATACCACACCCTTCGGAACGCTTGCCTATTTGGGTTACGTGGAGAACCCGGATCTGTTTTTCTGTCCGGCCTTCGGTATCCCCAGTGATGACCAGGCGCCGGATATTAATGATGGTGGTTTAGGGTACAGCTGGTACACCACGAATCGGGAAGATTGGGGCATTTTTGTCGAAACCGGCGTAGTGCAGCCCCATAGCAACGTCTACATGGAAACGGGCCGTTCGCATTTTCTCTATAATTACAACAATTCCATGACCCCCAAACATCTCGACCGGGTCACGGTTACTCAGATGAATATGCAGTACAAAAATGACGACCGCATACCCCCCATTTTCGTGGGTTGTTCCAACGTGCCAGGGAATAGCGGCAATGATTATTATGGCAATACCACCAAAGGATTATCGCATGTGAGGGGCGGTGCTTCCGCCGGGTTCAACGCCTATTTTGTGGACGGTTCCGCGGGGTGGATCTCTCACAAAGATGATGTATCCCTCTCTCGCGCCAAGCTTGACCCTCTGGACGCCCTTCCGCCGGACCGCGATTATTGGAACGGCTGGGAAGTCAAGTATTACACTTCGCAGGCACACCGTTTTTGTGGTGTGCAGAATTGGGCACGTGCGCATCTGGATAAGATTCCGGTGCGGTAGATGGACGTGGTTCGTGCTGCATGCCCCGTGGCGGGTTATATTTGGACTCCAAAAGCCGGGATCGGGAACGCATATCGTTTTTGGGGGGCAGGAACGGAGGTCAATATATGAAACGTAACACATTCACGCTCATCGAGTTGCTTGTGGTGATCGCCATCATCTCCATCCTGGCGGCGATGCTGCTGC
>CAZXYF010000264.1:0-3804 GCA_964644705.1 uncultured candidatus Brocadiaceae bacterium | reverse complement strand
CGCTACATGTCGAATAGGGTTCACTTTATTTTCCAACGGATCAGGAGTTCTGAGGTTTCAACCTACCCACAAATGGCCGAACACTATAATAAATCTGCCGGGCTTGCCCCGGCGATTGTTAGGTTTTTTGCTTTTCTGGCGCGCTGAAATCTTAGAACATCTTCACAAAACCGCTTATTTATCTTCGGACGTTTCTGGATAACATCGTGTGTACGCGCGGCTCGGTACAGCCGCACAGCTCACGGTGAACCGGGAGCATAAACATTCGGTAAACCACGTTATTCCAGATGGGCCTACTGCCGGGCTTGTCCCGGTTGGGGCGTACTTCTGCACTACCCTAAAATGCGGAAAAAACGCGATAGGGCCTTCAGATTGGCTCTCGTAGCCTTTTCGCCTAAAATAGTAGTATGCTTATCCTTCACGCCAGTTTTCACGAGCATCGTCTCTTTCTCTGGGGAGAACAGACAACCGACGCCCCCCGGACGACGTCGGCCGCCGATGTTCCCGAACCGGCCAACCCACGGGTAGAGACCTTCCCCTACGACCCGGGCCGGGAACGGATAAAAGAGGTGCTGGAACGTGCCGGGATTCGACCATCCGAGACGCCTCCTCCACAAAAGGATCCACAGGACGACGAGGGGCAGCAGACATCGGGATGCAAGATCGCGTGGTTGCCCGGCCAGGGGAACGTCCCGATTCCATCCTCTCCGCTGATTGCCACACCGCCTTCTGAAGACATCCCAACCCATCTGTCGCCGTGGAAAGTGTCCGCTGTGCCTCTGCATCCCGCCGATGCCATTAGATTGCTCGGCAAATGCCGGCAACGGCGGACGCTGCACACCGGCGTTGTGATCGGCGATGACCTCCAGTTCTGGTCAAGCGCTCTCCAATTCGCCGGCTCTCTGGTGGCCAGGGAAAACTTTCTCCCGGGACTCACGCAGCGAAACGGTGGGTACCTGGCACGGTGGAAACCGGTTTTTTCGGGTGAAGACGCCGAGTTTCTGGCCTCCCTGGCCGAGGCCATGCCCCCCGCCGCTCGAGCCCTGTCCTCCCAAACCAACACGCCGCCGACCACCCCCGCGAAACAGGTCGTGCGTCATTTCCTGGTCCGGGCAGTGGACTGGTTAATACGCTCATCCGGCAAGCTGCGTCGCCGGGAACCGGAGGAGAATTTCGAAAGCATCCACGACGCCTGGCTCCACGCCCTGCGCGCGGAATCCCCCGAAATGTCGTGGGACGAGGAGGAACTGCGCACCCTGCACGAGCACATTCAGAACTGGCGTCGCCCCGTCTCCGTCACCACGACCACGCCCTGGCGCCTGTGTTTCCGTCTGGAAGAACCGGATCCGGAGGGCAGCAACGCCGAATCGGGCGAGGTGATCCAGACCTCCAGCGACGACTGGCACCTGCGATATCTGCTGCAATCCCATGACGACCCGAGTCTCCGCGTGCCGCTGGCCAAGCTGTGGGAGGAGAACGATGATGTTCTTTCGGCCCTCCGGGGCGACTATGCGCAAGTGCGGAAATTCACTCTTGCGTCTCTCGGGCATGCCGCCGAAATCTGCAGCGTCGTGGATACAAGCCTGGAGGCGCCCCGGCCGTCGGGATGCGATTTGAATTCCATGCAGGCATATCGATTCCTCTCCGATGACGCGCCCATGCTCCAGCAGGCCGGGTTCGGGGTGTTTCTGCCGGAATGGTGGACCTCCCGCGGCACCCGCACCCAAATCACCGCGCGGGCAACCGCCACCAGCCCCGAACTCCAGGGACCCGGCATGCTGCAACTCGACAGCATGGTGGAATACGACTGGCAGCTGGCACTCGGTGATTACCAGTTGAGCCTGCCCGAGCTGGAGCAACTGGCCGACCTGAAGACACCTCTCATCCAGGTGGATGGGCAGTGGGTGGAGGTGAACGCCGAGCAAATCCAGACCGCGATTCAGTTCTGGCGCGAGAGCCAGAACACGACCGGAACCGTCCGGGAACTGGTGGAGATGAGCCTGGGCACCACGGAACCGGCTTCGGAGATTGAGGCGGACCAGATTCGTAGCGAGGGTGAACTGAAAGAACTTCTTGATACGCTTCGCTCCCCCGATCAGTTCACCGAAATTGATGTTCCGGACAACTTCCAGGGGACGCTCCGGCCCTATCAGGTTCGGGGTTACTCATGGCTCAACTTCCTGCGCCGGTGGGGGTTGGGCGGTTGCCTGGCCGACGACATGGGGTTGGGGAAAACCATTCAAACGCTTGCTCTCATCCAGCACGATTGGGAGGCCGGATGCCGCCAGCCCGTATTGGTGGTCTGCCCCACCTCGGTGGTGAGCAACTGGCAGCGGGAGGCGAGTCGTTTCACCCCCGACCTGCCCACCCTGATCCACCATGGCACGGATCGAGACAAATACGAAGATTTCCGCGCCACCGCCGGGTCGCACGCCATTATCATCTCCAGCTACGGCTTGCTGCATCGGGACGTCGATTTTCTGGCGGAAATACCCTGGGCGGGAGTTGTGCTGGACGAGGCGCAAAACATAAAAAACCCGGAAACAAAACGCGCCCGCGCCGCACGGTCACTGGAGGCCGATTACCGCCTGGCTCTCACCGGCACGCCGGTTCAGAACCACGTGGGTGACCTGTGGTCGATCATGGAATTTTTGAATCCCGGATTGCTCGGCCCCCGCGAGGACTTCAGGCGCCGATTCCTCATCCCCATTCAAAGCGGCAGCGCACCCCGGCGCGCCGATAAATTGCGCCGGGCCACCCAACCATTCATCCTGCGACGGGAGAAAACCGACGCGTCGATCATCCAGGACCTACCGGAGAAGATGGAGATGAAGGTGTACTGCAACCTGACACGGGAACAGGCATCCCTCTACGAAGCGGTTCTGGAGGACATGAATCGGGGATTGGAGGGCGCCGAAGGCATCCGGCGCGATGGGATCGTTTTCGCCTCGTTGTCCAAGCTCAAGCAAATTTGCAATCACCCCGCACAGTTTCTCGGTGACGGCCCCCCGCGCCCGGATCGCTCGGGTAAACTGACACGCCTGACAGACATGATGGCGGAGGTGCTGGAATTGGGTGAACGCGCGCTGATTTTCACGCAGTTCCGGGTGATGGGCAATATGCTCAAAAAACACCTGCAGGAGAGATTCGGCCAGAAAGTCCTGTTCCTCCACGGCGGCATTTCGCAAACCCGTCGCACCCGGATGGTGGACCGCTTTCAATCGACTGATGGACGCATTCCGGCATTTATATTATCGTTGAAGGCAGGCGGCACCGGACTCAACCTCACGGCGGCCAATCACGTGTTCCACTTTGACCGATGGTGGAATCCAGCCGTGGAGGATCAGGCCACCGACCGGGCTTTCCGCATCGGACAGGACCGCAATGTGGAGGTGCACAAGTTCATCTGCGCCGGTACAGTTGAAGAGCGCATCGACGAGATGATCGACGAGAAAAAGGAAATCGCCGATCAGATTATCGGCACCGGAGAAAGTTGGCTGTCTGACCTTTCGAACAAACGGCTGAGGGAGGTTTTTGAGCTTGGTCGGGACGCCATCGCGGATTGAGTCTGCCCCGCACCGGGCGGATTGACATTAATAACCCTGGGTTTAACAACCTGGTAATCCGGTCTTTAGAGTGTGCCCTGTGGATGATACAAGAATGCAGAGATTCATAGTGGACCTTTGTATCCCCGGACCAGTGTATCCCTGCATCTTCCGAGCAGGACAGCGTGAGAATAGGCGCCAAACCAGGCCTGTCCAAAATAGCGTTTCGAGAAGCATGATTCTTTGTCTTTATCATCGT
>CAZXYF010000263.1:0-3865 GCA_964644705.1 uncultured candidatus Brocadiaceae bacterium | reverse complement strand
GGTACGCCCCTACCGGGACAAGCCCGGCAAGTAGGGCATCACAAAACGCACGTGGCTCACCGAATACTTACTCACAATTGCCCTGATTATTCGACATTACCTGTTGCTGAGAATGCTTTTAGAATAATTCATGCTTGAGGTTTGTGAAATGTTCGAACTAATGACGTCCCCGGAAACCATTGATATCGGTAGCCGACGCGAGTTGTTTGTGGATGAATATCTGATTGACTCAATGGATGCAGGGGCAGAACTCGAATTGCATGAACCCATCCCGCGTGAAATCGTTTTCACCGCGGATCGTCCGTGGGAAGGCAATCTGTCCACCTATTTCACGGTGTTTCGGGACGATGATCGGTATCGCATGTATTACATCGGCCGGCATCTTGACCTGGAAAAGACCGTATCCGATGGCGCCGGCCTGGCGGACAGGCATCCCAACTGGGTGTGTTACGCGGAGAGCTCCGATGCAATGAGCTGGGAACGGCCGGATGTGGGATTGGTTGAGTACGAAGGTTCGCGCGCCAACAACATCGTGTGGACGGGGCAGGGTCCCGAAAAACACGGCGTCAGCGGATTCTCGCCATTCAAAGACGATAACCCCGCGGCCGGTCCGGGTGCTCGATATAAGGCGATCGGTGCCGACCCCATGGCCCTCGAAGGGGATCTGTACGCGATTGCATCCCCCGATGGTATTCACTGGGAGCTCCTGCAGGATGAACCCATAATGTATCAGGATGAACACGGTTCATTCGATTCGCCCAACCGCGCCTTCTGGGATGCGGAGCAGGGGCAATACCGGATATATTTTCGGGATTATATCGGCGGAGGACCGGGGAGTGGGGGCTGTCGGTCGATCAAAACCGCCACGTCGGAAGATTTCGTGAAATGGAGCGAGCCGGAATGGCTGGAGTTTCCCGGCGCGCCCCGGGAACAGCTCTACACCAACCAGGTTCAACCGTATTATCGCGCCCCCCACATCCTGCTCGGTTTCCCGGCCCGGTATATCAAACGTCCCTGGTCCGCGGCCATCGAGGCCCTTCCGGAACCGGAACATCGGCGTTACCGGGCCGATCGGGATGAGCGGTTCGGCGCGGCGCTCACGGAGGGGCTGTTCATGAGCAGTCGTGACGGTCGCACCTTCAAACGCTGGGGCGAGGCATTCATCCGGCCGGGCCCGCAGCTGGAAGGAAACTGGACTTACGGGGACAACTATCAGGGCTGGGGGATGATAGAGACGCCCTCGAACCTGTCGGGAGCGCCGGATGAGTTGTCGGTTTTCGCGCGGGAAGGACGCTGGCGTGGAGAGGGTGTCCATCTGCGGCGCTACACATTGAGGAAAGACGGATTTGTCTCTCTGAGCGCTCCGCTGAGGGGCGGGGAAATTATCACCCGACCGCTCACCTTCACCGGCGACGCGCTTCAGATCAACTTTGCAACATCCGCCGCGGGGAGTGTGCGCGTCGAACTTCAGGAGGCTGATGGCACGCCGATTCCCGGATTCACGCTGGAGGATTGCCACGAGCAGATTGGCGATGAACTCGACCGCGATGTGAGCTGGCAGGGCGATTCCGACCTGCTGACGCTGGAAAATCAACCGGTCCGGCTTCGTTTTGTGCTGCACGATGCGGAACTGTATGCCATGCGATTTCACACGGAGAACGACTGAGAATCAGGCTGAGTTAGCTGTTTACCGAGGAGAGAGATACCGAATGATAAAAGTAATCAAAGATCCATGTCCGCGAATCACTGACTGCAAACCATCAACGTGGATTGTTGAATGGACCGCTGAAGAAGATTTCCCCCAGGGGACTATTTTTGAATTCCGCGGTGAAAACCTCCGCACCATTCTTTCCGGGGAATGGGGCGAGTTTGAAGTTAATGATGAGATCTGGGACACGTTGTGGCGGATTCCGCGCCGGTGCAGTTTTGCGGATATTGACAGCAATAATGCCCAGAGAAGCATTCTGCGTCTTCGGTCCCTCACCGCTATCGAAGAGGGGAGCACGTGCCGCTTCACTCTCAATGCCAATCCCGATACCGTACCGGACGGCGACTTCCCGATTCGGGTGGTGATCAATGGTCGGGAGGATGTGGTGAACGATGAATTCTCGCTCACCACCCGGGCCGGCCGTCCGGATGCAGTACGGGTGTATGTGCGACCGTCCTCGCTGACAGACGGTTCCTATCGGGTTGTGCTCGCCGCGGAGGATGGTGATGGTTTCCCGACAGAATTTTGTCGTCCACTACGGACGACATTGCGACTGGGCGATCGGACCGTGTGGGAGGGACACGTCCGAAACTGGACGGTTGTTGAACTGTCGGAGAGCGACCTCCCGGCTTCGGAACGTCCACTCCGACTGAATGCGGTAATCGACAGTCAGGAATGCACGGCGGATGAACGGATAAGCAATGGAACGGACAACGGTGACCGGACGGTAACCGTCACCAGCAACCCGATATGGACGGGAGACGATGATTTCACACCGGCGTTTGGAGCGCTGCACTGGCATACCCGAATTTCGGGTGACGGACAGCGTACGCCGGAGGCGGGATTCCTGATGGGGCGTGATCCCATCAATCTGGATTTCGTTGCACCGGGCGACCACACCCCGCTTGGGGCCAACTGGGAAGAACTGACGGAGGCAATTGAATTTTTCAACGAGGATGGTTCGTTCAATACTCTGTACGGATGGGAACTCTCCAGTGATCAGGGTCACGTGAACTTCTATTTCACTCGCGCGGATCATCCGCTGAATCCCAACAGTTATGACGGCCCGAGTCGGCCGGAGGAATACATTGAGGATCTGTCTCACGATGAGTTTCTGGCCATTCCGCATCATACCAATGCGGTGAGCCGGGAGCTTACGGAGGCGGGAGACCATTACTGGCGCGAATATCCATGGGGCGAGCCGCGTCCGGAGTATCTTCGCCAGGTGGAGATCTTCCAGGCCAGGGGCAATCAGGAACGGGAGACGTATCCGGAGGGTTGGCGCCAGCAATACGAGGAGAACGGCGGCAGCGTCCAGACCGGACTGGACAGAGGACATCCGCTGGGATTCGTTGGCGGAACCGACGACCATTTTGGATTCCCCAGCGTATGTCCGCACCATCAAGGCCGGATTGTGACCGGAGCATGGCTGGCCGAGCGCACACGTCAGGGAGTGTTCGACGCGCTGTATGCGCGCCGCACCTGGGCATGCTGGGATACCCGCGCGATCGTGCGCTTCAGCGTCAACGACGTGTTGCAGGGCGGAGAGTTGACGGCGGACGCGGATACTTCACTCACGGCCCGTATCGAAGCCAGTTTCCAGGCCCCGCTGGACGTTCTGGAGCTGGTTTCCAACGGTGATACGGCCGTGGAGGTGCCGCATGGGGCGGAAGCTCTGGACATTGAGACCGAAGTCGATCTTGGCCCCCGCGGGGATCGCAGTTACGTTTACCTGCGCGCCCGCCAGACCGACGGAGCAATCGTCTATGCATCCCCCGTGTTCCTCCGGGGATGAACGGACCGGGGATGGAGGAGGACAGTCGGTGCGCTATAGGTGTCTCATACTCTCACAGCCACTTATCTTGCCTCATAATCCTTTGCCCTCATTGTTAGACATTATCTGTGGTTGAGGCTGCTTTTAGAACAATTCACGCTTGATGTTTGTGAAATGTTCGGGGAAAAGGAACGGGTTTCAATCCTTTGAGGCCCGATAGGGCCGTCGCAGACGTAGCCCGGAGTGCAGCCGCGCAACTGTCCGGCGCGCAAGCTCCGGGTAAAGAATAGTAGCCCCCGAATGGGGGCGTAGCAGACATAGTTGCGCCGTTGGTTGTGCCATATGGCGTCATATGCAACATACGAATACAAAATCCCCAAAAC
>CAZXYF010000262.1:0-3893 GCA_964644705.1 uncultured candidatus Brocadiaceae bacterium | reverse complement strand
TCCATCCAGCTGGATCCGGATGGGGATGGCCCGGCGGGGTATGTGGGATCGGACGAAATACGGGTCACCATGATCCAACTGGCATTTGTTAATCCGGAAATGCCAACGTGGGGCATCAGGAATGACAGCGACGATCTGGTCTGTGTTGGAAACGTTGACCGCATACGGGATAATAAACCCGATGAGGCGGCAACGTTAGTGTATAGGATTCTTCCGACAGATCTTCCTGTAGCGTCGAAGAAGCTGACAATAAAGTCAGGAGGTGATATGCTGGAAGAAGTATCAGGACAGGAACTGCACTTGGGGGACAACCAGAAGTGGGATTGGGACGGGAAGGATGCTGATGGTAACTATAGAACGGCCGAGAAGTACACAGCCGTGCTTACGCTGAATATTGAGAACGTTTCAGGCGAATACCGTAGTGCTAAACACGAACTTGTGGACCTTGCAGTGCGGCATAAACCGAAAGTGCACGTGCATCCGACGGAATTCTCTCCTCCTATCAAAGTGGATTATCATCTTAATAATTATAATTTATTTAATATTTTAACTGGATCGTATGGCCCAAGCGTCTTCTCATTATCTCATTTGTTAGAACATTACAATACTATATTTTGGTATGCTGATTTAGTTGATCCAACAGACGATTCGGGATGGCGGGATTATCGGCGGGCCTCTGGGGCAGGAAATAGTGTCCTCAACCTCGGAGCAGAACCTGCGATATATCTTCGGACATATATACACAATAGTCCCGCGGGGAATCAGTGGGCATTCATTCAATATTGGATGTATGAATCTGGTAGTACTCTGCCTACTTCCGGAGCTTCAGCTATGGACGCCCCTTTCATTCATGAAGGCGACTGGGAGTTTTTCCAAGTTGTGACAAAACTCAGTACTGAAGATGAGGAATGCCAACCTTGGTCGGCTTCATACTCGATGCATTATTACGGTGTTTCTCTGCCGTGGGATGGTAATGGAACGCGCAGAGTTTTACATGACGGCAATACTCCTAAAATATTTGTTGCAGCCGGTTCTCACGCCACGTATCCGGTTAACGGACATTGGGACACCCCGGATGCACATGATTTTGAAGCTTGGAGGGAATGGTTCAATATTGAAGATTGGTACCCGCAAATGTATAAAAAAGCAGACTACAGTTTCGATGATGCTGCGACATTAACTCCAATCAGTTACGAGCTTGTTCCTCTGGAAGCTTATGCAATTTGGCTAGGGCACTGGGGGGAAGTTGACGCCGGGGAACCAGACTGGGCAAGATTGACCGACAAGGACAATGGGCCGCCCAGTCCTAGATATCGAAATGGTGCTGCTGCGAACATGTATGTGAACCCTGTAGAATACCATAACAGTGACAATATGCTCAGCACGCCCGATATTATTGCGCCTTCAGATTAGGAGGGGATATCGACTTTGAGACAATTTGTATAAATTAATGTCGGACTTGCGGTTGCTGTGTTGTCGTTAAACGTTTCCGCCGTAATTTGGCCGGAGATGTTTCATTTGGGTAACATTTCTCGTGGGCTGCAACACATCCTGATTACACTAACGTACTTTGTTCCCCCCGGACAGTTTATCATAGCCATAGTGTTGCTGTTAGCTAGTAAAAAATGTCGGCAGTTGCCGTTGTTGTGGTTCGTTACAGCTTTACCGGTTTTGTCACTGATTTCTGTTTTTTTGGCTCTTTGTAGGTTTGCTTCGGTGGCCGTTGCATGATACGGAAATTTATCTTCTATGGACGAGCGCTGAGGTATTTGAATGACTGGGGTCCATGTTTAAAGACATTTGAGCAGTGAGTATGCCTCCGATTTGGTTTTCGTGTGGTACAGAGGATAACCCAGTGTAAAGAGCGAGGCTGAGATAAAACATGTAGTTGGTATCGGAAGGCTGTTCGTATTGATGGGATTAGAGCATTGATTACCTTCGATCTGGTCGCCGGCCGCCATTGTGCGTCGGCAGAGAACTGTTGTCATGTATCAATAGAGTGTTGGGTTTGTTAGTTGCAAGTTTTTTTCTTGTTTTTTGCTTGAGAGATGGCGTGGATACAACCCTGCAGAGATTTTGTGGAGGAGGCACTTATGGTGTTTGGAAAGAGAGAATACTTTCTGGTTCTGTTTTTGACTTTTGCTTTTATGGTTTTTCCCTTCGGATATGTGCTAGCAGGCTCCCGAAAAGGCAGTGGAGAGGAAGTAGCTGGGGAGAAGCTTCTTAGCTATAGGTCGCTCTTAGAAATTCAAAAGCAAGAGAAGCATTCAAGGCTGGATCGGTTTTTTGAGGTCGCGGGGAAGAGAATTGGGCAAAAACAGCATATGTTCCCTTATCTGAGAGTAATTCAAATGCGGTTATTAAGGTTCAATGAGAAGCGCAGCCTGCGTTTTCTTATGAACCTGTCGCGTGACGAGAATCTGCCACCTGATGTTCGCCAACTATGCATAGGTAGGTTGCGGCGATTGGATACCAATTGGGGGCAGAGGATTATGGATGAATGGCAGGAGTCCGTTTTGTTGAAAACCAAGGTTCGTCTATCCAAAACATTTGCTGACAAGGTGAATAATCGAAAGGAATTCACTTACGATCTGTCCACAAGGCTTTCAGACGAAGAAATCCCTAAAGCAATCAGATTGCAGAAGGAAACATCGTTCAGTTCCGAAATTGAAAATCTTGTGAACTTTGAAGTACCTCAAGCAAGAGATGCTGTGCTGACACTTCTTCGGGAATCGAAGAACCCTTATGCACGGAAAAACTGTCTATCATACTTTATGCACCTATATGCTGAAAACTCTGTTGGTCGTTTCGCTACCTATTTGGATGACAGCCATGAGCAAGTACGTGTGCAGGCAATCCGTGCTCTCGCTCGTGTTGCGAATCGTGAGGCCATTCAGATACTCGTGCGGCGTATAGAGGAACCAAAAGCGAAATCGGACGAGGAGATGGCGCTTATACATGCCCTTGGGAGCATTGGCTCGGAGACAGCTGCAAAGGCTCTCCTCCACTATTGCCAGCGCCGTCTGCAAGATTCAGGTTGGAAAGCGGTCCTGGGGAAGCGTGCTTTAAGGCAACTCGGCAAATTTGATCAGCCCGATGTTGTCGAGTATCTGATTTCTGTGGCTGAAAAACGCCGGATAGCAACTGCCTACTGGTCTCTCGCTCTCACTGACCACACACGGGCTATTGAGTGGCTCGGGAAGCATATTCAATCGGAACAAAGTAGCGTGTATCTGGCAAAGCTCGGTGCGCAGGTGGCGAGTGGGGGAATCGAGGTGGAGAAAAGAGCACTTGAGGAATTGGCTGGAGAGTCCTACAAAAACCTCAACCAATGGCAGCAAGGGGTATATGTCCAGCTTTTGTGTCGGGGTGTTGTTGAAAAAATTCCTGACCTTCTCGCATTCATCGGGAGCGAACGAGTCCCGGAACAGTTACTCGAATCTTGGAAAACAGAATTAGTTTCGAGAAGTGATCAAATTGAGGAAAAGATCACTTCCTACCTCAAGGACAAAACTTTGAAAAACTACCGTGCAGATGTGGAGATAGGATACTGGTGTTTTCTGGCCTCTTTACCTCAAACGAAAGAGTCCATGGAATTATTACAGAAGGCTTATCACGAGTACTCAGAGGGAACGCGAGAAGCGGTTACAAAATATGCGGAATTGCGAAAGGCTATCGCACTGCATATTTCTGAGATTGGGCGCCAGACATATTCCTACACGTTTTTTAGAGCCCCAACGCTTCGGTAACCTTTCGATGATGGTCATACATATGTCAGTGTGCTTTTCGTCAGACCAGGGTAGATCGACAGGGTAGATCGGGTCGGACCATAGGATCGTGTGTGCCAGCAGCGAGTTACGACAAAAACGGGCTCATATATGGGCTTAGCGTGG
>CAZXYF010000261.1:0-3895 GCA_964644705.1 uncultured candidatus Brocadiaceae bacterium | reverse complement strand
GGGAAGTGAGACGTTCATGGAGCATCTGACCGTAAAACTCAAAAGAGCCGGGCAACCGCCGGAACGCCAGACGGCCTTCCTCGATTGAATGGGCGCTGAGAATATAAGGCGGAATTGTTTATTGGAAGTGACTGGACAATCCTTAACGATAAGAACCAGCAGTGTAACGTTTTCAGATATTGCGAACGGCTAATTTACGCACTGCTGGTGCTAACGATTTTTGCAGGTGAGATAAACGCGGAACCGGCACCGAAAAAGGACACGCGTGCGCCGACACGTGAGAAAACAAAAATCGCTGCATTCGTTGTTGAGGATTGTCCGGATTGCCGCCGGGTGAAAAAACTTATTGAGTTATGCGGCGAGCAGAGCGCGCAATATCTCGAAGTGTTATATTACAATCTAAATGACGCGTCGGCTTTCCGATACAACATGATGCTCTGTCGGAAACTTGATATTGAATCGGATAACAGAGGGAAGGCCCCGGCGGTGTTTTCCGGGAGCCGGGGTCTTGTTCGCAGGCAAATTACGGAAGACGCCCTGCAGCAACTAATTCTTTCGGCATCACCCGAAGGTTCCGTTGTCCGCCCCGAAGACACATTTCCAAACTTACAGGCGGTGCAGAGACGGCGATTTCCAGCCGCCCCGCACCCCATACCCGACACGAATTCAATGCACTCCGGATCGGGATCGCGAGACTGTCCCGACATGACGTTAATGTATTCTCTCGGTGTGTTATTGGGCCTTTGCTTCGCTTCTCTGGTCCTGTATGTCAAACATCTCAAACCCCAAGAGGACAGTGCGTGATCTTTGATGTGAAGGAGACACGAAATGAATGAAATTCTGGTCCCCTCCATAACCGTTCTGCTCAGCCTGGTGATAATGGTTGGATTGCTGGCCTGGTTGATCAAGAAAGTGGGCTGCAACTGCCATGAATGTGGCGAGCGGATGGATACGTACGAGGAGCTATCTTCTGAACAACAGCGAGTGATACGGCGCTACTTTCGGGAGGAAGAAGGGCGTCGGCCGGATGTTTCCGCAATATTTGTGTGCCCCCATTGTCATTTTGTTTACGATGATTTTTCCGGTGAGAAACGATCCATGGAGGGTGATGAGCGAAGCTACTGCAAAGTTTGCGGCCGTCCGAGCGTGCGCTATATGTATTCTGCCGGTCTTCGTCGCGGCCGGGACGTCTTTCGAGAGGCGTATCCCGAACTTGCGGATGGATATGAATGTCTTCGGTGTGGAGGGGATCGTATCGGTGATTGCGTGATGTGTGATACTGAGCCAAAACTGTTTGCATGCAGTCGCTGCATAACTCTCTATCGCTGGTTCTCTCCCGACGATACGGAGTTGAAATTCATGAGACCAATTACGGATGAGACTCTGGTGGAGGAACCAACCCTGCAGGTTGGAATGTGAATAACCTTCGGCCGGGTGTTTGAACGAAAAGCTGTTTGTTGGAGGGTGGATTTATGTTTTTATCGTCGTTTGGTGCTGATTATAGCACGTTGTGTGCAATTTTGTATCTGGTCATGCCTCTATCGATTGCTAATGCTGCACCTGAGGATGTGAGGAAATGCTACAGTATGGATGTGTCTGAGAAGACAGCGTGTGAACTCAGGGGGAGAGAACGAGCGGTGATAACGCGGTGCGAGTGGCGCGATAGGTCACGGTACCCGGTATCCGAGCAGTTGATGGTACCCCGAGTGTGGGATGCTGACTTTGCAAATGCTTTTGTGGGGACAGAATCTCATGGGTTCTCCAGGATTGAGGGGAGTCCTGCTCAGTCGGTGAGTGTGAAAGAGGCGGGTGGTTTGAAGGCAAATATATCGAGTGGGGCATATCGGCGGCAATTGCAAAAAGAAAAAGCAAAGAAGCCAGACGGCGTTTTTAACGTTGCGAACATCGGAGACCTGTTGGATGATGGGGGGGGGATGAACCCCCTGGACCTAATGGCGACGGGGAAGTAGGGGAAATGGAGGAAAAAGCACTTAACGATGTGAAAAGTGGTGGGATTGGAGGCCCCAGGAAACAGCATCCTTACTTGTTTTTTAATAAGCAAGAACTTAAGAAAATCCGGGCTCGGTTCGAGTCCCCGCCACAATCCTACTATCTCAAAGCCCTTATCCGGCACGCCGACGGATCAGGAAAAGGAGCGGCTGGCGGGGGAACGTACCTGTGGGCCTATCTTCTGACGGGGCGTAAAAAATACCGAAAGACGTGTATGGATTGGGTCAAAAGTGAATGGGGCCGCAGGGACTTTAGCGGGGAATGGATCGGATTCAGAATCAATCGGATGGCGCAGGCTTATGATGCGCTGTATTCTGAACTAAGCGAGAAGGCGCGCAAGAAAATGAAGAAATATCTGGTGCGGGCTCTGGACGCCCATCTGGGAAAGATGACGTCATGGGGGTACAGGATGGCCAGCAATACCATTCCCACACAATGCGGGGCGACGGGAATGGCTGCCCTCGCTCTACTCTGGGAGTCGCCCAAAGCCGGACGCGCCCTGAAAGCCACCCGCAAAAAACTCTCCGTTTACGCATCGCGGTGCCTTTCACCGGATGGCGGCTACATTGAGGGGACACTCTACTGGAGTTTCGGTGTATCCTATTATCTGGGTTTTGCGCACGCCTTTCATAACACCACCGGGGATGCGGGTCTGCTCCGTCACCCGCGCCTTAAGAGGCAGTTTCGCTTCGCGGAAACTCTCCTGGGTGGAGACGGCCAATTCATGCCGTTCAATGATACCCAACCCTGGCTCAATGCCTGGCCCGTCTGCGCGGATCTGGGTCGCCGCACCGAGAACGAGTTGCTCCTCTGGCTCGCGGATTACATGGCGGCTGTCCTGGCCGGAGAACGTAACCCGGAACATGTTAATGTGAACATGGCGCATAGCTATCCCCCCTGGGTGTGGGTAATGATGACCCAGTCGGATCCCGGTCCGACACGGCGGGCGGGACGTGAGTTTCCGGGGGTTCCCACGCTCAGCGTGCTGAAAAAGATGGAGTGGGGGGTGATGCGGAGTAGCGGAAAGTTCATTCCCAATATGGTTGTGGGTGTGAAAGGATCAGGGGGACGGCTTACCCACCACGCGCAGAACGATCTGGGGAGCTTCGTGTTGTATGCTGGTGGGGAGATGTTGCTTCTGGATCCTGGATATTACCAGGGAAACGCCAGATGCCATACCCTGCCTCTGATCAATGGCAAAGGTCCCCGGCGGTCGGGATCCCATATTGTGACCGCTCGGGAAAACGACGACTGGCGGGTGATCGTTTTGGATTCAACCGAAGCGTACGGCGATCTGGCCCGTCGTGTCCGACGGATTCTTGTGATGTATCGTGATCGGGCCCTTGTGGTACTGGATGACATTGTTCCTACCGATAACAAACCCATAACAGCCCAGTTTCAGGTTGCCCACAAACCGGATATGCAGACCGGTAAACGGTGCGCCGTAATCAAAGGCCGCAAGGAAACACTCCTGCTATCTACCTTTGGCCCCTCACTACGTTTGCAGGCGAAAAAACGCAAGTTCGGCAAATCTTGGGGATTCCAAAAAGCAGCCGAAAATGGCGCATTATCGTGGTACTCGCTCACCGGCCGCTACGAAGCTCGGTCTGACACCCCTTTGGTCTCGGCGATGGTTCCGGTTGCGCATGAAAACAACACCCCGTCACCGACTTTACGCCGCCTTAACTCCTGTATTGAGGTGCGGGTGATGGAGGATGTTTACGTGCGTTTTCACCTGACCGAAAAGGGATGGGCGTTGCACCAGGCGTCTCCCCCGCCTCCGCAAAGCGAGCATAGCGGAGGCGAGGTGAAAGAACCGCCTGAATGGCACGCGGCGAACGGGGAATAATGGTTTTGAGGGCTATGTAAACATTCGGTAAACCAC
>CAZXYF010000260.1:0-3923 GCA_964644705.1 uncultured candidatus Brocadiaceae bacterium | reverse complement strand
GAATCCGCCCCCCTGGGGCTCAAGAAGATAAAAACCGGAACGCACTTATTGCCAATCGCTTAGCCCGGCAAGTAGGGCATCACAAAACGCACGTGGCTCACCGAATACTTACATAGCCGGTCTATTCCCCGCCCATCACCCTGGCAATAACTTCTCGCAGTTTCTCCATGCTGAGGGGTTTGGATACGACCATATCTACGTTATCGGGAGTTTCCCCCGACGCATCCATCATGTCACCGAAACCGGTCAGCATAATAACGGGTTTTTCCGGGAACTCATTCTTCATCTCGCGGGCCATTTCGTCTCCGCTCATCTCCGGCATGGACCGATCAGTTATGATGAGGTCATAATTGCCTTCTTCAAGTGCACTCAGGCCCTCGCGTCCATCGGCAACCACATGTACTTCATGGTTATCCATTTGGAGATATTCTTCGATCAATCTCCGCTGGCCGGCGTCGTCCTCGGCCAACAATATTCTGAGTCCAGTTCGCGTGTTACCTGTCTCGTCATCGGACATCGCATCTTCGGGCCTGTCTTGTTGCCGCGGCAATACGATGCGGAAAGTCGTCCCTTCCCCCTTTTTACTCTCAACAGAAATGTCACCATCATGCCGTTGAACGATCCCCTGAGCGGTCGATAGTCCCAATCCCGTTCCTGTTTCCTGTTTTGTTGTGTAGAAGGGATCAAAACACTTCTCCCGCGTTTCCTCATCCATCCCGGTTCCTGTATCCCCGATTTCAATGATTACTTTCCCGTCGGTTTTATACGTTCTGAAAGACAGTTCTCCCCCGGCGGGCATGGCGTCCACGGCATTGAAAATCAGATTCGTAAACAGCTCATGGATTTCCGCTTCATCGCCCTCCACGGGAGGAATATCCCCGAGATCTTTTTCCACATTAATCTCGGCACCGGCAGCTTGAGCTTCCTCTCGCCAGCGAGGTTCGGTCAGGGAAAGGGCCTCCTCGAGGAGACCGTTTATGTCCATCGTTTCGTAGTTACCTTCTTCGGAAGGTCGGTAGAATTTCCTCATCCGTTGCACCGTCTCGCTGGCATTGCTCGCTGCTTTACGGACGCGTTTCAGATATTGCAGCAGCATCTCCCTGTCGTTCAGTTTTTCTTCTGAGCGCAGCAAAAGGTCGGTAAACCCTTTGATGGTGGCGAGGGCATTATTGAAGTCATGGGCAATGCCGCTTGCCATCTGAGTCAGGATGTCCCGACGTTCCTGCTCAATCATCTGTTCCTGAGCCTCTCGCAGGTCCTCTTCGGCCTGCTTGCGAGCAGTAATATCTCTGATGTTGCATTGAACGACCTGTGTGTCGCCCGCCATATACGTGTTACTGACAAACTCGACCGCCACTTCCTCCCCGTCTTTTGTCTCCATCGGCAAATCTTCATAGCGGACATAGCCCCGGCTAACCAGATCTTCAAAACGTTCTTTGTTTTCCACCACATGCCTCAGCGGACCAACTTCCCAGAGTTTTTTCCCTATAAGTTCGTCCCTGGAGTAATTCAGAATGTTTTTTATAAACGGATTGGCATCGATGATTTTTTCCGTCTCGGTATCCAGTATAAGCATTCCGTCCTGAGCGGTCTCGAACAGTCTCCGGTATCGTTCCTCGCTCTGCTCAAGCTCCTTTTCAGCCTCTATGCGTTGCAGCCCGTGGGCTATATCCGATGCCACCTCGGCGATGAGGTGTTTCTCCTCGGTACTCGGGTTATGTCCGGCGGGACAATAGAAACTCAGCAAACCATTGATGTTGGTATTTTCGGGGAAGCCACATTTCAACGATCTGCTGTCCGTGTGTAAATCTTGTAGCGGGCAATCGCAACAATCCTTTTCTGGAAACATCACAATCGGGTCCCCGGGCTTTTCCAGGGCCCGCCGCACACATTCCGGTGTATAGCCTGATTCCATACGCGACAGCAGATTTTCAAACTGGACGTCGCCTGTGTGCCCTGTATAACGGACGCCTTCCGCTTCGCCGAACGCGACAGCCCATACGTCTTCATAGTTAATGCTGTCCAACAGGATGTCACAGCTTTGCTGGAGCAATCTATCGGGGTCGTTTGCCCCGGCAATTGTTCTATTCACTTCGCGTGTGGTTTTAAGCAGGGAGTTCAGGCGATTGATTTCCTGGTCTGCAAGCGTTTGTTCGGTTACATCCTGAACCATCCCGAAAGACCGGATAACATGTCCGTCGTCATCAAATTCATTTTCGGATTTTTCGCGCACGTAGCGCGTTTCGTCGTTATCCGTGCGGACAATGCGGTGTTCGATTTCGTACCCCTCGCTGCCGTTCTCCACGGAATCCCAGTACCCTTTTTTGACCCTCTCGCGATCCTCCGGATGTACACCTTCCAGAAAAGATTCGAAGGTGGGGCTGTTCTCCTCGGGATCGAGTCCGAAAATACGATATGTCTGTTCGGACCACTCCAGGTTGTCTTTATCAATCTCATACACCCAGCTACCCACCCGCCCAATTGATTGGGAGCGGCTCAGCAAAGTTTTTTTCTCCTGCAGCTCTTTCGTTCTTCTACGAACTATCCTGCGCAGGTAATAAATGGTGGCGAAGGTCAGGAGACAAATCCCGATCACTCCGCCCAATGTCCAGATCAACCATCTCGGAACCACGCCGGCAAAACCAGTTCGGTGGAGATGTCTCTGTAATGACTCCGCGTAAACTGAACCGTCCTGCTTTTTGAGCTGCTTAAGGTGCTCATCAATCGCACGAAGGATTTTCGTCCGTCCCTGGGGGGCCGCAAAAAGAAATTCTTTGCGGTTATAAATCAGGGGCGTTTTCTGGATATCATACTCGGCTTCGGCGCGGAAACCCGTCACGCGCTCGGATGAGCATGCATCGACCTCCCCTTCGTGAAGCAACTCAAACACCTCTTCGTATTTTTCGACCATGACAAAGTTTGCATTTATGTCGAAAGTTTGCAGTCTATGCTTGAGTTGTGGGTAAAAATATCCCCCTTTCACCACGGCGATACGTTTTCCCTCCAGATCCTGGAAGTTTTGCAGTTTATCCCCGGATCGCACATAAAGTTGGCCCCACGTTGAGAGGACGGACACGGAACTGAATGAAAAAATCTTCTCGCGTTTTTCGGAACGGAGTATGCCGGTAAGAATGTCCAATTCACCCTTTTCCAGGCGTTGCAGACCCTCAGGCCAGGTCCCATATACGTAAGATACCTCCCAATTCTCGCGCCTGGCAATTTCCTCCAGAATGTCGACGTAGATGCCAGCCGGCTCTCCGTTGTCATTGCGATACACCAGGGGTTTGAAGTCATAGATCCCAACCCTGACCGACTCTGCGCCGAGACTGATATCGGAACAAAGAAAAGATAAGAGAAGGCAGCATACGATAAAACACCCCCAGCTGCTTTTGTGCGTTTTCCCGTTGGGATAGATACTCCACATACGTGTCTCTCCGTAAAATAATAATCAAGCCGGGAACGATGGGAGTATCCTCCCCACGTTAGTGCGGTTCTGTCAGGGAGTGACTCACCCATCACTCTGTGCTATCTTTATGCTCAGCCCCGGATGTCCAGTCAATCCAGACCTTCTTTAAGTGTACGCGATGGGAAACGGGTGTCAACAACTTAAATCTTGCTCTCACCGGCTTTGTCTCGCTGTTTCAGGTGGTGTAGAGGCGCGATGAGGCAGGTGAGATGCGTGATCCAGGATGCTCTGAACGGAGTGTTAGATGATGAAACCGGTAAGTCCGTTGCTGCCAACGGTGCGGGACCCGGCGGATTTACTCGATTGGTTGGCCGTTGTGTAGGTTGAAACCTAAGGATCCCCGCGGCAAGCGCGGGGGATTTATTGGGTTTTCGTCCCTGGTTGGTTAGGTTGATACCTGAGGATCTCCGGGGCAAGCGCGGTAGGTCGTGATCGCTGAGCGCGACCTGCCGGGTAC
>CAZXYF010000259.1:0-3953 GCA_964644705.1 uncultured candidatus Brocadiaceae bacterium | reverse complement strand
AGGAGTTATGCAGAATGCTCAGTGCGGATTGATGTTTCCGGATCAGGAGTTCTGAGGTTATTAATGACAATCCGCTTAACCCCTGTGACGCCTGAGAACGGAGTGAGCTATCGCCGCTGCGTCCATTCATCGGAACTGTACCGCTCCTCGATGAGCTGTTCAACGCGTTGGGGGAAATCATCGGGGAGACTTACGCTGGTGTCCTGACAGCTGAACGCGCGGCGGACGGCACGGAAGAGCGCAGGGCGGGAGAGGGGGAGATTGGCCACGAAATCCCCGTGAGAGCGATCCTGCCGGTACTCCGGGGCGGCCCGGACTTCACCGACGAATCGTTCGATGAGGGAGATATCGACGTCATAAAGTAATGTCCCGTGATGAAGCATGAAGTCCTTTTTCCGCTGCTGAGCACTTCCGCCAACTTTACGACCATCCCAGGCGAGATCGCTGATGCCCGCGCGTTCCAGCGTCACTTCCGGCGTGGAAACGGCTTCGCACAGCCGGGTGAGTATCCACTTATACGACCGGTTCACTGAATGAAGGTCGGCGCGGTCCCGTCGGAGGATCAGCGAATACAGCAGACATCCCGGAGCCAGCAGCACTGTACCCCCGCCCGATCGGCGTCGCAGCACCGGGACATCGTGTTTCCGGCACAGATCCACGCGGGCGGCTCGTTCGTATTCATCCTGTATGCCCAGCACAATCGTGGGCCGCTGAATCTCATACACGCGCAGGCATTCGGTGATCTGACCGTTTTCGGCACAGTGAAGCAGCGCCTCGTCGCATGCGAGATTCTGAGCTGGGCTGGTGGCGCCGTAATTGACGAATTGCATGATCTGATCCCCAGAGAGAGGATGCTGGCTTGCGGGGAGAAAGGTCAGGGGTATGGAAGACGATTCTTCGTCTTGGCCCGTCTCCGCTGTTTCCAACGCTTTCCGCGCGGCAACGGCAGACGACGGTAAAGATAAAGAACCACGCGTCCCGAAAGGCTATTTTGGACAGGCCTGGGTTGCGCTATTCCACTTGCCGGTAGTGGGTTTTATTCATCCGGCGTATAAGTGACGTCCAGGTTGCGGGCCGCTGAGAGTTCATCGAGCCGGGATACGGGTGTGGACTGAGGAGCATCGTGCAGTGCGTCGGGATCAGTTTCGGCCAGACGCGCAATTTCGATCATGGCGTCGGCGAATGAATCCAGCACATCTTTGCTTTCAGTCTCGGTGGGCTCCACCATCAGGGCTTCATCGACCGTCTGCGGGAAGTACATGGTCGGTGGGTGGAATCCGCGGTCGATGAGGGCCTTGGCCACATCCAGAGCTTTCACGCCGTTGTCGGCCTGACGGACGGCACTGATGACGAATTCATGCATGCAGGGACGATCGAACGGCACCTCGTAGTGATCCTCCAGTCGTCGCAGCAGATAATTGGAATTGAGCACCGCATTCTCGGCCACCTCGGTCAGCCCATCGGCGCCCAGTGCAAGAATGTAGGCGTATGCACGAAGAATCACGCCGAAGTTCCCGTAAAAGGGGGCGACGTAACCGATAGAATCGTCACGGTCGTAATCCAGCGAATACGTGCCGTCGCTCCTGCGTTCAACCACCGAGATGGGCAGGAAGCGTGCCAGTCGATCCACGACGCCCACGGGCCCCGATCCCGGTCCTCCGCCGCCGTGGGGCGTTCCGAAGGTTTTGTGCAGATTCAGATGCACGATATCGAATCCCATCTCGGCGGGACGGAGTTTGCCCATCACCGCGTTGAGATTGGCGCCGTCGTAATACATCAGTCCATCGACGTCGTGGACGATTTCGGCGATCTTGTGGATGCGGGTGTTGAGCAAACCGAGGGTGTTGGGGCTGGTCAGCATCAGTCCGGCCGTCTGGTCGTCCACCAGCTCTGCCACATCATCCGGTTCCAGAACTCCGCAACTCCCTGTTGGTGCCTCCACCGTTTGATAACCTGCGATGGCGGCGCTGGCGGGGTTGGTCCCGTGGGCTGAATCGGGGATGATGATCTTGCTTTTGTCGTTGTTCTGGTCCTCATGATAGGCCGCCATCAACATGGTGCCGGTCAGTTCGCCGTGTGAGCCGGCGAGCGGATGCATGGTGAACCGGTCCATCCCCGTGATGGCCAGCAGGAGTCGTTCGGTCTGGTACAGCACTTCCAGTGCGCCCTGGGTGAGAATGCCGCCGCCGCGCAGCTGGGGCAGCAGGGGATGAAGGCCGGCGAAGCCGTCGAGGCGGCAGATATCTTCGGTAAACTTCGGATTGTATTTCATGGTGCAGGAGCCGAGCGGGTAAAACTCGGTGTCAACGCTGAAATTGCGCTGCGAGAGGCGGGTGAAGTGGCGTACCACTTCCAGCTCCGTTACCTCCGGCATTTCAGGATCTTCTTCCCGGCGGAGTGCGTCGGGGATTTTGTTTTCCGTTGGAACGTCGCTGTCCTCATACTGGTATCCACGGGCTCCTGGGTTGCTTTTTTCGAAAATCAGTTTCATAGCGATCCCTCCAGCGCTTCGGCGTAGGCTCCGATTTCTTCTTTGCTTCGTTTCTCAGTGACGGCGACCAACAGTTGATTTTTCTGACCCGGGCTGTATCGTCCGAGGGGGAATCCGGGGGCGAACCCTTTCTCGATCATGCGATTGATGACGCCGCTGGTCTCGACCGGCAGTTCACAGACGAATTCGTTGAAAAACGGGGCATCATCGCGCACGGTGACCCCGTCGATGGAGTTCAATCGTTCGGCGGCATAGGCGGCCTTATCGGCACACAGATGAGCGACATCTTTCAGCCCTGCTTTGCCCAGGTGTGACAGGTAGGTGACCGATGCCAGTGCGCAGAGGGCTTCGTTGGTGCAGATGTTGCTCGTTGCGCGTTCCCGGCGGATGTGTTGTTCTCGAGTCTGGAGAGTGAGAACGAATCCACGTCGGTCGTCGGTGTCCGTGGTGGCGCCCACAATGCGGCCCGGCATGTGGCGCACGAACTTCTTCCGGGTCGTCATGCAGCCGAGATACGGTCCACCGAAGGAAAGTGGCAGTCCCAGGCTCTGGCCTTCGGCCGTGGCGATGTCCACGCCCATCTCTCCGGGGGTTTTGAGCATGCCGAGGGAGATCGGATAACAGGACATCACGGCGAGGGCCCCCACATCATGGGCCATCTCCACGACGTCGGTCAGGTCGTCAGCGCAGCCGTAGAAGTTGGGGTTTTGCAGGAGGATGGCCGCGGTGTTTTCATCGAGTCGTTCCCGGGCCTCATCGCGGCTGGTCGTGCCCACGTGGAAGGGAAGTTCCTCAAATTCAAGGTTCAGGTTGCGCGTGTAGCAGTGCAGCATGCTCCGGTAGATGGGACTTATGCCGCTATCGAGGATTATTTTGTCCCGATCGGTGATACGGACCGCCATCATGGCCGCCTCATACAGCGCGGTTCCTCCGTCGTAGAGGCTGGCGTTGGCGGTCTCCATTTCCATCAGGCGGCAGAGCGCGGTCTGATACTCGTAAATGGCCTGAAGTGTCCCCTGGGAACACTCCGGCTGGTAGGGTGTGTAGGCGGTGTAAAACTCTCCCCGGCGCGTCACTGCATCGACGACCGACGGCACGTAATGATCGTAAAAGCCCCCGCCCAGAAACAGGGTCAGGTCGGTGGCATTTTTAGCGCCCAGCCGCTCAAGATGTTTCTTGACGGACATCTCCGATTGACCGGGTGGAATGTCCAGTTCCCCGGAGCGTAAATCCTCCGGCACGGCGTCGAACAACTCACCGATACTGTCAGCACCGATGGTGTCCAGCATGTCTTTGCGGTCCTGCTCCGTTGTCCCAATGTACTCCATATTTTGTCGCGTCCCTTTCAGGTTTACGCATAAGTTCTAATTTTTCGGGTTCTTTCTGTCATTTTCCGCGCGGCAAGGGCAGAAGGCCCTATCGCGTTGTTTGCGCATCTTCGGGTAGTGCAGAAGTACGCCTC
>CAZXYF010000258.1:0-3983 GCA_964644705.1 uncultured candidatus Brocadiaceae bacterium | reverse complement strand
GCTATTAGGCGAATTGGGGTTCACTTTATTTTCCAACGGATCAGGAGTTCTGAATTTACGCTTGAGGTTTGTGAGATGTTCGGGGAAGCCGGATCATGGAGGGGTGGATTTATCCGCCCGACTCCCGTTTCCTGATGTCAGAGGAAAGTGTTAAATCCTCTGGCGCACTATGGCGGATGAGTTCCGTGCCGCGGTGCGCGCCCTTTCTATTCGGGCCTCTTGCTGGTTATACTGTCAACTGATACGGGCTGACGGGCCGTGGTTGACTGGTTAATTGGTTAAGGGCGGGAACGACGTTACTATCAACTCAGACTATGATGTGTCACGAATGCCGAATAACCAGTAACCAATACCCAACAATCAGCCGCACGGCGAATCCTCGACCGAGCAACTAACAACTAGCAACTAGCAACTAGCAACTAAAAACTAAAAGTGCCCCCAAAAAACCCCACAACACTGGTATTGACCGCGTCCACCGCCCGGCAGGCGGAGCAGTTCCGCTATCTCCTCGATCAGCGACAGCAGCTGGGATTTCTGTGCGACGTCGATGAATGGCGCGTCATCCCCGATCCACCCGGCGGACGGGTGGGCAGCGGCGGGAGCACCATCCATGTGCTGTCCACACTCGCGGGGGAGGACGATGCGGATCGCTCCCTGCGGAACCGCCGCACGCTCATACTGCACGGGGGCGGGAAAAGCAGGCGCATGCCCGCCTACTCCATCTGCGGGAAACTCTTCGCCCCGCTGCCCACCACCGGCAACTCCGTGCTGCCGACCACGCTGTTCGACCTCCAGCTGCAACGCTACATGCAGCTGCCCGCGCGTCCCGGCGGACAGGTCATCATCTGCGCGGGCGATGTGCTGCTGGATTTCGACGCCGATCGCGTGCGGCTGGATCACGACGGTCTCACGGGCGTGGCCACGCACGTCAGCCCGGAGGAAGCCTGCGAACACGGGGTTTTTGCGGACGTCCGGCGGAACGGACGAGTCCACCGGTACCTCCAAAAACCGTCGGTCAGCACGGTGGACCAGCAGGGGGCTATCAATGCCGGAGGTCAGGCGGCCATCGATCTGGGCATCATGAGCTTTTCACCCCATTTCGCCGGAAAACTCATCGATGTCAACAAACAGCTTTGTGCGCGGACCGAATACACCGACGTGGTGCCGCTGGATTTTTACACCGAGATTTGCTGCGCGCTCGGATCGAGCGATTTCCCGGAGTACGCCCGGACGGTGGCCGAGCATGGCGCTTCGGATCTGGACGAATCCGCGCTGCGTCTCATCCGGGACAGCCTCGGCGAGGAACCGTTTTTCTGCAGCACCGTTCCCGACTGCCAGTTCCTTCATTTCGGCACCTCCGCCGATTATCTCCGCTCGGCCCAGCAGCTGCGCGCCACCCGCACCGTGGGATCCCCAGCCGTTCATTCCGACCCCCTCATCATCAACTCACGTCTCACTCGCTCGCAGGTGAACGGACGCGACGCGTGGGTGGAGGGCACCGTCTCATCGGCCGATCTGCGGCTGGACGGGCGCAATCTGCTGGTGGGCGCCGATCTCAAGGAACCGCGCCGTCTGCGCGAAGGCACCTGCCTGGACGTCATACCCGGCGAAACGGAGGAAGAGGAACCGGTTTATTTCTACCGTTTGTACGGCATCGACGACACATTTAAAGGGCGCCTCGAGCAGGACACCTGCACTTTTCTCAACCACCCCATCCGGACCTGGCTCGATCGTCATGGCGTGAGCGAGGATGATGTGTGGGGCGATATCCCGCAGGCGGATCGCTCCCTCTGGAACGCGCGCCTCTTCCCGGCCTCACCGGATCCGGACGCGAACGATCTGGTGCTGTGGATGCAGGAGGAATCGGCCCGGTCCGGGATTCTGCAGCGATGGAAAGAGCGTCGCCGGTATTCGGTCATGGAGATTGCCGAACGCGCGGACTGGCGTCGGTTCTGGCAGCGACGACGCGCCGTGCGCACCGATACCCTCATCCATACACTTCCGCACTGCGTGCTGTCGGATGAGGAGTTCTCCGCGCGCGAGCTGGCGCATCTGCTCCGTTCCGCCGACGATCCCACCCGTCACTGCGTCCAGCTGCTGGAATCGGTGCCGGACCAGGCGCGCGCACTGGAACGTGCCCGCATCCTCCATACCCTCGGCTCGGTGCTGGAGGATATTGACCTGCCCGGGCGGGAGATGGAACGGGTGAAGGAGGCGTTCCGTGCGGCATATCCCGACCGGGAACCGGAGGGGCATCTGCCGGAGACTCTAAAATCGTGCGCCGCCGACACCGTGCGGACCGCCCTGGTTGGATCCATCTCGCCGCCCGCCAGCCGGCCGCAGCGGGGCATCAAGACGGACGAAATTGTCTGGGGCCGGGCGCCGGTGCGTCTGGATCTTGCCGGTGGTTGGACCGATACCCCGCCCTACACGCTCGAACACGGTGGATCGGTGGTCAACGTGGCGGCGAACCTCAACGGGCAACCCCCCATCCAGGCGTTCGCGCGGCTCTGCGACCAGCCGCGGATCAAACTCTCGTCGATCGACCTGGGGATCACCGAGACGATCACCACGCTGGATGAGCTTGGCGCCTACAGGGATCCCGAGGGCGAGTTTTCCATCGCCCGCGCGGCGCTCGCCCTCTGTGGATTTCAGCCCGGGAACGAGGTGTGGAATGGGCCCGACAACCTGGAGGAGATGCTGGAGGCGTTTGGTGGCGGCATCGAGCTCACCACCCTCTGTGCCGTGCCGAAGGGATCGGGACTGGGCACGAGCAGCATACTGGGAGCGGTGCTTCTGGCCACTGTTCGCCGTCTGCTGGGTTCCGAGCCCACGGACAGAGAACTCTTCCACCAGGTGCTGGTGCTGGAACAGATGCTGACCACCGGCGGCGGATGGCAGGATCAGATTGGGGGAGTGATCGGAGGGGTCAAACTGATCAGCACGGATCCGGGGATGGAACCCGATCCCGAGATCCGCTGGCTTCATCCCGAGATTCTTTGTCCGAGTACGAATGAGCGGCGAACGCTCCTGTATTACACCGGCGTAACCCGGCTGGCGAAAAACATCCTGCAGCAGGTGGTCGGCCGCTATCTGGACAGGGAACCGGAATACCTCCGGTGTATGGAGCAGTTGGCCGCCGAATGCAGCCACGTCCGCGAGGCCCTGGAACGACGCGATGCAGCGCAGCTCGGTGCGACACTTGACCGCGTATGGGAGACCAACAAACGACTCGATCCCAACAGCACGAACGCCCGCGTGGAGGAGATCATGGACCGGGTCAGCGAGTACGTCGCCGGTGCCAAGCTGCTGGGCGCGGGCGGAGGCGGTTTCATGCTGATGGTCTGCCCCGATGAGGAGGCCGCCCGCCGATGCCGCGAGGATCTGGAAGCCGATCCACCCAACGACCTGGCCCGATTCTACGACTTCCGCGTCAACGACCGCGGCCTGGAAGTGACGGTGAGTTGAGGGAACGACAGTTGAAAGTTCAAAGTTGAAAGTTCAAAGTTGAAGGTTCAAAATTGAAAGTTGAATGACCAGTTTGCTGGTCCCGCGTTCGTGGGGTTGAATCGTTGAACTAATTCAACCTTCAACTTTCAACTTTCAACTTTCGTCCCCCCAAATAACAAAATAACCACTAACAAATAACCGCCGTTAACCAAGAATCAGCCGTACGGTGGATCTTCGACCGAGCAACCAACAACCAGCAACCAGCAACCAACAACCAACCCCCCTATCTTGTTGTTCTCAGGGAAGCCCCGTTACAATACATTGCTGTACAATCAGGGGCCGCACCGCCGGGGGATAGGGACAAAATAAGTGACGAGTCCATACACTCCGGCGTTGGTATGCCCGTTCAGAGAAAAAGGCGATCAGACGTAAGCCGGGAATGGTACGTACATAGTTGATAGTTGATAGTTGATAGTTGCTAAGCGGCCGGAAATAAATGGCATAAACTTAAATTTGCCCTTCCGTTTTTGTTG
>CAZXYF010000257.1:0-4004 GCA_964644705.1 uncultured candidatus Brocadiaceae bacterium | reverse complement strand
CCCGCTACATGTCGAATAGGGTTCACTTTATTTTCCAACGGATCAGGAGTTCTGATTCTTCTGCTTCTTCGTCACTGTGGCTTTTTATGTATGACTCTTTCCACACGCGAGTGTTTCCCCCGGAGTTCGATCCCCCTCCACCGTTCCATAGTTATGTGAAACGCACGGGGTTGTAAGTGATTACGGATCAGCTACAATAACATGCCTTCTTGTCCATCGACTTTCTGTTTTGGAGCACCTCAATGTCGCACTCACCTCCCAACGTACTGGTGATCACCACCCATGACAGCGGACGCATGTTCGGTTGCTACGACAATCCCACCGTCCGCACCCCGCGCATCGACCGTCTGGCCCACGACGGGGTCAAATTCGATAATATGTTCGCCACCTGTCCCATCTGCAGCCCGTCGCGAGGGGCTCTGTTGACGGGACGATATCCACTGACCAACGGACTGGTGGGGCTGGCGGGGGGATGCTGGAGCTGGGAGATGAAGGATTATCAGCAGCATCTGTCCCATCTCCTGCGGGCGGCCGGGTACGACACGGCTTTTTTCGGCCTGCAGGATGAAACGGCTCATCTGGACCGGCTGGGATTCGATGAGGTTCATCCCCAGGGCGAGCAATCAGCAACGGGAGTGGCCGATCAAGCAGCATCGTTTCTTCGCAATGAGGCCGAGGGGCCATTCTATCTCCAGGTGGGCTTTGTCGAGACGCATACGCCTTACGACTATGCGGAATGTCCACCGGACGACGACAGAGGCGTCCGTATTCCACCGTTTGCCCGGGCGCATGACTGGCCGGAATGGACCCGGATTCTGGACGGAACGGATGAGGAAGCGGCAGCCCGCGAGCACGTGGCGGGGCTGCAGGGGAGTCTGCATCGGGTGGACTGTGCGGTGGGAGAAATTCTGGATGCGCTGTCCGATGCGGGGCTCGAGCGCAACACCATCGTCCTGTTCAACACGGATCACGGCCCGGAATTGCCCGGGGCCAAATGGACCATGTATGATCAGGGTCTGGGGGTGGGATTCATCATGCGCTGGCCCGGTGGCGGCGTGGCCGGTGGGCGAACGTGCCCGTGGATGCTGAGCAACGTGGATTTTGTTCCCACCCTGTTTGATCTGCTGGAGCTGGAACCGCCCGATAATCTCCAGGGCGCCAGTTTTGCCCGGGGATGCCGGGAATACGTTGACGCCGTGCCCTCAACCCGCGAGGTCGCTTTTGGCAACTGGGTGGACGGATTGAATTTTTCCGTGCGGACCGAGGAGTTTAAACTGATCCGGAATCTGGTCCCGGTGGATTCCACCGGCCGGGAATGTCCGGAGTATGAACTATACGACTTACGCAACGACCCGCTTGAACTCACCAACGTCGCCCGTGAACCCGTGTATGACGACGTGCTGAAGGACATGAAGAATCACCTGGATGGATGGCTGGAGGAAATGGATGATCCGGTCGTGCACGGTGAGATTGAGGGGGATAATCACGAAGAGATGCTTTCAAACTATCGCAGCCGCTACGAAGCTCTTCACGACGTGGGATGTGAAGAGTAAGAGATGTATCATGTCGTTTTTTTTATGCAAAATCCGACAACACCAACATGGATACACTGAGGAGTAGAAATGAGCACCGACAGAGAAAATTTTTTGGCCACGCTCCGGCATGAACAACCCGACCGGACCCTGTATTACGCCAATTTCACCCCTGATTTGAAAAAGCGCGTGATCGATCACATCGGCACCGAGGATATCGGCAACCATTACGGGTTTATGAAGACAACGTCTCTCCATCCCCAGCGTCCCGAGGATCTTGAGCCGCTCGATTACGACAAATATTATGAGGATGATGATCTTCCCGAAGGCACGCAGTACAACGCCGCGGGCGTGGCCCGGGTCCCCAGCGGTTTCTACCACTTTTTCGGCTACGTGTCCCCGCTTCGCAACGCCGAAAGCCTGGAGGAGATTGAAAATTATCCCCTTCCGGATTATGAGAGCTGGGACGTATCCCACTACGGAGAGACGGTGCAGGAGGCCCGGGAGAGGGGCGAAATCGTCGTGGGCGGTGTGGGGCACATGTACGAGTGGGCCTGGCAGATCCGCGGATACGAACAGTTTCTGATGGATCTGATGCAACGTCCGGAGTGGGCGGAATGCCTGCTGGACCGGATCATGGAAGGGGCACGCTTCAAAGCAACCACAGCGGCACGAGCCGGGGCCGATTATCTCCATTGCGGGGACGACGTCGCCAACCAGGAGGCCATGATGTTCTCCAGACCCATCTGGGAGAAATTCATGCACAGCCGGTGGGAAAGGCTCTGGTCCGAGGTCAAAGAAATCAATCCCGATTGCCGCATCTGGTACCACAGCGACGGCAATATTGAGGATATAGCGGGGGATCTGGTTGATGCCGGCGTGGATATTTTGAATCCGTTACAGCCGGAAGCGCTGGATGTGGATGCCGTGTATGACAGCTACGGTGACCGCGTGACATTCGACGGCACCATCGGAACCCAGTCCACTATGCCCCACGGCAGTCCCGATGATGTGCGCGCCCGGATTGAAGAGGTCATCGACAAATACGGCCAGAATGGCGGCCTGATCATATCGCCCACGCACGTGCTGGAGCCGGAAGTGCCTCTGGAGAATATAGATGCGATGGTGGAGGCGTGCCGCGAATACGGGACATTTGAATAAAAATTATGAAGGATGATAATTGGCCGATGTCATACGATGATAGCTCCTGGCAGCAGACCGATCGATTCCGCGTCAGCCGGTTTCCGGGCAATCCCATCATCCGCCCCTCCATGCCGGGTCTGGAGGGTGACCGGGGAGCCAACATCAACGGTCCCTCCCTGATCCACGTGCCCGACTGGTTGGAGAACCCGCTGGGGCGCTATTACCTCTATTTCGCCCATCACGGGGGGCGTTATATTCGTCTGGCTTACGCCGATTATCTGGAGGGGCCGTGGACGATTCACGAGCCGGGGACATTGCACGTGGAAGAGGGACCGGGAAAGGGGCATATCGGCAGCCCGGACGTGCACATTGATCACGAACGACGCACCATCCGCATGTATTTCCATCAACCGGCTCCCGATGATTCACCGATTTCGGGGCAGGTGTCGTTTGTGGCCACGTCGGAGGATGGCGTGAACTTTGCGCCGCGGGATGAGGTGCTGGGTAAGTTCTACTTCCGGGTGATTCCGCACGAGGGCGCCTGGTATGCGTTTGCGAAGAACGACAACACGGACGGCATCATTTACCGTTCCGAGAACGGTTTATCCGGTTTTGAGGCGGGCCCGCATTACCGCCCCGGCGTCCGGCACACGGCTCCGTGGGTTGAAGGTGATACTCTCTATCTGCTGTATTCGCTGGCGGGAGATCGCCCGGAACGCATACTGCTGTCCACCATCGATGTCAGCAGGGACTGGCATGATTGGGAGTTGTCGGAGCCGGAAATTGTACTGGAACCGGATTTCAGCTACGAAGGGGGCAATCTGCCGCTGGAGGTGTCCACTTACGGTCCCGCCGGCGAGCCCGTGCGACAGCTGCGTGATCCGGCCATCTACAGGGAGGACGGGGCGCTCTACATGCTCTACAGTGTGGCGGGCGAGCAGGGGATTGCCATAGCGCGGATCGAGCCGGGCCACTGAACAACCGTGCTCATCCGATCAACGCAGGGAGTGGGGGGCTCAGCAATGTCATGAGTCGTCAGTGCGCCGGTTCTGAGAACTGACAACAGTGATCGCCCTGATTGTGTGAGACCATCACAAAGTGCGCGTGGTTCACTGAATACTTACTGGTAGGGGATCCATCAATCCATCAACGTGCTGGTTTTCAGTAGAGCAGCGCCATGACAGACGCCGATGCGAGCAGATCAGGGTCGCGGATTAAGAGCTGAGCCCCAAATCCAACGCATATTGCCGCTCCGCATATGAAGTTGCACTTTGCTCGAACACCGGTTGATGGTAAGCATTCAGTGAACCACGTTATTCCAGATGGGCC
>CAZXYF010000256.1:0-4023 GCA_964644705.1 uncultured candidatus Brocadiaceae bacterium | reverse complement strand
GACAAGCCCGGCAAGTAGGGCATCACAAAACGCACGTGGTTCACCGAAACCTTACCAAACAACACCGGTTTGGTCTCCGACCGAACTCGTGAAATGTTCGAGATAGCCGGCACGATCTGTATTTGGCCCCATACATTGAGTCCGCTGACCACACCCCCTATAATTGCAGGAGCCGTGCCTGGCACTCAAATGTTTTCCGCTTTACTGCAAGAATCCCGGATACAGAAAGACACATCCCGTGACTAACAGCACCGACCAAACAGTTGATTTGTCCGTTGATCTGGCGGGCATCCAGCTCGATAATCCCACTGTCCTCGCCTCCGGCATACTCGGATTGTCCAACGAGTTACTTGAACGACTCGTGCAGTCTGGAGCCGGTGCGGCAACCATAAAAAGCGTCAGCCCGGAACCACGAAAAGGCCACAACGGTCCCACCGTCATTGCTTACGAGGGTGGAATGCTCAATGCCGTGGGTTACAGTAATCCAGGGATGGAGGCGGCGGCGCGTGAGTTCGATGGTGTGGGTGAGCTGGAGATGCCGGTTTTCGCCAGCGCTATAGGGCAGGAAGCGGATGAGTTTGCAAGCGTTGCGGAAACGCTCATGCCAGCGGGTTTTTCGGCTCTGGAACTTCCCCTTTCCTGTCCCCACACGCCTGGATACGGCGTTCTGGCCGGGCACAGCACTCCAGAAGCGACCGAGAAGATCACACGAACGGTTCGGGAAGTGACGGACAAACCGATTTTTGTGAAGCTTTCTCCCAACGTTCCCGCTATGGGAGAACTCGTGCTGGCGGCGCTGGAGGGCGGAGCAACGGGCATATCAGCCGTCAATACGCTGGGTCCCGGCATGGTGATCGATGTGTCAGCACAGCATCCGGTACTTGATTTCAAAGTCGGGGGCATTTCCGGTCCCGCCCTGCGGCCGGTGGCCGTGCGGTGTGTTTACGACGCCTACGCCACGATGCGTGAGCACGGATGGGAAGCTCCAATCATCGGAATCGGTGGTGTGAGCTCCGGCAGCCACGCACTGGAGATGGTCATGGCGGGAGCCAGCACTGTGGGTGTTGGCACCGGGGCGTATCAGCGGGGACCGGATGTGTTCGACCACATTACGGATGAACTGTCGGAACTGTGTAACGAGCTGGAGATCCATTCTTTGAACGATGTGCGAGGTGCCGCCCATGAACCGAAGTAACCCCCATCTATCTCAACAACCGGGAGAAGCGCTAACCCCTCAGGTGCCGGTTACGGTGCCTCTGGTGGACAAACGATGCGAAACCGGGAACATGACCTCTTTGTTTTTCCAGTATCCGCCCTCTGCCAATCCTTCATTCTGTCCGCGCAAAAATGACCCCGGGCAGTTCGTCATGGTCTGGATCCCTGGAATGGACGAGAAACCTTTCGTTATCTCATATGCTGAGGAAGATCGTTTCGGAATTACCGTTCTGGTGAAAGGGTCTTTCACGCGCCAGTTGGTTAACGCTGCTCCGGGTACACGGATTGGGTTCCGCGGTCCCTATGGCCGTGGATTCTGGGGATGGCGGCAACGGCCCGCCGACAGAAAAGTTCTCCTGGGAGGCGGCTGCGGAATGGCTCCACTGGCCCTTCTTGCTGAACAGGCAAACAACGTCACCGTTGTTCAGGGGGCTCCCTCAGCCGACGACGTATTCTTCGAGGAGCGTTTCCCCGACCAGGTGGTCTATACCGAAGACGGTTCGGCCGGCCACTCCGGATTTCCGACCCGGTGGCTCCAGGAGGCTCTGCGCAAGGATGAGGTTGACAGCGTCTATACCTGCGGGCCCGAAGCTATGATGTCCAGCGTCGTGGCCACCTGTCGGATGGAAGACGTGGCCTGTCAGGCTGCCATGGAAAGGTACATGAAATGTGCCATCGGGGTGTGCGGCCAGTGCGAATGCGACGGACGGCTGGTGTGTCAGGATGGTCCGGTGTTCAGCAAAGAGGAATTGCGCAACATGCCCAGTTTCGGCAGTATTCGTCGGGATGCAACCGGACAAAAGGTGGATGTGGCCACCGACGAGCACTGCAAAATAGACTAATCACGAATCATCGAGGAGTGTCTTCGCATTCCGTGTGGCCTCCATCAAATTCTCCCCTATTTGATCGCATGATACCTCAATCGGCTGTTGCTCCACTTCCGCAGCGGTGACCGGTGGCCCGCTGTGAATCCCGATGCGGCTGAACGGCCTGGGGATCACGAATGAGTCCCAGCTGTTGAGTTCCCACGCCCTATCGACCGACACCCCAAGCGGGAAAACGGGCAAACCCGTCCGGCGGGCCAACAGGATGAAACCCGGCTGGACGCTGTAGCAAGGGCCCCGTGGCCCATCCGGACTGATCGCGCAACTTCGTCCATCGTCAATTGCCTTCAGTAAACCGCGGATCAACTTGATCTGCCCCCGGGAGGAGGACCCCCGTACCGCAAGCAGACCGTATCGTTCCATAACCCGTGCCACATATTCGCCATCGTTACTCTCGCTAACCGGAACGCAAACGGGATATCCCCGGAACCGCCCCAGCAGGGAAAGGAGATGACGATGCCAGAACACGAATATCGCCTGGTCTCCCCTGACCCGCAAATTGTCCTCGTTAACGGAGGGCAAGGCGGTTCTATACCGCCAGCTCGCTGCGATACAGCTAACGAGTGCCTGTCCACATGCGCCGGCAGCCCAGAATTGGATACGACGTTTCAACAGCGGCATGTTTTTCCTTCAGTCGGGTGAAAATGTCCTTGTTCGTGCGTATTCGCCCGCGTCGGTTCTCGCGTAATTTCCAGAACCACCCCATTCACATTGGAAATCCCTCGATAACTTATCCCAGAGCGCCGTGACGCACATCAATCCGGTCAATCGACCTCAGGACCGCGGATGAAACTTCTCGTGCATATTCAGGAGCCGCTCCTGGTCCACGTGACTGTAGATCTCGGTGGTGGAAATATCGGCGTGTCCGAGCATCATTTGCACCGCTCGAAGATCGGCCCCGCCCGCCAGCAAATGACTGGCAAAACTGTGTCGCAACATGTGGGGGTGCACGTGAACACCAAGAGCTGCTTTTTTAGCATATTTTGAGACCATTTTCCAGAGCACATTACGGCTTATCCGATTCCCTTTCTGCGTCAAAAACAACGCATCTGCACTACCATCCTGCGGCATAAGCTGTGGGCGTTCAACCTGCACATACTCCTCCAGAGCGTCCAGTGCCCGCTCCCCCACCGGCACCAGCCTTTCTTTCATTCGTTTCCCGTAAAATCTAATAAAGCCGTACTCCGAATTGACATGCGAGGGATTGAGATTGCATACTTCGCTCGCCCGCGCACCAGTGGCATACAACATTTCAAGAATCGCCCGGTCCCGGCGCCGCCACTTGTCGTCGGCATCCGGAGCGTTCAGTAACTGATTAACCTGTTTCTCAGTCAGAACATCGGGGATTTTTTTACGAAGGTGTGGTGTTTCGAACGCATCGGCCACGTCGCTATCCACGTACCCTTCCAGCGTCAAAAAACGATAAAACATCCGGATGGATACGACACGTCGCCAAACAGAATTCGGACTCAAGTCGCGGTTACGACAGGATTCCACGAACTGTACGAGCTCCGTGGCCGTGATGTCTTCAAGTTCTGTCGTGCTCTCCAGATCCCTGGTTGACAAAAAGTCCTCGATGTCGCGGGCGTAGGCATCCAGCGTGTTCTGGCTCAGGCCGCATTCCACCGAACAATAGTCCAGAAAAAATCCGAGGAGCTCGTCACTCTGCACGATAAATGTCCCCTGGCTTGAGGTTGGTTGCTCAGTTCTTCATGACTTTTTTAACGTCCCGGACATGCGTTTCACGCTTCTCATTTCACGCTTGTGCTGAATGCAATGATACAGGTATGCAGTGATGCAGAGACCCACAGTTTATCGGTGTGTTCGGATTCCATCAACGATGAGATATTTGTTTGCAGGCCCTGCGGCGTAAGCATTCAGTGAACCACGTTATTCCAGATGGGCCTACTGCCGGGCTTGTCCC
>CAZXYF010000255.1:0-4027 GCA_964644705.1 uncultured candidatus Brocadiaceae bacterium | reverse complement strand
TCCGAAAGGCTGTTCTTCTCGCGCACCATCGCTTTATCCTGGTAGGGGATGCATTCGCGCGATGCGATAAAGGCAGGGCCTGGCAACGAGGGCCATCAGGGATAAAGGTGAACGTCTGAGCTTTTCATTACTCGCCGATTACAGTAGTATAATTCTGGTAGATGTTATTCGTATGCACGTATTCATTTTGGTCGGATGAGACATTATGGCGGTTGAAACAACCAGTTTCTCGTTTAGCACGGAAGCCGAACTCGATATCGTGGACGTCACGCACGAGGTCGCCGAGGTCGTGGAGGAAAGCGACATCCAGGATGGAGTGGTAACCGTTTTTGTACCCGGCTCCACCGGTGCCCTCACCACGCTTGAATATGAACCGGGCCTGGTCCAGGATATGGAAGATTTTTTTGAACGGTGCGCGCCCAAAGATCACTACTATCAACACGAAGAACGCTGGCATGATAAGAACGGCCATTCCCATATTCGCGCCAGTCTCATCGGGCCATCCCTCACAATCCCCTTCCGGGACAATCGCCTGATGCTGGGCACCTGGCAACAGGTCGTTTTCCTGGATTGTGACGTCCGATCGCGCGAACGTGAGGTCATTGCCCAAATTATGGGGGAATAAAATCGCGTTTGTGATTTGATCTCCCCATCTGTCCCCGCTGGAGACAGATCGTGATGAATTGCTCTTTCCAGCGCTACATTCCCCGACGAATCAATTCTTTAGCACACATGATTGCATCGTAGGAGTTTACACTATGACCCGTCACGAACAGATACAGCGAATTCGCGAGACCGCATTCATCGCCGTTCTCCGAGCCGACAGCTCCGAACAACTCATTGAGGTTGGCCGCGCCCTGAAAGCGGGTGGATGCGATCTGATCGAAGTCACCATGACCACACCAGACGCATTAGATGTGATTGAGACTGCAACCGACGAATTGGGCGATGATGTTCTCATTGGAGCCGGTAGCGTACTGGATGCCGAAACCGCCCGATCGGCCATTCTCGCCGGTGCGGAATATATCGTCAGCCCCATCACCAACTACGATATGATTGAGATGGCTCACCGCTACGACAAAGTCACGATGCCGGGCGCGTTCACCCCCACGGAAGCCATCAACGCTTACCAGGCTGGCGCTGATTTTGTCAAAGTGTTTCCCGCCAGCATTGGCGGACCGAAGCTGATTAAAGCAATGCTTGCCCCGATGCCCCAGCTGTCACTCGTACCAACGGGCGGGGTCAATCTGGATACTATTGTCGATTTTCTGGATGCCGGAGCGGCCGCCTGTGGAGTCGGTAGTGCTTTGGTCAAGAAAAGCGCCCTCAAAACGGGCGACATGGATGTCATCGAAAGCACTGCGGCCGCGTTCATGGAGAAGGTGCGCAACGCGCGGTCGGAATAGTTCTTCAGGAGAACCACGGAGCCGCTCTCTGAGCAGCGGATTGAGCTAGCGTTACCCTTTCCGCCCTTCCCTACCCCCATCATTTCACGAGCTCGGTCAGAGACCAAACCGGTGTCGTTTGAGTTGTTGAAAACACCCTGTGATTCAAAATTGGCCTGAGTGTTAATCATCACCTGTGGCTGAGACGGCTTTTAGAATAATTAACGCTTGAGGTTTGTGAAATGTTCGGGGGGAGCAAGGTAACTATTCAGTGAACCACGTCGGTTTTTTGATAATACCCCGTGCCTTGGCCGGGGATCATTATGTTTCTCCCTACACGAAGGTTCCAACGCAAAGAGGGAAATCGCGCGATTTCCCTTTCACTTACCCATGCCATTGGAGTAGGCCGAACCATAAACATCCCCACCGCAAGGGTGGGGTATTCACTGCAGGTTAGATACGTGCTTTACTGAATAGTTACGGAGCAAGCGCACATATCATTGTCCGCCCGCTGAATGTTGCCCGTTCAGGGGGTATTATTTTGTGTCGCCCTCGGAGCGCCCATCACGCTCTGTCCAGGGGATCCGACTACCCCATTTGCGTGTAATCCTTCTTCGCTACAGTATGTTGCTATGAATGATGAACGCTACACACCGGTTGAATGCCTCGTCCGCTTCTGCACAACCTACATACGCCCACGCTGGATTCAATTCACCCTCGTGCAGATCATGCATCTCGCCGCTGGTGTTATTCTTCTGGCACCACCGTTGGTCATACGGTATGTCGTCGATGACATTGTGAAGAACAAAAATTACAGCGGTCTTCTGGTCGTCTCAGGGGCATTCGTCCTGATGTTTGCCGTGTGGTCCATCATCGCGGCCGTAAAAGAATACTGGGGACACGAAATTGCTCAGCGCATCACCTGCTGGTTGCGCAATGATCTTTACGAGCATTTTCAAAAACTGTCCATGTCCTTCCATGATCGGAAAAAAGCCGGGGAGTTACTATCTCGGATTGTGGACGACATTAACGTGATCGAGGAAATCGTGCACCATGGCCCGGAGACGCTTATCCTGTCGGTTTCCATGATGTTGGGCACAGCCGGGTTGCTGTTCTATCTCAACTGGCGGCTTGCTCTCGTCACGCTGGCAATGAGCCCGATCCTGCTTATTTTCGCACGTCATACCGCAAAACGCATGCTGAATCGATCCCGTGACGTGCGGGAAAATAAAGCTTCCCTTTCGGACCAGCTCGAGGAGAATCTCTCCGGTATCCAGGTCATCAAAGCCTACGGTCGCGAGAGCACAGAAGCCCAAACAGTGCGCGAGGCCAACGAACATCACTACCGGAGCCGGATGAACGTGGTTAAATGGGTTTCCTTTTTGTTCCCTGGCTCCATGCTGATAAACGGCGCAGCCATGGCCATCGCCCTTTTTTATGGCGGGCTGCTCACGATGCAGGGGATAATTGAGGTCGGTGTTTTCTTCGCATTTGTCCTGTATCTCCGGGGCTTTATGCGCCCTATTCTGCGACTCATGATGATGGTGGAACGAGCCGGCCGGTTTTTTGCTGGCATGGGGCGCTTTTTCAAATACATGGATATCGAACCCAAAATACGTGAACACCATGAGGCGATCGAACTCTCTGAGACGAACGGACTAATCGAATTCAACGATGTCCACTTCTCCTACGAAGAAGAACCGGTTCTCCACGGGATCAATTTTACCGCCGAACCCGGCCAAATGGTGGCCCTTGTTGGCCCCAGCGGCGCGGGCAAAACAACCATAACGCAACTCATACCTCGGTTTTATGATCCCTTCGAAGGTCGGGTCACGCTGGATGAGCAGGATGTGCGTAACATCAAATTACGCTCGTTGCGCAGCCATATAGGCATGGTTATGCAGGATGACTTCCTCTTTTCGGGCTCTGTGGCGGAAAATATCGCTTATGGCCGGCCCGACGCTCCTCGAGAAGCGATTGTCGAGGCGTCCGAAATGGCCAACGCCGACCCCTTCGTGGAGGAGCTACCGGACGGCTATGATACCACGATTGGGAAGCGGGGCATAAAACTGTCCGAGGGACAGCGTCAGCGCGTGAGCATCGCCCGAGCCCTGCTGAAAAATCCCCCCATACTCCTCCTGGATGAAGCGACTTCATCGGTTGATTCAGAGACTGAACTGCTCATCCAGCGCGCCATTGATCGACTGCGGGAAGGACGGACCACCATTGCCATTGCTCACCGCCTTTCAACGGTGCTGGAGGCCGAGAAAATCCTGTTTATCGATAACGGGGAAATTATAGAGCGCGGCACCCACCAGGAGCTGCTGGAAAGGGATGGCCAGTACGCCCGATTTTATCGCATCCAGTTCGAACACGGAGCGTAAAAAAGAAATATCGCTTTCTTCGGGGGGCTTTTCGCTCCGCAGAAGATAAACGTACGTCATGAAACTTTCCCCCTCTTCTGTAACGCCGGGCCGCCTTCGCATAAAGCTACGGCGGCCAGCCTTCTTGCATAAGCACTTCCGTACATAAAACAAGGCTTCGACGAGCAGATCATCGGCCTGCCAGCCGAAGCCTTGGCGAAGGCTGGTCGGGGCGCCCGGATTCGAACCGGGGACCTCTACACCCCCAGTGTAGCGCCC
>CAZXYF010000254.1:0-4109 GCA_964644705.1 uncultured candidatus Brocadiaceae bacterium | reverse complement strand
TTCACTGGATATTCACCTTTACAGTGTGTCGGCGCTGAGGGTAAAATACGTTATATTCACTATGCATAAACATTTAGCAGGAAATGAATTACCATGATTATGGACCAGAGACTGGAAGACGAAAACGAGGACGAAGAGAAAGATGAAGAAGAGAACGGGCCGCTTAGTGAGAGACTGCTGAAATCTCGCACAATCATTCTGGCCGAACCGGTGAGCAAAGAGCTGGCTCAAAAAGTCACGACACAGCTACTGATACTCGACAACGAGGACGAAGAGGCACCTATTGATCTCTATATCAATTCTCCGGGCGGAGACGTGGATGCGGGCTACGCCATTTTTGATATGATTCGGTTCGTTTCTGCTCCGGTTCGTTGCATAAGCAATGGCCTTACGGCCAGCGCTGCAGTGGTGGTCCTGCTTGCCGCTCCGTCGGAACGGCGTTACAGCCTGCCCAATTCACGGTTTCTTATGCACCAACCAAGCACGGGTGTGAAGGGTTCCACGGCTGACATAAAAATCGAAGCCAATGAGATTATCCGCATCCGAGAAAAGATCAACAAGCTGATTGCCGAAGAAACCGGCCAAAATGTGGAGAAGGTCCGTAAGGATACCAAGCGCAATTACTGGATCGGGGCGGAGGATGCTCAGGATTACGGCCTGATTTCCACCATCGTGAGAAACAAGAAAGAAGTGGGGTCGTAAGACGCCGGCCACCCTCTGGATGACTGAATCATTGAAAGAGAAGCCTATGAAATCCCTGCGTATCGGGTTAGTTTTGCTGGTCGGTTTTATCGTTGTTCTGGGGGTATACTGGCGCTCCCAGACCGTTTCCAGCGTTATAAAGGGCAGGGAAGACAGAAAAAACCTGGGTGAGTCTGATGGTCCCGCCGGCAAACTGATCCGCAAAGCGAAAACAATGGCTGAGAAGGGTAACCGTGCCGCGGCTGCCCGAGTGCTGGAAAAAAGAGCCAATCAATTGGACGCGAGTTTCAGGGCTGACCAACTGCGTTTGGAGGCGGTCAAATATCGCTTATTGGACTACGTTCAGGCGGATGGTAAAGCGGCGCCCCTGAACAAATTGGCCGGAAAGCTGTTGGATGAATCCTCTCCCGACATGAAGCAAATTGCTTACAGGATGTCAGGGGATATCTATGCTTTTACGGGGGAATATGACCGGCTCAAAAAGACCTTCCAGCAATATCTTCGCCGGTATCCTCCCCTGTCAGAAAAGGAAATGCAACAATACAGAAACGAATCCCGTTCCCCGGTTGACGATGCGCCTGAAGGCAAGCCGGACATTCCCCCGCGCATGGAACAACGTGCTGATTTCAAGCGGAGACTGAAACGATTGAAATTGATTGACCGCCGAGCCCCCCAATTCGAAGTAACAACGCTGAAGGGAAAGAACCTAAGCCCTTCGGATTTCCAGGGGGATACACTTCTGTTGCATTTCTGGGCCGCGTGGTCGAAGCCTTCACGGAAACGAATGGCAAGGATTCGTTCCGTGTATAAAACTTATCATAACGCTGGCCTGCATGTCATCAGTCTCAGCGTTGACGATACACGAGAAGAGCTGACCGACTATTTGAACGAGCGGGACCTGGCCTGGCCACAGGTTCGACTGCAAGGCCGGTTGGAAAAGGATGTGTTAGGGAAATACGAGGTTCAATCCATCCCCGCCATGTTCCTCATCGGGCCCGAAGGGCGCATCAGGGCATACGGGCGGGCATTAGTGGGTAAGGGGCTTGACAGGATGGTGAAACCGCTTGTTCATGCAACAAGAAACTGACCTGAACTGTAAAAATGGTGAATATGCGTTACCGACTGCTATCTTTCCTGCTACTCACCCTGACCGCTCTTTCTTCTGCGGCGGCGACGGGGGACGCCGAGCGCGAGGGCGGTAAGCTATTCAGAAAAGCATTTGGTAAAGATCTTGAGATGGAGAAACGCATTTCCCTTATTAATCGGGTGGCTCGTGATTACTCAAAGACGCGGTGGGGCGACGATGCTTTGTGGGTTCTGGCCCGAGTCGCTGATATGAAAAAACAGTCCGCCAGAGCGGTGGTTATACGGCAACAACTACTGGAACGGAAGGGTTCCGTTGAAATTCAGCCTTTTACACGAAAACAGAACCTCTATAACACTTCAACAATTTACCAACTTAAGTTTCTACTCGAGCGCAGCGGACGCATTTACAGCGGGACAACGGGCAATACGGAGAAATTTGATGTGGTGCCTCTTGCGCTGCACGTGGAGCTGGCACGCGGGTACGAAACGCTGCAGATGCCCCTACCGGCTGTCAGAGAATATCGCCGTGCTCTGGATCTCGTTCCGGGCGGATTCCTTGAGGAACAGTACCGACAGCGCCTGATGAAATTGAGGAAAACGTATCCCAAAAGAACCCGAAAAGCCTTCAATGACCGCAAAGCAACCGAGACAAAAGGCGGATCGGAGACCGCCCCCACCGACAACATTGGAAAAAAGACGTTCAAACGGAAAACGGCGTCCCGGGGACAACAGAATGAGAAAGCACCGACAAGCAGTGGGCAGGACCAGGCGGATCATCATTAATAACCTGAGGTTTGACACATCCTGGAAATCCGCTCTTTAGAGGGTCTCCTGCGGAAGATGCCGGGATGCAGGATAGTGGTGGGATTCAGTGTGAACGTTTGTATCATTGAATCAGTGTATTACTGTACCCTCCGAGCAGGGCAGCGTGAGAAAGACCCCATAGAAACCTGTCTGAAACCTCAGGATGCTTGTGAAGAACCGCTTAGCGGGCGCTCGCCGGGCATAGACTGCATTGCGTATGCCCCAGATTGATCCGACATCGTACTGAACAAATGGCACAGGATTTAAGGAGATCATGATGGTGAAGGACACTGATATACAACGCGTTGGCATCCTCACCGGCGGTGGGGACTGCCCCGGATTGAACGCCGTCATCCGTGCCGTCGTCAAAACCGCAACTGTCGATTACGGGATCGAAGCATACGGCATCCGGGACGGATACGACGGTCTGGTGCGGGATCGTATGGAGCCGCTTTCATACGACGATGTCAGCGGCATCCTCACGGTGGGCGGCACCATACTGGGAGCCTCCAACAAAGCCAATCCGTTTCAATACTATCATCCCGAGGACGCCTTCGAAGGGCCGCGGGATATGTCGGATCAATGCGTGGCCAACTTCCGCAGCCGCGAGCTGGACGCTTTGATATGCATCGGCGGAGACGGCACGATGAGTATCGGTAAATCATTGAATGAAAAAGGCATACCCGTCGTCGGCGTTCCCAAAACCATCGATAACGACGTGTGCGAGACCGATGTCACGTTTGGATTCGACACCGCCGCGCAGATCGTGGGCAACGCCATCGACCGGCTGCATACCACCGCTCAATCCCACCACCGCGTGATGGTTGTGGAGACCATGGGCCGTTACGTCGGCTGGCTCGCGCTGTATGGCGGGATGGCGGGTGGGGGTGATGTAATTCTCATCCCGGAAATCGACTACTCCCTCGAGTCGGTCTGCGACGCCATACACACACGACAGGAGCAGGGGAGGAATTTCAGTATCGTCGTCGTGTCCGAAGGAGTCAAAACTCCCGAAGGGGGCTTCGTCTCACGGGGGCATGTGGAAGAAAGCACCGAGAAGATGCGGCTCGGCGGTATCGGCCCCTGGCTGGCCAACGCCATTGAAGAAAAGACCGATATCGAAAGCCGTTCCGTGGTGCTCGGACATCTGCAGCGCGGAGGAACTCCCACCACCCGCGATCGCGTTCTGGCCACACGGTATGGTCGCAACGCCATGGTCAATGCGGCCAACGGCAATTTCGGCACAATGGTGGCCCTGCATGCGGAGGCGATTGAGACGGTCAGGCTGGAGAAAGTGGCGGACCGGCAGCGTTCCGTCGATCCGAAAGGCGACCTGGTACAGACCGCCCGGTCCGTGGGAACATATTTCGGGGACGAATAGGGGAGAGCAAAGGATCCAGCGGTTTATGTGAATCGTTGACTGAATCTTACAGCACTGAGTGCATCTCGTCGGGACCGGTGGCCCACAGGTCCACGCCCTGTGAAAAGAATGGTGGAGATACTATACTTTCATCGCA
>CAZXYF010000253.1:0-4164 GCA_964644705.1 uncultured candidatus Brocadiaceae bacterium | reverse complement strand
CAGAAAGCATGTCGCTCCATCACATGGTCGCTTAGCTGACGGTAAGCTCTCAGCTCCTACCCTATCCTGTTTATACTCTCAAAAAGTGCATCACCGAGCTCCCGCTCGGTTTCCATTGTGTCCGTGAGTTCTGTGGCACAGTCCTCCGAGCACACCATGAACAGGAAATCGAGGCCATCCCGTGCGGCATCGGAGTCGGGTGGTGGTACAATAGCGACAACGCTACGATCTTCCGTGGTGAGCGTCATGCGAACACCGGCGCCCTCATACTCCGACAGATCGGTCCCGGGTCTCAACTTCCCGCCTATAGCGAAAACCGGCACGCCGTCCGGTATAGTTTCCTCGCACCAGGCACAAGCTCGGCCGGCCTCTTCAGGAGATACTCGAGCCAAATCAGACATTCTCTTTACCCTTTCTTTTCAAACTCAAACAGTTAATAAATATTGCAATGCGAAAAGTGGTTCATCAACCCTGTCACCGCCGATCCGAAGAACCGTCGGCCCGACGGCTCGCCTCGTACGGATAATACCGTGCCCCTCCGAAGGTATCAAGGCTTCAGACTCTCCCGCTTGAGGGAGTTGACGAAGAAAAATGTCCACAAAAATCGGATTTCTGTTTTCCTTTTGAAAAAAGAGGACATAAAAGAAACGAAATCAAATGAGGGCCGAATGCCGTAGAAATTTGCGAATTGTTCGAGTCCTCATATAATGACCAACAATGCTCTCTCAGCAGGCAGCCCAATTCGTTTTATGGAAGTTTGTGGATATCATGGATAATCCCAATCCGTTGCCGCGTCCAGGACAAGCAGTTGTTGTGAGAAACAGACCGGGGGTAGTGGAAGATGTGACGGCTTCACCCTCCTCTGCCGAAGGGAAGTTCCATTACACAACCGTCCGCTATATTGACGGCTGGCGTCACCCGGAAAGGGACAGGCTCCTGTGGGAACGCGAGCCGGCCGCACAGGTGATTGATCGCCTTGCGTGGCCCGATATTGAGAACAGGCGCCCTGATGCCCCGGATTATTTCGATGCCTTTCTTGACGCCAATCGTTGGTCGGCCACGAATAAAATGGCCAGAAGTGAGGGGGAGAACGAGCGAGACGTCAATCTGGTCGCTCCGTGGTATAACGCTATCCAGATTGAAGATTATCAGTTGTATCCCCTCCTTAAAGCGCTTCTGATGCCCCGGGTGAACCTTCTGCTGGCCGATGACGTAGGCTTGGGAAAGACCATCGAAGCCGGTCTCATTATGTCCGAACTTCTGATACGACGCCGTATACGACGTGTGTTGATTGTGTGTCCGGCTTCTCTGCAGAAGCAGTGGCAGGAGGAGATGAGAGACAAGTTTCACCTCGATTTCACCCTTGTTGACCGGAATCGGACGTTTGAACTCAAACGTGAAATGGGGATGGATTCCAATCCGTGGTCCACGTACCCGCGTATTGTGACATCCCAGGATTATCTCCGCCAGCAGGACGTTCTTGCCTCCTTCGATGCAGCAACACAAACGCTGGCCCGGAACAAAACCCAGCTGCCCTGGGATCTTCTCATCGTCGATGAGGCCCATAATTTTGCGCCGCGGCAGTACGGTGATGAGAGTGACCGATGTAAAATGCTACGTGAGATTTCGCAACAGTTCGAGCATCGTCTTTTTCTCACCGCCACTCCGCATGACGGATACACGCTTTCGTTTACGGGCCTGCTGAAGATGCTTGATCCCGTGCGATTCAGCCAGACTCAGCAAATGTCCGAAAAAGAGCATCAACAGAAAAAGACCGTCATGATTCGACGGTTGAAATCAGATTTACTCAAAGAGGGTAAAGGGCGACGATTTGCCCGCCGTATGCCACCGCAGGCGCTCGAACTGGACCTTACAGACGAAGAAGCCGCTCTCTACGCGGCACTGCGCAATTATCGCACCAGCGCGGCGGAAGTGCTAAAACGGGAGGGACCGCAGGAACAACATATCGGGCACTTCTTAACTTCCTTGCTCACGAAAAGGCTGTTGTCCAGCTCCTATGCGTTCGCGTGTACGTGGTGGCAACATATTGAAGGTCTGGAACATGGTGAAGTTTCCACCGAACAGGTGGACCATGCCCGCCAGCGAGCGGAAACGGAACTGGATGATGATGAGGAAAAAGAACAGCGCCAACAGGACGCCGCGCGTCAGGGCGGGGGCTGGTTCACGCGTTATTCGCGGGAACTGGAGGCCGAACAACGAGCAGTGGGGCGAGCACTCACACAACTGGGATGGACCCCCGATTCTGTGGATGGAGAACTCGACGAACGCGACCAGATGCCCGGCGATGCCAAGTGGGAACGATTGAGCCAGTGGATCGATGACAATCTCACGGAAGATGGGGAATTGCGCGACGACGAACGTCTGATCATCTTCACCGAATATAAACACACCCTGGATTACGTCATGACGCGTCTGCAACAGCGCGGTATCGTTTCACCGCAGGTCGAGGCGCTTTTCGGTGGCGCCTCCACGGCCCGTCGGGAACAGGTGAAGCAGGCCTTTAACGATCCGCAATCGCCTCTTCGTATCCTCGTTGCAACCGATACCGCAGCGGAAGGAATCAACCTTCAGACGAGCTGTCGATACGTGATTCACTACGAAATCCCGTGGAATCCAATGCGGCTGGAACAGCGCAACGGGCGTGTCGATCGCCATGGTCAGGCCAGAGACGTTTACGTCCACCATTTCACCAGCGCCGAAGAGGCTGATCTGCGTTTTCTCTCTCGCGTTGTCAACAAAGTTGAACAGGTGCGGGAAGATCTGGGCAGCGTCGGGCGGGTCATAGATCAAACCGTGATGGAGCATTTCTCCAGCGCCGAACCAGAAGGAACGGCATTGGAACAACGGGTGGACACGATACCGGAGGAGCGGGCCGATAAGCAGGAGCTGGAGGATACGGATCGTGGATCAGAGGAAGATTATGAAAAAGCATTCCATCGATTACGTGCTACGGAAATGTCCATGGGATTGAAGGGGGAGCATCTGGCCCGTCTCCTGGAAACGGCCCTTGCTCTCGAAGGTGGTGAGCTGGCAAAAACGGATGACGAAGCCGAACTGTATTCCATCCGAAAAGTTCCCCCGGGCTGGGAGAAACTCGTTGAAGAACATCTGGTGATCGATAGCGGTCGGTTGCAGGGCCAGAAACCCCGTCTGGTGTTTGAACCCGGGGAACTGGAGAAAAACCAGGAGGGCCTGCGGGTGCTGGAAGAGCAACCGGATATCGCGCTGATTCGCCTGGGGCATCCCATCATGGAACGTGCGATGGGCGTGTTGCAGCGCTGCATGTGGGAAGAAGGCGCAATCGGACGATGGACGATACGACAGACTAATCTGCCCTCCGGTGTTGATCGTCTCTGTGTACTGCGTCTGCTTCTGGAAGTGACCAACGAATTGCGAGAGAAGGCACACGAAGAGGTTTTGACTGTTCCCTTTCAGGCGTCGGATGGTCGTCTCATCCCACTGGAGGAAAGCCTGTGGGAGCAGATCGGATCGCAAACCTTCGATCCGCTGGATACTGAAGGTCGGAAGAGATGGGTTGATTCGGTGCGTGGTGATTGGCTGCAGCATCGATCGCAGCTCGAATCATACGTCGAGGAGAAACGGCAGCATCTGACAGAAGAGTACGACGAGCGCATGGAACAATGTCATGAGGAAGTTGACAAACGCATGCGAGAGAGTTACAGCACCCGGTTGCGGGAGCTGGGACAGAAATCAACTCAAAAAGCTCATCAGAAGCAGATCGAGGTATTGCAGGACAAACGACGCCTGATGGCCGAGAAGGGTCTGTTCCCCGAAATACAGGAAGACATGAAACAGACGATCAAAGAGCTGGAGTGGGAAGTGTATCACTCCAACATAGAACGGACCAAACGGATTTTGCGTCAGGAACGAGAACGCATGCTGGAGAATGTCCTCCCCGCTCGATACAGCCTGGCGTCGCTCAATCTGCAACCACTGACCGTCGAGTACGTCGTCGCAGAACGATAGGGAAAGTAATGAATGGATGAGGTTGGTTTGGCCGTTTTGCCCTAAGCGGGCTGAATAAAGTTCGTTCCGGTTTCACGCCCTTGGGTCCCGTTCACTGTTGTAGTTTCAGAACTCCTGATCCGGAAACATGGATGCCGTAATCAGTATTCTGCATAA
>CAZXYF010000252.1:0-4195 GCA_964644705.1 uncultured candidatus Brocadiaceae bacterium | reverse complement strand
CTTTTTGAACGTTTTGGACAGCACTGGCCATGGGTGAATAAGATTGGGCAAGCTAGCCAGAACGGAAAAGTGCAAAATCTTCTTCCCTCACGGCACGAGGCCGCGGGGGCCGTATTCAGGATATGAATCGTGTCGATTCGGGTGTTTGATTCAAGGGAAAACGACATACACTTGCAAACTACAGTTTAATGCCGCCCGCACAGGTGTATCGGCCAGCTTGCTCGGGAGCGCGCGAAACAACGCAACACCTACCCTCAGCAATGCAGCCTGGGGACGCGGTTTGCTGGGTAGTTACTCTTTTTTCTTGGATTTCGCGAACACTTTCAGTTATACATACACATGCAGTCGCAATTTGGGAATCAAGCAACGGCTTATCCCGCGCATTCATACCTGCCAGGGAGGCGAAACATGTTTCAACGTATTGGTTGCACGTTCAGTTTGATGAAATCGTCGTGGAAAGTGTTGATGAAGGATAAGGAGCTTCTCCTCTTCTCGCTCCTGTCAATGATCGCCTGTGGCGTCGTGATCGCCTCATTCGCCATCCCCATGTTCGCCACGGGATACTACAAACCCCCGGCGGAGACGGCCACCGGTGGGGAGAAAGCCATCTATTACGCCACGCTTTTCCTGTTCTATTTCTGCAACTATTTTGTGGTCATTTTCTTCAACTCGGCCATCGTGGCCTGCGCGATCAAACGCATGCAGGGAGATGACCCAACGGTATCGGACGGCCTTCAGGCAGCAATGTCGCGTCTGCCGTTCATCTTTGGCTGGGCTTTCCTGTCGGCCACCGTGGGTTTCATTCTGCGCATCATTGAAGACAGGTCACAGACGGCGGGACGAATCATTGCGGGTCTGCTGGGAACAGCCTGGAGCATCATGACTTACCTGGCTGTGCCGGTGCTCGTCATGGAGAAAACCAGCCCGATTGACACCTTCAAACGCTCCACCTACCTGCTGAAAAACACGTGGGGACAGCAGCTCATAGCCGGATTCTCTTTCGGAATTTTCTTCTTTCTGCTGTCAATACCGGCGTTCATTATCGGCGGCCTCGGATTCATGTCGGCCAGCACCGTGGGGATGATAACGGGCATCACCGTCGCGGTGGCGTACCTCATCATGCTCGGGCTGGTTCAGTCGGCGCTGCAGGCAATCTTTCAGGCCGCGCTGTATATGTATGCCACTGAAGGCTCCGCCGGGCAACTTTTTGATGAGGGCCAGATTCAAAACGCCATCCAGCAGCGCTAATGGCCTGAAAAGAGCTGAACGATTACAATTGCGGGGTTACACCCCGACTTCCTCCGCCCACTCTTCGAAATCGGACCTCAGCTCCTCCATCAGCTCCGGTTTTTCATCGGAAAGATCGTTGAGCTCGGTCCGATCCGCTTCCATGTCATACAGCTCCCACGGACTTCCATCCTCCATCACCAGTTTCCATTTACCCGCGCGGATGGCGTGATTGCCCTCGTGCGCCCAGTGAAGAATATCATGCGCATCGCGGCTCCCCCCTTCCAGAACCGATGCAAGACTTTTTCCTTCCACCGGTTTGATCTCATTGCCACCATGATATTCGGTCGGATACGCCGCCCCGGCCAGCTCACAGCAGGTCGGCATAAAATCAATCACGTGGCCCACCTCATCGGTCATCGACCCCGGTTCGACGTGTCCGGGCCAGTGGCAGATGAGCGGCGTGGCGATCCCACCCTCGTGCACCCAGTGTTTATGACGACGGAACGGCGTATTGCTCGCATTGGACCAGCTCCGGCCGTAACTTTCGTACGAGTCCGGCCCCCCGAGCGGGCCGCCTTCGCCGTCGCGGAGATCAAAGCCCAGTGGCCCACCCTCGTGGCATGCGCCGTTGTCGGAGAGGAACATAATCAGAGTGTTATCAAACTCACCTTGTTCTTTGAGCGCGTCGATGACCCGTCCCACGCCCTGATCCATCCGGTCGATTTGAGCCGCATAGATGGCCATTTTGCGCGCCATTTCATCTTGTTTATCCTGGCTCAACTCCTCCCAATCCGCCGCCTTCTCGTCCGGCGGTGACAGCGGCCATTCCGGATCAATCAGGCCCGCCTCCACCAGACGATCGTAGCGTTCTTCGCGCAGTGGCTGCCAGCCATCTTTGTATCGCTCAGCATATTTTTCGATATCTTCGGGCCAGGCGTGCAGGGGCCAGTGGGGAGCGTTGTAGGCGAGATACAGGAAGAAAGGTTGGTCGGGATCTTCGTGTTCCTCAATTCGCTCAACGGCATAATCGGAAAACGCATCCGTGGAATAAAAGTCACCGCACGGAGGTTGATACTGCTCATTCTCATTGGAAAACTTGCGATCAATTCCCGGGCGTTTTCCCTTTATAATGTCGAAATAGTTCATTGCGCCGCTGATCAGCCCGTAGTGCCGGTCAAATCCCCGATCCATCGGCCAGTTGGGATGTTCCTCCCCCACGTGCCACTTGCCCGACATGTAAGTTGCGTATCCGGCATCCCCGAGAACCGTCCCCAGGGTCACGCATTCACGATTGATTGTGCCCTGATAGGGGCTGCCCTCGATACCATCACCATTGACCATCCCCCCCATTCCTGCCTGATGCGGATGAAGTCCCGTCAGCAGGGAAGCACGCGTGGGACAGCATCGGGCGGCGTTGTAGAAATGCGTGAACCGCATACCGTTCTGCGCCAGGGAATCCAGGTTCGGGGTATCGATCTCGCTGCCGTAACAACCGAGATCCGAAAAACCCATATCATCCACCATGATCAACACGATATTCGGCCGTTCTGCTTCGGACATACCACTGTTTCCTTATTCTCCAGTCATGACGTTTGCGCAACATGGTACACGATTGGGGCGAGCAAACAAGAGTGAATGGTGCATTTTCCCTTTTTCCCGTCCGACAGCGCGCACTGCAATCCATTGCCCACTTATGGTATAAAATGCTTTGTTTTTGACTCACAGAAATCTTAGAACACTTTTGCAGGACCGCCCGGCTTGCCTACAATGCTCTATCATTTCACCCGTTTATCACATCATTCATAACAACATATTCCGGGCTTTCAGTCCTCAACATCATGACCCTCTCCACTTACCAGATCGGCGTGCTCCTTGCCATTGCCTCTTCCTTCACCGCCACCGGCATCATGCTGTGGGGTCGGGAGCTCCAACATCGCGAGGGGCCGTGGAGATACATGCTGTTGATCACCATTGGTCCGGCCCTTGTGGGGCTTCTATCCTGGATTTTGTACCCACCTGACTGGTCATACGTGCTGATCGAAAGCGCCTTCCTGGTAACCATTCCGGTATTGCTGGCCAAGTTCCTGGTGGGGTTAGCCCTGCGCTTCGGCCACGCCAGCCACGTCGCCCCGGCCATGGGGGCGAAAGCGCTCACCGTCACCGCGCTTGCAGCTCTTCTGGGGTTCGAGCCGGTCACACCGAACTTCTGGATTGCCGCTGCCATACTGTTCGTTGGACTGCTGCTTGTGAGCGGCAACACTGAAGTATTCACTCGCCCGTGGCGCGTGCTGGATTTGACCATGGGCGTAGCACTTTTGGCCTGCATCGGCTACAGTTTCGCCGACCTGATCACCCGCAGCCGGATGGCAGAACATAATCTGGCGGTGTGGGATTTCGTGAGCGTCTCGTGGGTATGCCGCGGGGCTCTGGTGTTTCTGGGCTGTATGGCGATCAAGTGTTTCCGAAAATGCCGGCTGATGCCCGCCCGCCTGAGCGCTTTCGCCATCACCCCCATTTTCATCTGCACCCACAGTCTGATCATAATCGGTGCCTTCAAATACACGAACTCCGCCGTTTTGGTCAATGTGCTGACCAACCTGCGCGGCATCGTCTCCCTGCTGGTCGTCGTAGCACTCGCCCATTACAACCTCACGCGCGACGAGGAACTCACCCGCTCCATGTTCACGATCCGCCTTCTCGGCTCCCTTCTGATCTGCTTCGCAGTGTACCTTGCCCTGCAATGAGCAAGATGCTCCCCGGCCCTGAATTGTTGGCCCAGCGGATTCACATTCCAACCTGAACATAAAGCCCTTTTTCATATTCTCACCGATTTGAGGTTCCCCGACCATAAAAACGCATCATCCCACCATTCCACGAGTCGTCAGTGCGCCAGCTGTGAGAAAAGACAGAATAAATCCTCCGGGCTTGTCCCGGAGATCCTCAGGTATCAACCTAACCAACCAGG
>CAZXYF010000251.1:0-4230 GCA_964644705.1 uncultured candidatus Brocadiaceae bacterium | reverse complement strand
GTCAGGGAACAGAAAAACGTTATTCGTATTTCGTCTCCATGGCTTTCCCTGCTTCCACGCTTTTATCGGCCAGATCAAGAATATGGATGGGTCGGCGGGCCCACTCGGCCGTGATGACCAGCGGCTCATCCTCAACGAGGTGATCGGCGATGTTTTGATAGAAGCGCCATCCTTCCCCGTCGCGATTCTGCCCCTGGCGGATCACTTCGACGCCATCTTCGTGGGTGATGGTCTTCCATTCTCCCCCGGACATGATGTAACTCCCTTCGGTGCCGGTGATTTCCAGCTGGCCTTCGGGAGGGTTGCTGTCGATGTTGGTGATGCGCAGGGTCAGCAACTGATCGTTATCGAACCGGACCACGGCAAAGGCTTCGTCCTCGTTGGTATCATCACCCCACCGTGTTTTTTGCGCCCAGTGTCCGGTGCTGGCGTAGCCACTGACCTCGGTCATGTTGCCGTCCAGTATCTGCAGGCTGTACTCCAGCAGGTGCACGCCCCAGTCGTAGAGGATGCCGCCGGAGATGCTTTTGCTGGAACGCCACCAGTCACCCGGCTGCCCGTAGGCGCCCATGTGCGCCTCAATACGGACCACGTCGCCTATGGCGTCCCGGTTGCGGATGCGGTCCACGGCCTCCATAATGCAGCCATCCCAGTGGCGATTGTGATACGTGGACAGAACCAGATCATTGTCGCGGGCGGCTTCGATCATCTGATCGCATTCTTCGGTGGTGATCGCCAGGGGTTTTTCACACACCACGTGCCGCCCCGCGTTCAAGCATTCCAGCGCCAGATCCGCGTGGGTGTTGTGGGGGGTGATGATGGCAATCAGGTTGACGTCCGAATCCTCCAGCATCTCAGTTGAGGACGTGTAGGTGTCGATACCCGGGAAATCCTGTTCGGCCACCTGAAGTCGATCCTCGTCCAGATCACACGCCGCCACGGGGGTCATCCCCGCCTTCTGCATCTCCTGTAGATGCCCTTTACCCATATCGAAGGCACCGCCATAACCAATCACACCAACTTTAATATCATTCGCGTCGTCAAATGCGGCCATTATCTGCTCCTCGCTCATAGAAAGTGAACACTGTTACGTCTCGTAAAAAGTTGATTTCTCCGAATAGGGCGCCATTGTACAGGCAACTTCAGTGAATGCAACCGTATTCGGCGGCTTTTCCCCAGACTCATATGTCCCACGCGGGGAAGGGCGGTGGCGGCGGAAGGGCCGTTGATCAGAAGGAGCGAATGACGCACGCGGTTCGCGGAGCAACATCAAAGATGGAAACGCAGAGATGCGGGGGCAAAGCTTGCGGGGCAAGCCCCGTATCGGGCCTCTCGCCCGCGTTTGAAGGCACACAGCAACGCGCGTTCGGAGCACACAGATGGGAGCCGACGGGATTTCCACTTGAGCAGAAGACCGTTCAGTCTTTATGGTATTTCGGATGCTTGGTTGCCTTTTCAAAACTTTTAACGCAAGGAGTTCGATAATGCCAGCGGAAGTACCTCTTGACGAATTGAAACGAGTGCAGCAGGAACTGGAGAGCCTGAAGATGAAAGCTCCGGAGATCTACGACGATTTCCAGGAACTGTTCAAACGAAATCGGTCGGTGGGGTATAAAAACATCTGCAAGATGCTCATGGATGAGGCCACACCCGAAAAACTCAAAGGACTGGAGTGAGTCTTCAGCCCACCGATATGAAAGCAGACATTGGGGACGGAACGTAAGGCATGAAAGAAGTTATCGTAGTTGAATCCGGCGCAAAGACCAAAACCATCCGGCGTTTTCTGCGCGGCGAATATGATGTAATCGCCTGCGGTGGACACATTATGGATCTGTCCGACGAGGGGCTGGGTATAGATGTCGAAAACAACTTCGCTTATCGCGAGAAATCCATCCAGCAGAACGGGCAGGACAAGGTGAAACGGGTGCGCGAACGGCTTGAAGACGCCGATCGGGTGTACCTGGGCACCGATCCGGATCGGGAGGGAGAGGCGATTGCGGCTGATTTGCAGGAACACTGCGTGCCGTCCGGAGCGGACGTGCATCGGATCGAGTTCAATGCAATCGTTTACCACGCCGTGAAGGAGGCCCTGGAGAATCCCCGCGGGATCGATGAGGACCGGGTGGAGGCCCAGCGGGCGCGCCGGGCCATCGACCGGCTGATCGGGTTCATCATCTCGTCCATGGCCCAGTTCGACCCCGATGGACCCCGCTGCCCCTCCGTGGGACGGGTGCTGGCCCCCGCCGTCTCCCTGGTGGTGGACCGGGAACAGGAGATACGGGATTTTACCCCGCGCCGCTACTGGACGATCCACTCACGCCTGTCCTTTGAAGACACTCAGCTTGATGCAACGTTAGACGGGGAGTGGGCCGATTTCGAGGACGCCAAGGGGGTTGTCCAGTCCCTTCAGGACCGCGGAGAGATGGAAGTGACCCGTTGCGAGGAGGATCCCGAGGATGAGATGAATCCGTGGCCGCCCTACACCACCGATGCGCTGCAGGATGAGGCGGATTACCTGCTCAATTTCACCCCGGATCGCACCATGCAACTCGCGCAGGAGCTCTACCAGGGCGTTGAGGTGGACGGGGAATCTCAGGCGCTTATCACCTACATGCGAACCGATTCCACCCGCCTCTCCCCCACCGCACTCAACCTGGCCAAGAAAGCTCTGGCGGAACGGGAGGACACCGATGCGGATGATTACCGGGGGCGACAGTGGCGTCCCGCCGGGGCGGCGCAGGATGCTCATGAAGCCATCCGACCGACCCGCCCCAATGAGCCGAAGTTCTTTCCGGAGAACCTGGAGGGCAAGCTGGAAGAACCCTATCTGGAACTGTATCGTCTGATTTACTTCCGTTTTCTCGCCTCCCAGATGAACCCCGCCGTATATCACACCACCACTCTGGAGCTGGAAGCGGGTGAATACAGCGCGGAGGCGATCGGTCACCGGCTGAAATCGCCCGGATTCCTCGATATCTTCCGTAAAACCCATCCCGATCACGGATACGAGGAGGTGGAGCTGCCCCATTTTGATGTCAGGGACTCCGACGAACCGATTCTCCTGCCCCTGGATCGGGCGTGGCCGGAGCCGCAGACCACCCGCTCGCCGGCGCGATATCGCGAAGGTTCGCTCGTGCGGGAGCTGAAACAGAAGGGGATCGGGCGTCCCAGCACCTACGGCACCATCCTCGACAAGATCAAGAATCGGTTCGGATATGTGCGAAAGACGGGGGGAACGCTGCGTCCCACGGAAAAGGGCGAGAAGCTGTGTGATTACCTCCATAGCGCGTATGATGAGGTGATCTCATACGAATACACCGCGCACATGGAGGAGGACCTGGAGAAGATCGAGAAGGGGGAGGAGAGTTACGAGGAATACCTCGACCGTGAGTTCGAATGGCTGCGCGACCCCTACGAATACGCCCGCGAACACAACTGGTTGAGCGGCAACCGCCCCACTCCGGCCCAGGTGGAATACCTCACGGAACTGTCGGAGAGAACCGACACGGAGGTGCCGGAATCGGTGTATGAGTCCAAAAAAGAGGTGAGCCGCTGGATTGATAAACTCCAGGAAGCGCAGGAACCCTACGTTCGCCTGACCCATATTCACAAGGCGGATGTCAGCGGCGTGGAGTGCTACCGGTTCCGTCTGCAGTTCAACAAACCCCTGCCCGACGAAGAGAAGGATATGCTGAAAGAACGCAAGATGAAATATAAATCCGGCAAGAAAGGCCAGCTGCCGGCTTTCCAGTTCCAGCGTCGGGATAGAGAAGTCGTGCAATCACTGTGGGATGAGCTCTACGAGCGATACAGTGGTGAGGACAGCCCCCTGGAGGCGGAACTGAAACTGCCGGGAGAGGGAACCTGAACGACAGCGTTCAGTGACACACCGTCATCAGCGGCCGCCCGCCCCCAACCACGCTCTTTAGCGTTTTCCGTCGTTGCTGGGCGGAAACTGGCAGGAACGGCAGACAAGGGTAAAATCGACGGCAAAGACAATGAATCGTGCTCTATACTCTTTACCTTCGTCTTTACCATCGTCTGCCGTTGTCGTGCGGGAAGAGATGAAACAACACGATGGACCGCGCTGAAAATGCCGGATCTAACCATAATCACCATGGCACAATGGGTTTCTTCACGATCGGTGGGCAAACGGATTAATGGCGTTCCCCCCTGAGGTCCCCACATTCGTTTTATCAATCACCCGCGCTCCGAAAGCGCCACCGGCCC
>CAZXYF010000250.1:0-4298 GCA_964644705.1 uncultured candidatus Brocadiaceae bacterium | reverse complement strand
GGGGCCGTAGTTCGGCTCCTTTTCTTATCGAATTGAGGTCCCTTTAGCACAAAAAAGTGTCAAGTTATTTTCCACTGTCCTGCTTTTGAGAATGAGTGGCAGATGAATTGTATCAGCTGTTTAGCATAAGAGTTATGCAGAATGCTCAGTGCGGATTGATGTTTCCGGATCAGGAGTTCTGAGCCTCAGCCACAGGTAATGTCCAACAATCAGGCTTCAGCAAGCGGGCGGTGGTAATTACAGCATCAATCCGGATGTTCCGGTTTCTCGGCGCGGAAGCTGCACAGAAACAGGAGGGTCACCACGCCCAGACACAACGTGACACCGGCACTGTAACTCCCGAGGTAGTCCAGCGAAAGGCTGAACATGAACGGGCCGGTGGCGCTGAAAAACACCGTCCAGCTGCGCATGAAACCCGTGATCGCGCCCAGATGCGCCCGGCCGAAAAAATGGGGCCACGTCACAGCCATCAGCAATCCAAACATCCCCTGCGCCACACCGTTGCCCCCGATGAGCATCACGTAACCGGTGGGGATATGGAGAGCCAGTACGCCCGACATAGACACGATCATGCCGAACGTCATCACCGTCAGCAGGTATTTCAGTTTAATGTGATCGCTAATCCATCCCGCCAAAAACCCCAGGCTGACGCCCACGATCGACATGGGCAAGAAGATGCTGAACGCCGCATCGGCGCTCCGGCCGGCCTGTTCAAAGATCGATTCGATGTGGAAGGTCAGCGCGGTGATATACAGGGCGTTCATCGCCAGCGCGAGGTTGAAGACCCAGAAAGTGAACGTCCGGCGTGCCTGCGGCAGAGTAAAATCTTTCTCGCGCGCTTCCGGGTCCGTTTCGGTCTCCTCCCCCGATACTCCATCGGGCTGCAGACCGGCATCCTCCGGGTTGTCGCGGAAAAAGACCAGCACAACGACGCTGAATCCTATTCCCACCACGGCCGCGATAATGAGCCAGGACCGGCTCCACCCACAACGGGTGATCAGTGCGTTGAATCCGGGTGGCCCCATGGCGAAGGCCAGTGGCACGAAGACATTCAGAATGCCGGTGGCCAGTCCCCTCCGCGCATCGAACCATTTCTGCACCATGTTGCTGGAGGCCATCGTCATCACCCCCTGCCCGAAAAAACGCAGCAGGAAAAAGCCGACGCCCACCACAATCAGCGCGATAATGGAGGGCGACACAAACACAATGATCGACGACACCGCGTTCGCCACGTGATCGACCTGGCTCAAATACACCAGCACAACTCCCAGCCCCATGGCCGCCCCGACCGTCGTCACGCGCGCCCCAAAATGATCGTAGAACCGGCCGGCGAAGGTGAGGATGAAAGCACTGCTGATCGTACCGAGCATGTAGGCCAGGCTGAACTGGGTTCGCTGCAGTTCCAGCGCCTCCATCACGGGCTCGGTGAAGGCCGAGACACCGATGGTCTGACCGGGCACGCTCATCACAACGCCCAGGATGCCCACAACAAGTATCCACCAGCCGTAGAAAAACGGCCAGCTGCGCGGTGAAAACGGAATTTCGTCGGTTTTTCTGTCCATGGTGTCAGGCGATCTCGGTCAATCTGAAAAGTGATTACGCGATCCGGCAAAAATGTTTTACGGTTCCTGCCAGCGAAAAGGTCAACAGCCCAAACATCTCCGGGACGAGCCCCGAGGATTTCATCGGCAATCCCCAGGTCCATGCGGTTCATTCCCATCAGAACGCGGGGAGTTGTTTTTCAACGTTCAACCGGTCCGGCCCCCAGAATGCTTCCTGGCCGTAACAGAACATCCGTCTTCCACTCTCACAGCCGGGAGGTGGATGGATAAGGCGCCATCCTTTTCTTCCCCCTCAGTTTCCTCTCCGTCGCATGTTATCACCGAGGGCTGGAAATCGGCGTAAAAATTGACCCGCAGCGCACGCCGGGACCCGAACGCCTGCCCCTCGGTGGGGGACACGTTGAGCGTCAGGCTTTCCGGCCGGTCCCGGATCGTGAACCGGGTGGTGCCGTAATGCCCGTTTTTGTAGGCGGGCGACCGCCCGTCGTCCTCGCGCAGCTGCCCTTCGCCACTGGCGCCGCCGTACACGTCGAGAATGAGCGGATCGATGTGTGGGGCATGAAGCTCCCCGGCGGGATCCCGCCGGGGAATAACACTGCCGGCTGCAACGTAAACGGGCATTTCATCAAGAGCAAAGCGACGGTTGATTGTCCCGCCACCCTCATGTCGTTCTCTGCTTTCAAACTCCCACCACTGGCCGTCGGGAAGATAAACCTCGCGCTGATCATCCGGATTCATCACCGGTGCCACGAGTATGTCGGGGCCGAAATAAAACTGGTCATACCGGTAGGCGTCGTCGTTGCGGGGTTCGTCCAGAAACATTCCCCGCACGACCGGCAGGCCGGTCTCATAACAGGTGTGATTGGCGGTATTGAGGTACGGAAGCAGACTGTGGCGGACGCGCAGCCAGCGTTCACAGGCGCCGTCGCCGTCCTCATCGTAGTCCCAGGGGCGTCGACTGCCGCCCCACGGAGAGGAGTGGAACCGCAGAATGGGATTGAATACGCCAAACTGCAGCCAGCGGACGTAGAGCCGCGGGTCGATCCGCTCGTGCTGCTTTTTGCCCGCCATGAACCCGCCGATATCATGACTCACGTAATTGAGCCCGACGTGGCCGGAACGAATATTGAACTCGCACTGCAATCGCAACATCTCGTAGCAGGTCTTCGTGTCACCGGTGAAAAACGCCCCATAGCGATGCGAGCCCAGTCCCCCGTATCGGGACAGCAGCATCCCGCGCTGGTCTTCATCCTCCGTCTCCTCATAAAAAGTCTTGTTCCCCACCAGCTGTCCGCAGGTATGACTCATTCCCCCCCGCGTGCCATCGTTCCACCAGTAGTCCAGACCGGCCTCCAGAATGGGCTCATGGCAGACGGCACGGAAGGCCTGGTTTTCACGTTTGTCGGTTATATCCACGGGAGCGGCGGCATCGGTCGAGGGGGCCCTGTTTCGATCACCGTATGTGATGTCCCGAACCTTGTGGTGAGCATCCGCTCTGTCCAGATATTCCTCGTAATGGGAATCGTCCTCGCGCACATCCAGCGGATGGTCGTTGAAAAAGACGTCCAGATCATGTGCATGACACCACTGGAAAAACGCCGTCGGATCGGGGATCAGATCGGTATTGAAATCCCAGTGCCCCCAACCAAACCTGTGCCATTCCATATCCATGATCAGGACCGACAGCGGATAGCCACTCTCCTCGAACCGGGTGTGCAGTTCATCGATTTCTTCCCGGTCAAAGGCCGGCCAGCGCGAAAACATGATCCCCAGACTGCGGTGCGGGGGCAGGGGAGCGGGACCCGACAAACGCCGGAAATCACGCATCGCCTGCCTGTAATCGTCCGCGTATGCAAACATATACCAGTCCTGCGAGCCCGGGCGATCACGCTCCACTGGGAAATCATCTTCATCCATCACAGCGCTCCCGGAATCGTTGAGGAAAAAGTACCCACTGCGACTCAACACGCCGGGACAGAACCGAAGCGCCTCCTGATACCGGTTATACAACCGGTGCATAATCCGTCCCCGGTTGTGATCGGACGATGCCTGGCGCAGCCAGTGTCCCCGGTTCACGTGGTCCGGCGGATCGGGGTGTGCATCCGAATAATGGGGCACTTCCTCGCACTGAAGCCAGGCCGGCCAGACGGTGGACCGTGGATCGGGAGCCTCCATCCCGGCCACGTCCACGCCTTCAAGCTGTGTGGCCTTTTCATTGTATCGGTCCAGTGACCGGAGAGTTCCGCCAAGATTCTGGTGATCGCGATCACCGGGACGCCAGCACTGCATCATCCGCCCATCGGTCCATCGAATTTCCAGGTTAGTCCGGTCGCAGGCGCGTTCGTTCTCCTTCGTGTACACCTCCATAAACCCTGTGTCGAGCACGGTCCACGGACCGTCCTCACGCACATCTTCGAACTCAATGGGATCCTGTTTTTGATAGGCAACGATGCTGCGTCGGTTTTCAAACCGGCCATCCGGCGCGAATTGAATTCGGACAAGAGTGGGGGACAGACAGCGGAAGCGTCGGTTCCCCACAACGATACTGTTCGACATACTCCACCTTTCTATACGATCGAGATAATGGCGCGTCAATGCTCAAATGGGAGGTGTAATCATAGTGGAAAAGCGCCCCCTGCGTCATTGTAACTCCGGGAAAAACTGTACTCATTCAAGACCGCACAGACGCCGGGCCTCCGAGCGAGACATGTATCTATCTTTGTGCAGTTTGACGTA
>CAZXYF010000249.1:0-4373 GCA_964644705.1 uncultured candidatus Brocadiaceae bacterium | reverse complement strand
CGCTCTCCCTGATGGGGTCACGAACCCCGACTGAGCCTTGTGGTGGCGGACCTTCCTACGGACGCGGCCGGGCGTCCTCGCGAGCCCATTCCTGCAGCGGCATATCAGTGTATTCCCACGAACCGGTGTTATCGAATTGGGTGACCATCAGGTCCGTCTCGGACCGGGATATCCACCGGGCACTGCCGTCGTAGAATACGCCGTTGATCCCCTCACGGTCATGCGAATTTCGGCCGACACCGCTTTGGGCACAACTGAAATACATGGGGGAGCACCAGTTCTCCCGGTACCGGCTGGCCACAACGTTCTGGCGAAGATATGTCGGAACCGGATGCCAGCGCCAATATGCAGCAATACCGGTTCTGCATTCCGCGCCCTCCTCCGTCGGGACGGGTGAACGTGGGACAGAACAGCAACGACGGATCTTCCACGTATCCCATTCCCGCAAGCGCTCCGAGGCCAAACATATGATTCGTATCACAATGATCGCCATCGCTATAATGCCAACTGCCAGATCTATTAAGCCAAAAACTGATGCCGCTTTTATATCCTGCCGCTCTGTAATAAAAATCGATAGGAGATCCATGGGACGACACCCACTTGCCCGGATACAGTTTCCGGTTTCCATTTCCCCAGCACATGATGCCACGCGGCAGGAAACCGTTGTGATCGTTGACAAAATAGGTGGTGCTGAGATGATTCTGTCGTCGATCGCTCATACAGGATATCCGCCATGCCTGCTTCCGTGCCGATTCCAGCGCCGGCAACAGCATTGCTGCCAGAACGGAGATGATCGCAATCACGACCAGCAGTTCTATCAGGGTGAATGTTTTGCGTTTCATGATTGTGTTTCCTCCTCCCCTCAAACAATTTAGCTTCAATCACCTATCACACATTTTTTCTTATACCTGATCATTGATCCGGACGCAACCTTATCACTATGACCGCTCGGTGAAGGAAACGTCCCCATGCCTACCCAAAACAGCGATCTTGGCTGGATAGCTCTTTGTCTTCGCCTTCGTCTTCACCAAACATCTGCCGTTGTTGACGCTTGTTCCCCTTTAGAACGGCAGACAAAGGCAAAGACGAAGATAAAGATGTTAGATATACCGCCTAAACATGATAAGGGATGGTTGGCGAAATGAACGCCATTCCGGTTTCACAACCACCTGGGAACCGCCAATTCAGGGCATCTAAACCGTTTTGGACAGCACTGGGGACGTCCCAGATTCGCCGGCCTGTGCTGCGGGCCGGCTGACACGTTCGAATGTGGGACGACATTTGCCGGGACGGCACTCTTTGACTTTGAGCCCGCGCCTAATTATCGTTTACCCCTGTGGCGCACAAGGACAAATGCGGCGCAGAACAAACTAACGACCAACATCCACCACCTTACGCAGGAGAAAGCCATGAGTCCTCTACTCAACCTCACACCACGTCCGCCCCTCGGCTGGAACAGTTTCGACAGTTTTGGCTGCAAGCTCAACGAGAAACGCCTCCTGGAGATTCTCGACGTCTTTGTCGAGCGTCTCCAACCGCACGGCTATGAATACCTGGTGGTGGACGCCGGATGGTACCGGCACCACGAGATGGGTGATGAGGAATTCCCCCGGACCGATGAATACTCAGTATGGCTGGACGATCACGGACGCCCCCGGCCGGCGCCCTGCTTTTTCCCGAACGGTTTTACAGACTCAATCGAAACATGTCACGACGCCGGTGTGAAATTCGGCATTCACATGCATCGGGGCATCCCTCGCGACGCGGTAAAAGCCGACATGCCGATAAAAAACACCTCCCGAACCGCCTCCGACATTGCGGATACGACCGATACCTGCCCGTGGTGTCCGGACAACTACGGCATTGATGTGGATCAACCGGGTGCGCAGGAGTATTACGACAGCCTGATAGATCTGTATGCGGACTGGGGCGTGGATTTCATCAAATACGACGATATCGTTCCATATCCGGATGAAGTCAATGCAGTGGTAAACGCCATTGAGTCGCATGAACGGGACATCGTTCTGAGCCTGTCGCCGGGAGATGAGCACGATCCCGATGGTTGGGATGCGTATTATCGGGCCAACATGCTGCGCATTACCGGGGACATCTGGGACGAACGGGAGGGTTTTGAACGCGTGTTCAACCGCTGGGAAGCTTTCCAGGAATACGCCGAGGAGGCACCAGATGGGTTCTGGCTGGATCAGGACATGATTCCGTTCGGTGAGTTGCAGATCAATCGCGGGCGACCGCAGGACGAAGACGGCAACCCACTGATGAGCGGACGCGGCCGGCGACGCATGTCCATGTTGAATGAGCCACAGAAGCGCACGTTTATCACCATGCGAGCACTGGGGGCATCTCCACTTTTCATGGGCGGGAATCTTACTGAGACGGATGGATATTCCTTCCAGCTCCTGACGGACCCCGACATGCTGGCGTGCAATCAGAACGGAATTACCGGACACCTCATCGAGAAAACGGACACCACCTGCACCTGGAAAACCCCCCATCGTTCGATCTCGGATGCCGGATGGTTTGGAATTTTCAACCGCGATCCGGATGGAACACGTACCGTAAAGCTTGACTGCGACACATTGGGGATTGAGCAGACGTGTTCCCTGTATGACGTCTGGAATGAACGGGAACTGAGCAACCTGACGGAGCCAATAGAAATCACCCTGTCGCCGGATGACGTCCTGTTTGTCTGTTACGGGAAAGACCGGATGCGATGAGCCAAAACGTGCGGTAACAGAGCGTCACCCGCCCTCCCGTCTGCCCCACTCTTTGCAGCCGCGAACAGCAACGTCCATAAAATATCACAAATGTAGATTTATGCATTCACTTTCTTCGGAGGAAATATCATGTCGCGACCGAACATCGTCTTTTTCCACGCCGAAAGCTGGGACGGCCGGGCGCTGGGTTGTATGGACCACCCGGCCATGCAGGAGGCCACGCCCAACATTGATCGGCTGGCCCGCAACGGAGCCCTGTTCCGCAACACCTACTGCACCCACCCCATAAGCTGCCCGTCACGGGCCAACATGTGGTCGGGCCAGTACACCCACCAGTGCGAGAGCTGGAACAATCATAAGGGACTGGAACCGGATGATCTGACGCTGATGGACCTGCTGGAGGACGCCGGGTATCAGTTTGCGGCCGATGACCCCGCCGACATCGGCCTTGGTAACGCCGATTACCTGTCCGGACACCACAGTCAACTCGCACGCGTGAGCGCATGGACCGGGCCGGCCGATATCCAGCTGCCGGTCTTTGGCCGAAGTGCACAGGACATCATCATCCGGACCGGACAGAAGAATTCCGCGCACGGGGACTGGGATATCACGCATCAGGCAACTGATTTTTTGCGGAAACAGGCTGATTCTGACGATCCGTTTTTCCTGTATCTGACCACCGCTCTGGTCCATCCCACCTACCGCACCACAACCCACTGGATGGACAAAATCGACATCGACCGGGTGCGCATCCCCCCCGAAGATGAAGAGCTCCATCCGGTGATGGAATATCAGTTGACCAACAAAAACTGGTCCCACGGCTTCCACCCATCCACGGTCCGACAGGTTCGCGCGGCCTACTACGCCATGTGTGCCGAAGCGGACGCGATGGTGGGCGAAGTGGTCAATACTCTGGAGGAGCTCGGCCTGGACGACAACACCTATTTCGTCTTCAGCTCGGATCACGGGGAGATGGCGCTGGAACATCGCAACTGGTACAAAATGAACATGTATGAAGCATCCAGCCGGGTTCCCCTGGTCATCTCGGGACCGGGCATCCGGAGTGGCCGATCGATTGATAACATCGTTTCCCTGATCGACATGTTCCCGACGCTGGCCGAAATGAGCGGCGTGGATTGTCCGGACCGGGTGCAGGGCGAATCGCTGCTGCCGCTCGCCCGCGGTGAGACCTCCGAGAGCCGCAACTGGGCTCTGGCCACTCATACCGGCACATCGTCCAACACCACCATGTTCATGCTCCGGCGCGGCGCCTGGAAATACGTGGCGTATCCGGGATATCCCCCTCAACTGTTCAACTTAGAGGAGGATCCCGATGAAATTCACAATCTGGCTTCCACACGAGGCGAGATCGCGCGCGAGATGGATCGCGAGCTGCGAAGAATCGTGGATTACGAGGAGGTTCATGAACGCTGCATCGCCTACGATAAAGCCGCGTTCCGCAAATGGCGTGAGCGAGCCCGCGCCGGCGAGTTCACCGACACATCATACGGCCGGAGCCCCGACAACCCCGCCACCACGTATGAGGAAATCATGGCGAACACCTACGTCGGATGGTCGGAGGAACATGAAGACAAACTGAACCGTTGGCTGGAATCGTAACCCTCTCATTCCCCCAAC
>CAZXYF010000248.1:0-4412 GCA_964644705.1 uncultured candidatus Brocadiaceae bacterium | reverse complement strand
GTCTGCCTTTCTATCGATGCTAAGACCGCCAAAAACAACGACAGATTATGGTAAAGACGATGATAAAGACAAAGATTCATGCTTCTCGAAACGCTATTTTGGACAGGCCTGTGTGCGTGGTGGCGAAACCCCGTTATTTTACTCCCAGCGCTCTATTCCCTGTCGTTCTCATTGTTGCCGCAGCGCAGAAGCGGTCCCCTTTTTTACGAGAGATTGAACAATTACTATGTCTGACATATAGTCGGAATGGAAGTGCGTTATGACAACAGCAGGAACACAGCTAATCTTCTGTGGGAGGAAACATGCTGGAGAGCAACGATCAATGTCGGAAAAGCTTTCGTGGAGGGCACTATGGATGGAGTTGTCCCCGGACCGTCCTATCTGTGTGGGGGAGGAGATTGTTGTTGCTGGCGGCGACGGTTGTCGCGCTGTGCACCGCTCCAACGCCAGATGGCGTGTTCGTCGGTCTTATGAGAGAAGCGTCGGCCGGTGAAGGGAATAAGAACTCCAAAAGCGTTCGGAGCCTACCCCTCACCGTCACCGAGCCAGCGGGCATTCAGCGCCGCGATTGGCCGGTACGGTCCGGCATTCCCTTTCCCCAGAATGCGTTTTATGAAGAGGATAATGTGCGTCTGCTGGACGGGGACGGCCGCGCGTTTCCGCTTCAGGCACGGGTTATGGCGCGGTGGCCGGACGGATCCGTCAGGTGGTTGCTGCTGAACTTTGAGGTGAATTTGAGTCCCCGCCAGCAGAAAAAAGTGCGACTCCAATACGGACCGGGGACCCCCGACCGGAATGAAAAGGACATGGAACAGGTCGTGGATATCGATGCTTTTGAGAAGAAATCCCGAAGTCTCATGGAAGCTGTTCCACCGGGTGGCCCGGATAAATCCTCGGCCCGGTATCCTCTGACGGAGAAAGGTGGGCTGGTCTTGTTCCTGGAAACCGATGACGGACGGCGTCTCACCAGCGGCGGGGAACCACCGAAAGAGCTTCTGGTGGAAGAAAACGGTGGCCTGCACGGCATCGTGAAGATGACCGGACGGATGTCGGGGGAGAATGGTCCGGAGGACATCCGCTACACAGCCCGGATCCATCTCTACCGGAGCCGTCCCGATGTAGTGGTGGAAACCGTATTGACCAATCTGGGGGACAGGGATGTCCTTGCCCAAAGCTTCGGAATCGAGCTGCATGCACCTGATGGGGAAAAACTGCAGTATGTGTTCGGCGGGATCCCGGCCGATCACACTGGCGCTGTGGGCAATAAAGGCCATGTGCGGCTCCATCAGATCGATGATTCCTATTACACGTGCGGAACACCGGGAGATTCCGCAAAACGTCCGGCCATCGCGGGCATGCGAGCCCCGGGAACGCTGGCCGTCGAGGGGCAGAATGTGGGGGTGGCTTTGGGCGTGCGAGATTTCTGGCAGCAGTTTCCAATGGCGATTAGCATTGATCAAGGGACCATTCGAGCCGGTTTTGACAGCCCGGCCGGTGCGCGCCGGTTTCGGTTTGATACAGGTCTGGCCAAGCGTGTCCGCTTTGTCCTGCGTGCCTATCGACCGGTTGGTAATGGATTGAAACGGGCGAAGCGGTTGGTGTCGCAACTCCGGGGTTACAATCGGCCGCTAAGAGCTTGGCCCGGCGCGGAGTGGATGCGTAACAGCGACGTGTTCGGCGCGTTGCCCCTGGCTGATACGAACCGATTTCCCTGTTTTGAGCGGATCATCGAGTTTTATGGTGCGATGGTTCTCCGGAAGCACGAACAGAAGGGGGAATATGGGATGCGGCACTGGGGTGATTGGCGAGACTGGCACTCTCAGCGCAAGGGGATGTGGATGAACATGAAGGACGGGGTGCCACACGCGCTGTTTAAATTGTACGCCCGTTCGGGCAAGCGGAAGTTCCTTGATTCCGGCGATGCCGCCACCCGGCATTATATGGATATCGATACGATTCACGGCAACGCGAGTAATCCCCACCGCGGGGCGACCCGCCGTCAGGGCAGGGAACATACGGAGAGTGGGGCGGGTCCTGAGTGGACCCGGGTTTCGGGACTGTGGGATTACCATTTCCTGACCGGGGATGTTCGGGCGCGGGAAGTGGCAATGGAGACGGCGAACTATTGTCTGCGCCAGAGCAAAAATGCCGGCAAGCTGCGGAAGACGGAACGCACCCTCGGCTGGATGCTCAACTGTGTTCTGGACTCCTATCGGGCAACTGGAGATGAAAAGTATCTTCGCGGAGCCCAAGCGCTTGCCAGAGAGGCCTACGAGTGGCAGGATCCCGATAGCGGCGTGTGGGCTCATTCCATTTGGGAAGCCAAACAAACAAAAAGTGGGGTCCCATTCATGGCGGCGGTGCTTGTGCGGGCGCTCTACCGCTACCACAAGATTAGCGGTGACGAGAGGGCACGTGAGGCGATACTGCGCGCCACCGAATGGCTGATGGAGGATTGCCGCGTCGCACCCGGACGGTTTGTTTATAAGGATGCTCCCGGGATGCGCCATCCGCGCTGGGGACAGATTGGCTGGCTTGCACTGGCCAGTGAACTGTCCGACAGGCGGCGCTATACCCGCGAGGCGAAGGTGACGTATAAGGGGGATATCACAGAATACAGGGGCTATGCGCGATTTTCCGGTTCTATGTACTATCCTGGCACGTCCAACTGGTTGGCGCAGTTCCTGCCGACGACGTTTCCCTTTCTCCAGCGTTTCCCGAAAACCGATCAGCGGTTGTACCAGTCAAACTCTGCTCTGAAATCCGTGCTGGATCACAACGTGCGGATGCTTGACGAGTTCCCGTGGAATTCGGAGGAAGAGTATGAATTTGCAGGGCGCGCGAAGGTGGCATATCGGCGGTTCATGCATGGTAACGTTCAAGGGGCTTGGGATCTGTGCCGGTCTGCGTTGAGACGCGTGAAATCCCGCAGTTCGGACGCAGGCCAATGGAGTGAGGACGTGTTGTTGATTCCTGTCCAGTTCGGATTCGGGCGTCTGGCGGCCGAGTTCGGGCGGCGAGCAATGTCCGACCGGTTAAAAACGCTACGAAAGGTGGCAGACCGGCTGTACGAACAGCAGCAGTACGAGCATGCAGCTCCGTTGTATGTTTTCCTGGCCGAGAAAGCGAAAGGGGAAAAAACGCGCCGGAATCTGGAGGCGCGATCGGCCCGGTGCCGTTTGAGAGCACCCGGCGGCCTGCAGGGACGGATCCGGGAGAAGATGACGGAGTATAGATTGAAAATAGCGCGGGGAAAGGGTAAACATGCGGGGCGGTATTTGCTTTATGCCGCGTCGGGTTACAATGGCATGGGGCAACGGAAGAAGGCCTTGCGATTGTGTCGGGAATACGTTCGGCGTCATCCCGACGATGCATTCACACCCCGTATTCGGTATTTCTCAGCCATGTTGAAGTTCGTATCCGGTCAGGAGAAACCAGCCCGGAAGGCGTTGCGAGCTCTGGTGAAAGGTGATGATCGGCGAGTCCGTCGGGCGGCCGCACGACAGCTCCGTCTTCTTTTCCGGGGCAACGAAACAAAGGTGCCGACCGATCGCCGCCTGCCCGAGAGTTTCCTCGGAATGTGGAAGGCGAAAGAACTGGAGCCAATGCGGGAATGCCTCCTGGTGCGATCAGTGAGTAAGAGAAGAAAAAGCATGACAGCGATATCGGGAACAAACTGTATCCGTGAGGAGAACATTTACCCGCGTCACGGCCGTTTCTGGAATATTTCCATCGGGACCGTTCAACTTCACCTCCGGGATCGAAAAGGGGAATCAGAGGGGGATTCTCCTGCCACTACCCTCGGGGTCCGGTTCGGGAACAGGCGTGAATTGCTGAAAAGTTACAATTTATGGGGGCTTGCTGGTTTGAACTGGAAGGAAGCCGGGACAAAAAAACAGGCGGGCAGGACGCTTCACGTGTATGAGCACATCACCGGAAGTGCAAAGGTCAACCTGCGTCTCTTTGTCAATCGGGCCGAGAAGCGCATCGTGGCCGCTGAGGCTTTTGGTGCACCACGGTATGGGAGGGAACCACACATGCGCTGGGAATACGACCAGTTCGTTGATCGTGATTGCGGGGTGGAGGTTCCCACCCGTTTTGTGCGTATCCGCTTCGGCCGCGATCCAAAGTTCGGCCGCTACCGCGCCAGGGATACGTTCCAGTTCGAAGAGATCATATTCGACATCGATTTCCCCCCCGAAACATGGTCGTTCGGCCCCGCGGGGCGGAAGCTGATTCTGGGAAAGCTGCTCAAAGAACACCAATCGCACGAGAATGAGTGATGGAGAACGGCCTCCCGTGAAAGGGGAAGCTGTAAAAGGCACAAAGCGGCCTAAGCGGGCCGAACTAAAAACTTTCGGATTTCAAACCCGGTTTGGTGTCGATTAGCTGTATTTTTAGTCCCAACGGGA
>CAZXYF010000247.1:0-4434 GCA_964644705.1 uncultured candidatus Brocadiaceae bacterium | reverse complement strand
GCTGGCATGGCCAGCGCACTCCAGAGATCGCCTCCGGCGATCAGGGGCAGTTGGCTGCGTTCAGATAATGGATGGGGTAAAAGAGTTTAAAGGGGTGAAACTGTTCTCACAGCTGTTCGCCGCGCGGCGCAACTGACGACTCGTGAAATGCCCGGCCTAAAAGCCCTATCGCGTTATTTGCACATCTTCGATAGTGCAGAAGTACGCTCCTGCCGGGACAAGTTCGGCAGCAGGCTCATCTGCCATAACCTGATTCATCGAGCACATACTACCACCCCACCCGCATTTGGGATATCCGACGGACAAAATATTTCAGGATATGGTCATACCGGGCCCGCAATGTCGCGGACTTCCGGTATGCAGGCGCCCGAACAGTTCATCGCTTCTCACGACGAGCTCATCACATACCCGCGTGGGCCCGGGCCACCTCGTGAAATGCCAGCACGTTCTCCAGCGGAACATCATCCTGCATGCTCTGCGATGGGCCCAGAACATACCCGCCGCCCGGAGCCATGATGTCAATGGTTCGTTCCACGTCCTCCCGGACTTCGCCCGTGGTGCCATAGGGCAGGATCTGTTGCGTGCTGACGCCGCCCCAGAAGGTGAGATCCTCACCAAAATCAGCTTTCAATTCCGCTATGTCCATCACCTCCGACTGCACGGGGTTCAGTCCCTGGACGCCGGTTTCGATGAGGTCCGGAATGATGGGCCGGATGTTGCCGCAGGAATGCACCCAGAGGTCTTTTCCCGCGTCCCGAACGATATCGTAACACTGCGCCTCGGTGTCCTTGATGAAACGCCGCCACTGACGCGGCCCGATCAGAAGGCCCCGTTGTCCGCCCCAGTCGCTTCCCAGCAGAAAACCATCGATCTCCTCGTAGCCGACCAGCAGTTGCAGCATCACCCTGTTGATCTCAAGGATTTTCCCCAGCAGCTTTTCCACAAAATCCGGCGCGCGTCCCATATCCAGCATAAAATTCTCCATCCCCCGCAACATCCAGGCTTTCTCAAAGTTGAAAGCGTAGATGGGCACCAGGATGTAGGCGTCGGTCCGCTCACGCACACGTGTCAGATTCTCCGCGAAATCCTCAAAACTGCCGCTGGCAAACGTCGGTGGGACTTCGGCGGGAACCGCATCGTTATGAAAATCCTCGGGCACGTTATCGAATCCCCACCACGGACATTGAACGGGCCGGATAAAATTGCCCAGTGCCTCGTGGGCGTTATCCGCATCAAAATGATCTTTGATCTTTTCCGCCGTGTCAGCGGTGAACTGTAGCTGGTAGGGCAGACAGTCGGTTTCTTCATGATCTAAAGCGTGACAAACTGCTTCACGTCGGTTCATTGGATTGTCCTCCAGAAGATAGAAAATGCAGATGTCGCATCGTAGGAGAAAGACCAGGAGGAGTCAATGGCTGCCCTGCGTACATATGCCGGGCTTTCAGCCATCAGCATCATTGCTCCTGACCCGCCCCCCAGACCTCCGTGGTCCCTCAGGCCACTGCTGTCCGAGCTAAGCGGGCAGAATAAAGTCCGTTCCTGTTTTGATTTGAATCACCAAGACGAGTGCGACAGCGCCTCCTAAAACGCATGTTATCCAAAAACAGGGCCTGGAAGAGTGCCGACGGGGCGTCTCAGTCCATAGCCCCGGGCGCCCGAGCCCGGCGAGGAAGCCCGGGGAACGTCCTTCATTCCTGTCGCTCAGGCCCGTCCTTCTGCTGTTTCCGCCGCCATCTCGCCCAGGGCGATACAGATGCCGGAAACCCGGAGGGAGGCAGCGCCCCGGGACGTGGCGGAGATGGCACGGCCCGTGCAAACCAGGTTCTCCACATCATCGCTAATAAGACATTCGGCCGGAATCTCGTAATATTCCCCCTCCGGTGGATATTCGTATTTTGGCCCCTCGTCCTGGTGCCAGAACTCAATGGGCCATGCGGCGCGCACTCCCCCGCACTTGACTCCGTTTACCACGTCGCTGCGGTGGAGCACCTCCTGCCCGCACAGCCGCGGGCCATCGCGCCGGACAACCCCGGGGGAGGTGGCGGTCACCTTTTCCCCGGCCAGTTCCGGAACCGTATCGGCCAGGATCGATTGCACCCGTCCCACGTATTGGTCGACGGCACCCGAATCGCCGAAAAATTCCACCGGTACAGCGAGTTTGCAGATACCCACGCCCGGCGCGGGCGCCAATGAGAACATAGTGTAGCGCGCCGCATCCGGCAGATCCCCTTTCTCCGCGGCCCGGCCCAGGTAATACGGCACCTCCAGGCTGAGCCTTTTTCCCTCCTCCCCCAGACCGTCATAGCGCACGGCGTAACCGCCGAGCTGTCGTTCCTCCCGTGCGTCACGCATCACCTCAAGACCGGTCATTTCTGCAACAGCACAGTCTCCCGTAGCATCGATCACCACCGATGTCGGCACGTCCATGTCCCCGGATAACGCCACAGATCGCACCCGGGCGCCCTCTCGTCGGACGCCCGTCACCCTGCTCGACAGGTGCAGTTCCAGATCGGACTCCGACTCAATTATGTCCTTCCAGCAGCGACTGAACGCCCCCTGCTCGAACGGCAGTATTCGGACGGGCCCGTGATGTTGCAGGCGGCTGACCTCCGGGGATTGTTCGTGCAGCCGCGTCGTAATCTCGCGCTGGATCCCCGGATTGAGCGTATCGTCGTATGTTCGGGAATGATCCCCGTAGAGTCCACACAGGGCCGTATGCATGGCCGCGCGAAGGCTCCCACCAATGCCGGCGCGTTGTTCGACCAGCAGCGTGTGCATACCATTCCGGGCCGCTGTAACGGCCGCGGCAAGGCCGGACGGCCCGGCACCGGCAACCACCACGTCGTATCTTTTCGATTGTTCAGCCAAGAAGCCCCCTCCTCACCGATGAAATCAGTTGGGCGGGTTCACCGCACCGGAGAACTCCGTCGAGATGCGACAACACGAGGTTCATCCTCCCCCCATATCCATTCACAAACACCCCCAGCCCCGGCGGAGGGGGCACATGAGGCATGTGAATCATATTCTCCACTTTGTGCCCCAGAAACGAGTCCGGTTCGTAGGCCGATTCACGCAGGCAGGCAAAATACGATGTGGCCACCTTCCCGCGCATCGGTATCTTCGCCAGACACCGCATCAGCTCCAGCGGAACAATACGCGTCAGCATGCTGGCATGATAAATATGCTCCGGCAGATCTTTCTCCATCTGCTCAAACAACTGATCGCGCAGCATGGGCACCAGATCAAGCCGACTGTTCGCCGTTTCCACCGGCACGCGAAAGATGATGAACGATATGTGATTGAACAGCAATTTTTCCCACTTCTCCGCCGGGGTCCGATCCACAACTGAAACCGGGATGACGTAACGATCGCCCACCAGCGGACGATGTTCAGCAACGCGATGCAGTCCGCCGATTACGCTGGCCACCATGGAGGGAAGGAGCATAGGAGCACGAGCCTCGCTGAACGCCCGTTCCTTCATCTTCTTGGTTTCCTGGGGTGATAAAGTGACACAGTTGAACCGGGTTTTCGGCCGCGGGCCACCTGGCGGCACGGGACAGGCCCTTACCTCCCCGCGGGAAAGCCTGACCTGCAGCTGGTTCACCGCGCGCCCCCCCATGAATCGCCGCTCCCACTGATCCAGATGCGCCGGTTCCGTGAGCGAAATCTGGTTGGTGATCCCCGCAGTCTCGCCGGCATGGATTCGATGCATCAGCTCCAGAATCGCCTCAGCACCGGCGGCATCAACCAGCCGGTGATCAAACCGCATTCCGACGTGCGACCGACGGCCCGTCTCATGCACCAGATGGAATTGAAGATGGTGCCGCGGGGAGGAAAACGCGAGGTTCGCATGTATTTGAAACGTCTCGAAGGCATCCACCCAATCGTCGCATTCCGGCCCCACGGTCACCGGCACCTCCGCCAGCGCCCTCCCCTCCATTTCCCAGTACGGACAGAGGTTCCAATCCCTAGCGACCCGGCCGGTCAGAACGGGATGTCGCTGGAGAACCGCAGACACCGCTGATCGCAATTCATCGGGATCGAGCCGGCCCTCCAGAGTCATAAGAATCTGGGAGTTATTCCCGTGACCGGTCGCATGACGGGTAATCGAATGAAGCGTATTGATCACCCAGTCGATGCCCGTCAGATAACGTTTATCCGGTGAATATGGAAGTGATACATCCACGGCCATCCTCGCAAAGAGTTCATCATTCCCGACGCAACCCGTCATCCGGCCCGTCGGATGAGCGCTGTCCAGACCGACAGAATTTGGCAAAAACGCGGGCGGATCAGACGCTCGATTCAGCGTGCCCGACACATGCCGGGACCACGGCAACGAAACATATGATCCCGCTCAGGTCATTATAACATCTTCCCACACACTTACAGTCCCGCCCATCGTGACGACGCCGCGGGACGATTCCTAATCCGATT
>CAZXYF010000246.1:0-4444 GCA_964644705.1 uncultured candidatus Brocadiaceae bacterium | reverse complement strand
CTTAGCATCGATAGAAAGGCAGACAAAGGCAAAGACGAAGGTAAAGATGTTAGATCCACCGCCTCGACATATTAGGGGGTGGTTTCCGAGATGAATCGTATTTCGGGCTCAAAACGAACTCAGAGCCCGTCACAAAGTCCATTTTTGAACGTTTTGGAGCACTGGGATCACCGAAAGTTCTAATCAAAAATCAGCTCATAACTATGGAGATTGGATATGCCTCAACAACCGAACATTGTCTTTATCATGTGCGATCAGCTGGCGGCGGCTCAGGTTGGCTGTTATGGCAGCGGCGTCAACTCAACCCCGACCCTGGATCGCCTTGCCTCCGAGGGCGTGCGTTTTGACCGATGCTATGCCACCAGTCCCATCTGCGCACCCAACCGCGCCACTCTGCTGACCGGACGGTCGCCCGTCATCCACGGTCTGGTCGAGAATGACGATACGCTCCCCAACGACACTCCAACCTACGCCCGTATCCTCCAGCGTCGGGGATATCGCACCGGTGGTTTCGGAAAGTTCCACCAAACACCGATGCGAATGCGCCGCCCCGACGATATGGGCTACCTGGGCTTCGACGAATCGTGGGACCTGGAGGACCCAAAATGGGAGTGGGCCGAATGGATCGAGAAACATCACCCGGAACATCTCGATGAGGCACTGGCGCTCTGCTGGACGTTCTGGGGGCGACCCGAGAGCCACCTGCGGGAACGTGCGGGAAAAGCGGTCGAAAACATCCTGAAACCGCGTCAGCAAGCCGACGGCCACCACCTGATGTATTCCTCCCCGGTGCCCCCCGAGTTGCATGACACTGCCGTGATCACCGATTGCGGCATCGACTTCATCGACCGCCACCTGGAGGAAAATAGCGAGCAACCGTTCTTCTGCTACGTCTCCCATGTGGATCCGCACGATCCCTATAATCCGCCGGAACCGTACGCATCGATGTTCGATCCCGCCGAAATGGAATCGCCCATTCCCGCTGAATGGTCAAAGGAAAATTTCCCCACGCTCCGCGATGCCGTATCATTCTCCGGATTCGAGGATCTCGCGGGCAACGACCAGCTTCTCCGTAAGATGCGCGCCTATTACCATGGTTCCCTCAAGCTGATGGACGACCAGATCGCACGACTGGTGCAGCACCTGGAGGAACGTGGCGAGAGGGACAACACGGTGATTGTCTTCACCTCCGATCACGGCGATTTGCTCGGTGACCATGGTCTTCCCACGAAAGGCATCAAGCCGTACGACAGCGGCATTCGCTGTCCATTGATCCTGAACGGCCCGGGCATCGAGCCGGAAGTCAGCGATGACCTGCTCTGCACCCTGGACTTTTTCCCGTCCTTTTGCGACCTGGCGGGGGTGGCGGAGGACGAGCGTCCACCGGTGGAGGGCCGCAGCTTCGTCCCGGGATGCCGCGCGGATGGGGCGCGTGAGGCCGTCCTGGTTGCCTACCAGAACATGCATACGGTCGTGACCGAGGACGGGTGGAAGTTAACCGTCTATGATGGTGAAGATGGCGGGCAGCTTTTCGACCTCACGAATGACCCCGATGAACAGGTCAACCGCTACCACGACCCAGAGTGTGCAGACCGGCGGGAGCGGATGCTGAAACAACTGATCACCCTCCAGAATCGCCCCTCAACCATCCCCCACCCTCGCACCCAACCGGTCATTAACGGCCGTCGCCGCTACCATGGCGCCCCGAATGCTGATTCATGGCCGCATTTTCAGCGGCAGGAGCCACCGATCCTTTCGCCCGAGAAACAGTGAAAGGATGCCGGATAATCAGCAACTCCACTGTCAAAAGGAATCCCTGATTCCGCTCGCCACACCATTCAAGGATTGAGAATGACCAGGCGGGGATGAAAGGGATAGGGACCGCGCATGGCGTTCGGGCGGATCGGATCCTCACCGGGGATGCTGAACACAAAGGCCACCAGATACAGTTTGCCGTCCGGCCCACCGGCCATGCTGTGGCACTCGTTGACCCGTCGGCCTTTCTCGACGACAATGGGCCCGTAGTGCTTGTATTTTTTGGTATCCAGGTCGTAACTCACCAGATGGGTCTCGCCGCCCCAGCCCGTATAGGGAGTGTAGTAAACCGTGCGGTCGTGAATCACCAGCGTGCAGGCGGGATGGCGATTGCCGTAGCGGCGCGGGATGTCCGGACGCATGAGACGCTCCACTTCCACCCGCCCCGATCCGCCGTCCTTCTCGGGTGGGTAGAACCGGCAGAGGGCTTCGTCAAAACTCCGGATGAAATAGTAGCACTCATCCTTTTGGCTCCACACCGTGATGTGCCCGCCACTTTTACGCCATTTTTCCTGCAACTTCTCGTCCCCGGGCGACTTCTGTATTTCTTTGGGAACGGGCTGATCGATATCCAGCACCCGGAAGCTGCCGCCGTCCGGGTCGTATTCCCAGATCGAAGCGCGTGGCCGACAGACCGCATAAACTTTACCGTCGTGTCCGGGCGGGATCATGAGGTTGAGACTGCGCGTCCACAGGTCGCTAACGTGTTTCCAGGGGGAGCCGATGATCCGTTCTTTCCGTTTCTCCGGATCGAACACCGACAGCAGTCCTTTGTGGTTCGTATTGGTGTAGAGCAGATTATTGGCACGGTCGTAGCCGATGGTGATCAGGCCGTCCCCGGTGATTGATTTCCCGAGACTCCGCACCTTTCCGGTCTTCTTGTTGATCTCAATCCAGTGGCCTCCACCGTAGGGAACGGTGTAGGACGCGTGGCCGTCGCAGGTGCCGGTGTAGATGACTTTGCCGGCGTCGAACATGTCGGCATGAATTTTATCCTGGGTCGGAATGTCTTCGCCATACTCGCCGCAGACCTTCCCCAGATTGGCCAGGTGTTCAACACGATCCTTTTCGGTCAGATAGCGGAAAAGATGGGCGTGATGCATCCGGTCGTGACTGCTCACGCCGAAATAGACGTTCCCGTCGTCAGCGTAGATGATCCCCTCCCACTGGCCGTCAAGGAAGGGCCATTCATCAAGATCAAAACTGCGCCCAACGATGTGGGGTTGAGCACGTTCTTTTTTGGTCATCGGCTCCCGAATGTCGGGTGGCTCCCATCCCCGGGCAATCCGTGGTTTCCCCTCGATGTAGTCATGTTTACTCAAAAACCGGTCGGTGATCCGGATGCTTTTGACGACTGTTTTATCTCCGGCGGAACCAGCAACGGAGAAAGCATGCCCCCACTCGGGCATCCGCTGGTAATTGACTCTGGTTCCGGCTTTTCTGGCCTTTTTCACAAACCGGTCAATTTGCTCAACCGGCACAACTTCATCCTTCTGACCATGCATTATCAGCATCGGCGGCAAACCGTCCGTCACGTAGTTGATCGGTGAGAGAGCGCGGCCGCGCTGTTTCCAGCTTTCGTCCTCCGGCGTGTCGTGCGTGGGAGCGAGTGCCGCGTGATTGCTGAGCCAGCCGAGGTCAGTCAGGTCAAGACACGGGCCGTAAAGCAGGATGGCGTCGGTCTGGGAAAGCAGGTCACTTTTTTTAGCGTCTGACTCGGGAACCATGGCCGTTGCCGCGGCGAGCTGCCCGCCGGCCGATTCACCCGCGATGACGATCCGCTCCGGATCGATACCGAGTTTATCGGCGTTTTTATGCACATAGCGGAAGGCATCCCGGCTATCGGCCAGGCAATCATCCATCCGCACATTGGGTTCCCTGTCGGCCAGGCGATATTGCACATTCACGGTCACCATACCGCGCCGGGCAAAATACCGGCAGAACGGCGCCCAGCGTTTGGCCCCCGGGGAGGTCCACCCGCCGCCATGTATAACCAGGATGGCGGGTCGGCGGTCTTTTTTGGGCTCGTGTTTGGGCGGAAAGTAGAGACGCAGGTACAGTTTTTCCCCATCAACCGTCTTGTAAACCTTCGCCTGATCGGCGTGAGCCCTGGTGCGCAGCGGCAGCCAGTAAAGGGGATCCGGCTCTTTGGCATCCGCGAGGGAAAGAGCAAACAACATCATAAAAAAGACAAATATCCCGTTGATGTTCATGGTTGCATCTCCCTTTAGCCGTATCCGTGGGATGGAACGTGCCTATCCGGAGTGTATTCTGCCGAACGGTGAAATGTCAAAAACACAGTAAGCCGCGCGTACCGCGGGGGGGTCTGTCCAGACGAAACAGCACATATAGGGGCCTGGAAATACAGCCTGACCAACACAAAAACGATGTCATAACCGCACCGAATCAGTTTGGCTCCAACAGACGCCTGAGGCGGAGCCTCTCTGGAGTGCGCGCGGCCATGCCGCCGCTTTCCCTTTCTCCGGACGGGCGCAATCTTCCGGTTTTTCCTTCCGCCAACATCCCAGACGCCTCCCCGACAGCCAGGATCACCCCATGCGCACTTTTGCCGTTTTGCACTGGGCGGTTGGCTGCTGCAGCACGGAGGTAGAAACGAGAAGAAAATCCT
>CAZXYF010000245.1:0-4485 GCA_964644705.1 uncultured candidatus Brocadiaceae bacterium | reverse complement strand
CTGTTCTTTTTGACCCGTTTTCCCACAAAAATCGCTGACGGCGGAGCCAAGGTCTTTATACACTTGAGGTGAAGATTGGCGCTTCGCCTTTTCGAACCATTCATGCAGTTGCTTCCATTTTTCCATGTCCGCTAAGAGGCGTCCCACCAGCGCCACTCGTTTGCCATTTGCCAGGCGGTCTCGCTGGACGACCTGTTCGATCAGCCGTCGCAACGTTCGTTCCGGGGCATAACGCAACAGATGCACGTAGGCTCGGGTATCGCCGGGATGCAGATCCAGATATTGCTGGAAACATCGTTGTGCCTGACGTTCGTCCCCCTGTTTTTGATGAATCCGAGCCCGATAGTAGTCTGAGCGCAACATACCGGGCGCGGCCCGATGACACCAGTTGAAATGTTTGAGGGCCCGTCGGTATTTGCCCTCGGCAAAATAAAGTTTCGCGAGGGAATAATGCAGGGCCAGCACACGATCCGGTCGCAGGCAGGCGTGCTGCCACCGGCGTAACTTCTCCGCTGCCTCATCCAGCTCGTCGCCGGCCTCAAACTGTTCGGTTTCCGCCCGTTCCTGAGCTTCCCGTCCACGCTTGAAGATGTCTGTGATTGCGTGGTGAACATCCCCCACGGCGAGCATACTCCGATAGGATTGCAACCCCATATTCCACCATCCCCATCCCAATGCCATCCCGCAGACGGCCAGGATCAACCATTTCGACTTGTTGAATTCCGTTGTTCTGGTTGTGATCACATTCTCGCCCGGTGTCTGGGAGGCCACCGCCCCCATGAGGATCCAGAAGGGCAGGGCCATGTCCCATGCCGTGATCGCTTTCCCGAAAGCGGCCTGGACGAGATATGCAATCAGACCGGACCACAGGGCGAAGTACACCAGGCGCCTGTCCGAGGCTTCCCTGTTGAATGAAACGGCAGACGGCACGAAAGCGGCCAGAAGCATGGCACAATATAAAAAAAGACCAATTATGCCCAACTCAGATCCTATTCTCAGGAATTCATTATGAGGGTGCGCTGTGATCACCCCACGAGTGGGAGGCGCGTCGTCGGCCAGCGGAGGAGCGAAACTGTAGTAGGCCGACATGAAAGCTCCCGTTCCCCATCCGGCCAGCGGTTTTTCCTCCCACATTCCTCCCGCGGCGGTCCACCACACGACGCGGGCACGTGTTGTGGTGCCCGGTTTCAACAGTCGCCGAATCACTGCACGCCGATATTGGGGGATGCTGGTAATGATCACCCCGGTCAGCAGCATCACGATAATCGCGCCTCCGGCGATAAGTGATTTGCGGGGCAATGGCAGCACGCACAGCAGGAAAACCGCCACTCCCGCCGCGGCGGCTATGTATCCGGCCAGGCTGTAGGAGAGATACAGCAGCCCGACGAGCGCGGCTGCGGCCGCTCCGTATCCTGCCACCGAACACAGTCCATCAACCGAGAGAATGGACCCTTCCCTCCGGCGGACGCTCCGAGCGCGCCGCAATCCCAGTGCAGCGGCCAGTAGAACCCCTGTGACCAGTGTGGCGCATCCGTAGTTGACGTTTCCGAACACGGGTTTCCGCCACAGAGCCTCTCGCAGGCTGACCGTAAAACCGGAAGCACTTATAAACCAACTCATGTACATCATCTGTAGTATGGCTGCCGCGCAAACCGAGCCGAAAAAGACCCGCGCGAACGTCATACAGTGCTGTCGTTTTTGGAAGATGAGAAAAGCAACCACTGCCAGGGCAAAAAAGGTGGATTCCCGCAGCAAATAAGTCCGTGCTCCAGCGGGCCAGGGGGAGCGGTAATAGCCCATGAAGGCCCACAGGATGTAGGTGAGCAGCAACAGCGGGAAGGAAAACCGGAGGGTGACCTGCCATCCCGTCCCCTGGCCCTCAATTTTGTGACCAAGCAACCAGGCAATACCCACCACGGCGGCCAGAAAGACCAGAGTCTGACAGGCAAAATACTTAATGTATGTCGGATAAATGGGGGAGAGTAAGTCCGGAAGCTGGTCGGGCAACATAAGCGCCATGGAAATCAGCACACAAGCCAGCATAATCCAGCGCTGAAGTGGTGAAGTTGCCGGACATTCTCCCGATTGTGGTGGATTTATTTGTTCATCCAATGTCATGTTAGTGTTTGGATGGCGCTAAGAATGAATTCATTTATGTCCATCTATTTCTGAATCGGCATAGCTGGGGTTTCTGCTGTTCTCGGTCATCAAAAAGAAACCGAAAGTTATGCTGAGCGGGAGAACATATTTGTGGCTTGATTTATGCGATCATCGTGTATCTCGCCGTGTTAAACAATTAAGCATAGGCGAATAACAGAGGGGCAAGCTTTTACGTAATTATTGTGTCGTGGGGGCAACAAAAAAGGGCGGTTATCCTGAAAAAAGGATAACCGCCCGAAACCCCCATCAGCTGTCGCCCAATTTTTGTTAGTAATCAGCCATTGGGTGGGGTGTCTTCCGAAGTAGTAAGCACGGTATCCGTACTCTCATTGGCCCCGCCGCCCGTATAGATATTACTGTCTGTACCAACAACCTTGTCGTTCTTGACGACGTTGTCAGCACTTGAGGTCAGCCATTCGGCATGGTAATCGGCGAATAATGCCACCGATCCGTCGTCATGATTATCGGTGGTTGTATCCGCCGCAATAACTTTCATGGGCTTAGCGGTATACTCCCGGCTATCGTAATCGTAGCTCAGAGTGGGATTCCAACTGTCGGTATCCGTGTCCCATGACGGACTATGATTCATAGCTGGGCAGGAAAAAGTGGAATCGGATTCTACCGTGCTCGCGCGGATATACCCGAGTGATTCGTTTCCCTCTCCCGTATTGCCAGTTTGCGGCAAGGAATTATATGTGTTCCGATACATCTGCGTGCCGGTTCCGATTTGCTTCATGTTATTGATGCATGATGACTTATACGCCTCTGCTCGTGCTCGAGACAGGGCAGGCATCAACATTGCAGCGAGAATACCAATAATAGCGATTACGACGAGCAATTCGATCAGGGTAAACGCCTTACGCATTGGACTGACCTCCAAAAAAGAAAAATTACCATTACGCTTGATAATGGAACCAAGCTCTCCACTTAAATTATCACCCCCGCGCGTGCCCTGTCAAGACAAAAGTGGGTTTGGCAGCGGGGATTTTTTGATTATTTGAAATCTAAGGTCGCTTCGTCCATTGTATGGATACTCGTATTTACCCCTTTTTATGGAGAGATTATCTGTGAAATGCATTGCTCTGGCGGAAAAGCAGCAGCTGGAGACTGTCACCCGAAAAACGCCTCGACCGGGGGCAGGGGAAGCGCTCATACGTCTGAGTCAGTGTGGCATCTGCGGCAGCGACCTGCATGCCTGGAATGGACGGTGGTCGGATGATTATCGGTTGGGGCACGAATTTTGCGGCATTGTCGAGGATGTTGGGGAGGGAGTGGAGCATATTGATTGTGGTATGCGTGTTACCGGTGAGTGTTTTGGACATTGCGGTGAGTGTGCGTCGTGTCAGGCGGGCCACTATAACCACTGCGAGGGGATTGTGTGGAAACCATCGCGTCCGGAGGGAGCCCTGTCGGAAAAGTTTTGCTATCGCGCGGAGGCGCTTTATCCGCTTCCCGATCAGCTAAACGATCGCCAGGTCGCGCTGGTTGAGCCGACGGCGGTAGCGCTCCATGCGATGGATCGGGGGCAGGTGAGCGCGGGAAAGACCGTGGCGATTATTGGGGCGGGCACGATTGGTTTGTTGTGTGCTGCAGTGGCCCGTGTGCGGCAGGCGAAGCGCGTCTTCATCATCGCTAAATACGATCAACAGGCCGAATTGGCCCGGGAGATGGGAGCCACAGATGTGGTTCGTCACGGTGAGGAGGATCCGCGGAAGGTGATCCCGGAGGCGGTGGAGGGAGTGGGGATTGATGTCTGCATTGATTCCGTGGCCGCGGGGACCAGCTTTTCGACGGCACTGGCCCTCACCCGCCCGATGGGACGAATGGTGGAGGTTGGGGGTATAACCCGCCCATTGATGGCGGCCCTCGATCCGCTGGTATCGCGAGAGGTCACCATTACCGGATCAAACTGCTACGGAGCTGCCCGGGAAACATCTGATTTTGCCCGGACGATTGATTTAATAGCAGATGGAGCCATACAACCGGAAAAACTGGTCACCTACACATTCCCGCTTACCGAGGCTCAGGAGGCGTTTGAAACCGCCAGTGACAAGGAATCGGGGGCGGTGAAAGTTGTTGTGACGGCTGAATGAGAGTGCCATCGCGTGGTACGCCTCCTGTAGTGCACAGATACGCCCCTACCGGGACAAGCCCGGCAAGAACGTTCCCCGGGCTTCCTCGCAGGGCTCGGGCGCCGGGGGCTCAGAACTCCTGATCCGGAAACATGGATGCCGGGATGAGTATTCTGCATAACTCCCCAGCTAAACACCTGATACAACTCATCTGCCACTCATTCTCAGTAAGGTTTCGGTGAACCACGTCAGC
>CAZXYF010000244.1:0-4494 GCA_964644705.1 uncultured candidatus Brocadiaceae bacterium | reverse complement strand
CGTAACGAGGCCATTCTAACTAACGAGGACGGGATAATGAGTGCGGTGAACATAGCCCCCATGAAAGCCGAAAAAGCCCGGTCGCTAATGGCGTGCCGAATCGAGCAATTCCATCACGCCCTGGAGGAACTGAGGCGACTGACGGGCACCCTTTTCAACACCGTTCCCGCAGATGAAGCGGTTAGTGATCGATGGATGGATGATGAGGGATTCGGGGTGGATGACGACGGATTTTTTTGCCGGCTCCCCCTCCAGAAGCTCTATCGGGCGGGCGACGCGCCGCCGGATGCCATCAGTTATTTCTGGCCCAAAAAACGCGCGGAACACCCCATCACCCGGTTCCGGATGTATGCCCTTCGCGGCATCGGGCCACATCTGGCCGATCTGCTGGATGGTCTTCCGGGACAGGAAGGACTGATTGCATATTATCAGGACGTATCAAACGCGGTTGTTTCGCATCCTTATGTTGACCCACAGGGTATCGTCCCACCGGATTTCGACTGGAAAGAATACTTCCCTCACCGCACCGCGGGACCGGACGCCAACCCGGAACGCTCCATTCAGTGGGCTCTGCCGGAGGAAAACTATGCGGAGCAGGATCCCTTCGGTATCGTTTCCTGTCCCGTCTACGATGATGACGAGTTCATGGGTATCTGGAGCATAGACGTGCCCTGGAGGATTCTCCTGGCTGATTGTCTTCCCGGAGGCGAAGAGACTCTCCACGACGCCTTTGTCGCGGACCGGCAGGGCAGGATTATCCATCCGCGCGAATGGGATCGGGAGAAACAGCGCATTCAGTGGCCAACCATCGATGATCGGGGTTATGGTGATCTGAATCTCCGGGAACTGTTTGAAAGCGGTGATGGGCAGGTGACGATTGATACTGACGGTGGCGAGGAGGTCACGTTCTCATACCGCATTGTGCCGGAAACCGGATGGATTGTTTGCATCCCATGCAGCCGCACAGAACGAGATTATGACGAGTACAGACAGCTGGTTGGGTCCCTCATCCAGGCCTACAGCTCCCTGACACAAACGGTGGAATCGTACCGGCAGCAACGCCAGCGGGTGAAACAGGCGCTGCGGGATACCGAAGCGAGGCACCGTGCTCTCATAGAGGGCATCCCGGCCATCACTTATCGCGCACGGTTGGATGAGGCCAGCACAACCGAATTCGTCAGTCCGCAGATCGAACAGATGCTGGGATTTACGCCTGAAGATTACAAGAATAACCCCGACATCTGGCGGCAGCGCCTCCATCCCGAAGACCGCGAGCCTGTTATGGACGAGGTTGCGAAAACCCACGAAAACCAGGAGCCGTTTCTCTGTGAGTATCGTATGATCGCGCCGGATGGAGACACGGTCTGGTTCCGTGATCATGCCAGAGTGGTGGAAGACCCGGAAGGCAATCCGAAGTACCTGCTGGGTATAATGTATGACATCACCCGGGAAAAAGAGGCCCAGCAGCGAGTAGAAGAATACCAGGAGAAGCTCCGGGCAATGACCGCTGAATTATCCCTGGCGGAGGAACGCGAGCGCCGCCGCATAGCCGAACAGTTGCACGATGAACTGGGCCAGGTACTGAGCCTCGCCCGAATCAAAACCAGCAGCATCTGTGCCGGAGCACAGAGCGAGACGGTTCAACATTCTGCCGAACACATACGCCGCTCACTCGATGAATCGCTGGATTTCGTTCGCAATCTCACCTACCAACTGAGTTCACCAATCCTGTCTGAGATGGGACTGGTCCCCGCCCTGGAACAGCTGATCGATGAAATGGGAGAGGAATACGAGCCCGACATAGATTTTCATAACGATGATCGGAAGAAATCGCTGGGCAACGCTGGTGAACTCACGCTGTATCGCGCGGTGAAGGAACTCGTGCACAACGCCGTGAAACATGCGTCGGCTTCGCGTATCTCAGTCTCGGTGGAACGTACCGACAACTCCGTCCTCGTGCGCGTCGCTGACGACGGTGAAGGCTGTGATCCGGAGGTGCTGGAAGATCACCCCAGCCCCAGCGGAGGTTTCGGTCTTCTGAACGTCCGGGAACGGCTTAACTACCTGGGAGGAGACATGACATTCGAATCGCAACCGGGAGAAGGAACCCGCGTCACCGTCCAGGTTCCCTTATCCAGGTGTAATTCGCGATGATGAAAAATCACCGCATCCCGTTTAGATCGTGTCAGTCGTCATCGTAATATGAGCAACAAGCCAGACCGTTCACAAGCTCCAAAGCCAAAACAACGCGAGTATAAACTGGTTTCACCTGTATCTCTTTCTTTCTCGCGATACTTAAGCGCAACCCCCGATTTACCAAATCGTATTAGACCGGTCATTTATCTTTGGATTTCCCCCGCAAACAGGATAGCCAGCAGCATGTAAACCAATTACGCCTCTTCATGATTTATCCCTTCCACAAACCGAATGGGCACCCTGGCACAAGTCCGTAAACAGATGTTACCTCTCACTATTAGCCTGATCCAAAGTCATGTCCATTCCATTCCCCCGGGGGGGGCTGCCATCTGACCATAGGGTTCGCCCACTTTTTAGCAAATACCCCCTATTATCGGAAACCCATTTAAGTAGCAATGGCGACCTACATCTCTGCAGCTCGCCTTGCTTTACGTAAATGGTGGAGGCGGCGGGAATCGAACCCGCGTCCCGGATTGCGTCTGCTGAGGGTACTACGCACATAGTCGATCATTTGGCTCTCGCCGACGCGGCTCCGATCGACAGGATCCGAGCCGGCCAGCCCGTTTTAGACGGGTTTGCCGTCTTCCCCACTGCTCCACGGGCACCAGAGCAAAGCGGGTGAGCCTGCATTTTTTTCACCAGATGTCAGCCCGCAGGCGGGACCCACATTGGCGAGGCGGAGTTATGCCGCCATTGCATATGCCGGTTGATTGTCGGCACGTTTAAATGTGTCAGGTTTTTTACGAGGCCGCCTGACAACCTCGGTGCGCAACCTCAGGTTTCGGCATCCGGTCGAAACCCTTTCGCCCCCAAATTGTCAACAATTGTATTATACGCCCTTTTCGCGCATTCGTCAAACTGTTGAAACCCGGTTATAACCCTGTTTCAATGCGTTTTGAAGTGAAAGTGGTAAAGAATAGTTAGCACGACTCGTTCAACCCAGATGCGTGACTGATGCACACACAACCCATCCGTAGCCCGAAGAACGCGCCTAAAGGATTACGTCCTGATCGCACAAACACTGACGCAGCCGGTCAACATTCACCTTTCGAGGAGGCACCTGCTGTTCCGCACATATCGCGGCCGCCGTGCCGGCCGCCTGCCCCATGGCCATGCAGGAGGGCATCATGCGAACTGACGCCAGCGCTTCGTGCGTGGCCGACAGACACCGGCCGGCCACAAGAAGATTATCAACACGTCGGGGCACCAGGGATCTGTAGGGCACTCCGTAAGATTCTCCCGGTGCCAGGTTTTCATCCGCATGCCGTGAACTCTCCCCATTTCCTGGTTCGTGAATGTCCACAAAACAGGCATATCGATAGACCTGGTCGTCGAACCTACGTGCCCCGAGGACATCATCGATCGTCAGGATATACTGCCCCTCAATCCGCCGTGTTTCCCGCACTCCCAGCGCCGACGCCGACATGCTCAGGCTGGCGTTTTCGCATCCGGGCACATGATTGCGCAAAACCTCCAGGTTGCCCCACATCTTCCGACGTAGCGCAATAGCCGCCCTGCTCACGTCCTCTGCATCCGTTCCGTCCACATCTCGCTCGTGGAGACAGTTGAAATACGTCTCCTCCGCATGGAGATAGTTGTCCGTGCCGGGCAGTACGAAATCGTTCCCCACTTCCTCCCGGGCTATCTCACGCAACTCTTTGTAATGTTCACGGACATAGGTGAATGCACGGGGCCAGTCCACGTTCAAACATTTGAAAAACAGCGTCGCCGGCTGCATAAGGGCGTCGCCCTCGCGTCCCCGGCTAAATGGCACACCCGCCCGGGCCGCCACATCTCCGTCCCCCGTGGCATCCACCACCTGTTCACCCAGTATCGCCTGGCGACCGGACTTGTTCTCCACGATCACACCGCGCATAACGTCGTCCCTGAGAATGGGTTGTACCACCTGCGTATCGAGGAGGATTTTAACGCCCGCTTCCTGGAGGAGCTCGTCCAGAACCCGTTTCATCCCTTCCGGATCGAACACCAGCCAGTAGGGACTGCACGTACGTGTTTCCGGCTCGCAAACGGATGGTTCACATATCTCCGGTTCCTGAGCGAGACCGCGGGAGACGAGCACATCCAGCACCTCGCGCGGGATACCGCCCAGGATCATCTTCTCCTGGTCATGGTAGGGACCCAACCTGTTCACCATCCCTCCGGTGGCCATGCCGCCAAGGGTGATTGTTTTTTCCAGCAGGACGGTCCTGGCGCCTGTCCGTGCCGCCGCCAGTGCGGCTCCTGCCCCCGCCGGTCCGCCACCGCAGACCACCACGTCGGCCTCCTCCGCGACGGGTA
>CAZXYF010000243.1:0-4515 GCA_964644705.1 uncultured candidatus Brocadiaceae bacterium | reverse complement strand
AATTCAAACGACACCGGTTTGGTCTCCGACCGAGCCGTCAGCGCACCATCTGCAAAAACAGCCAGCAGTTGCGGTGTAAGAACACGAGCGCCTTTGTCTGTTCTCACAGCTGGCGCACTGACGACTCGTGAAATGTCCGGGTTTGTATCTTTGAATCAGTGTATCCCTGTATCCCTGTATCCCTGGATACCTGGATCGTCCGAGCAGGATAGGCAACCTGACTGTTCGGATTGTGTTATGACTCGCAACTTTCCGTTTCGGCGCCAAAACGAGCCTCGATCACTTCCCAGCGCGGTGACGTTCGGTCGGTGAGCCAGTCCTCCACTGTGGCGGACGTGGTTTCGGCTCGCGCAAGCTGTTTGATCTCCTCGTCGGTACATCGAAACAGCACAGCCGAAGTATCTTTACCGTAGCATCCCTGGAGGAACTGGCGGGCACGACTCAGCTCACGGTTGGCGATCGTTGCGCGGGCGGACAGAGCGGTTCCGGTGACAACCAGGGGAATCCCGCTGGCCCAGCGAACCCAGCCGGGCGCCCCCACCACACCCGCGATGCTTCCGCCGAGCAGAAGAACCGAACTGAGCAGGAGGGATGCCGCTTCCCAGTTGCTGGTGAACATGCCGCCGAGGTTTCGTCGAAGCCAGCTGCCGGACAGGGCGTAGGCGAGGGGTTCCTCATACCGTTCCTGTGCGAAGCCGGCTCGCGCCACATGGCAGGCTTCGTGCGATGCGATTTCGTTGCGGTTGTAGATGAGCCACCGGGGGGTATCCCGGAAGTTTTTGCGGAGGACGAAACACACCTGGAAAAGCTCCCTCCGCGTCCCATAAAAGCTGGCGCCGCCGACATACCAGGGGAGGTACTCGCTGGAGAAAAAGGCCGGGACCCAGTCGGGATTGATGCGGTAGGTGCTCCGCGCGGCCGCGAGACATTCATCCATCACCTCATCGGACAGTCGTTGCTCGGCGGTAAAACGGGCTCCCATGATCTCCGTTTCCCCGCTCTCATCCAGGTCCCTCCGGACCGACTGCGCCCACTCCAGAGTCTGCCGGGCGAGCTCCACGTGATCCCGTGGGTCCGCGTGGGGACCGAGAATGAAACCCCGTTCATCGAGTGTTATGAGTTCATCCAGCAGATGGTTGCTCATCAGTGAAACCTCTGTAAGCGGCAGCGGGCAAGTGGCGGCCGATGCGTGGTGCTGCTGTGTGAATGCTAACGGGAAACACGAGATGTTTCCATATTATGCGCCGGCTGAGGTATGTGTAAACAGGCAAAGCCAGCGTATGTGTTCTGCCACTCCTTTTCAAAAACAGGAACGGATTGCATTCCGACCGCTCACCCATACCCGCTGCCGCATGTAATGAAGTTGACATATCATAACCTTACGATATAATGAAACTTTGTTGGTCATGCGGCCGTAGTTGATGCGGGGCCGGAACCAGGCGTAATTAATCCCTGCATATTAAAATGAGCAAGACAGGAGGCAGTGAGTCATGAGTGAGCGCAAGCATATCGTTATCGTTGGAGGAGTGGCGGGTGGGGCATCCACCGCCGCACGGGCTCGTCGGTTGTCGGAAAACGCAAAGATCACCATTTTTGAGCGCGGTGATGAAATTTCTTTCGCCAACTGCGGGATGCCCTATCACATTGGTGGGGTCATACCCGATCGTGATCGGCTGCTGGTGCAGACACCCCAGAAGATGTGGGACCGGTATCGGGTGGACGTGAAGACGAAACATGAGGTGATCGGCATTGACCGGGAGGAGCAGGAAGTTCGTGTCAAAAACCATCTCACCGGGGAGGAAACCACCCATGGCTACGATGAGCTGGTGCTGAGCCCGGGAGCTGAGCCGGTGCGTCCGCCCATCCCCGGCGCCGATGAGGACGGCGTCTATACGCTCCGCAGTCTGACGGATATGGACAGGATTAAGGGAGAGGTTGAATCCGGTGATACCGGCAGCGCTGTGATCGTGGGCGGGGGATACATCGGTCTGGAGATGGCCGAAGCCCTGCGTGAGCGTGATCTTGAGGTCACTCTGGTGGAACTGGAGGATCAGGTGTTTGTGGCGGCCGATTCCGAGATGGTGAGCCCCGTTCAGAAACAGCTTGAACTGCACGGGGTGGATCTGGAATTGGGAACGTCGATCACGGGCATTGAAAAGCAGGGGGAGGAACTTTCCGCCCGACTCAGCAGCGGGGATGCCATCGACTGCGGCATGATCATTCTGGCCGTTGGTGTGCAGCCGGAGGTGGATCTGGCGGAAGATGCGGGCCTGGAAATTGGCCAGCAGGGCGGGATCGTTGTGGATAAGCACATGCGGACGAGCGATCCCCATATTTTTGCCGTGGGAGATGCCGTGGAGGTAACCCATTATGTTGGCGGGCACAAAACGTTGATCCCGCTGGCCGGTCCGGCCAACCGACAGGGGAGAATTGCCGCCGATAATATGTTCGGTCGTGATTCTGAATACGGTGAAACCCAGGGCACCGCGATCTGCAAAGTATTTGATCTGGCAATTGGCATGACGGGTATGAGCGAAAAACAGCTGGAAGATGTGGATCTGCCGCATGAAAAGATCTACGTCCATCCGGCAAGCCATGCGGGCTATTATCCCGGTGCGTCTCAGATCAGCCTGAAACTTCTTTTCAACCCCGAAAACGGTCGGGTGCTGGGAGCGCAGGCGGTTGGAGCCGACGGCGTGGACAAACGGATCGACGTGATTGCGACGGGTATCCGAACGGATATGACGGTCGAGCAGATGAGTGAACTGGAACTGTCCTACGCTCCACCGTATGGATCGGCGAAAGACCCCGTCAATTATGCGGGTTTCGTGGCCTCAAACGTCCGCGAAGGGGACATGGACATCTGCCACGTGGAGGATGTGGTCGATATGGGGCCCGAGGAGTTTCTACTCGATGTGCGGACCCCCGCGGAAGTGGAAGCCGGAACCATCCCGGGAGCCACGAATATCCCGCTGGATGAGCTGCGAGAAAGGATGGAAGAACTGCCCTCCGACAGAGAGCTGCTCGTGTTCTGTAAAGTCGGTTTGCGCGGATATCTCGCCTGCCGAATTCTGGAGCAGGAGGGCTACGATTGCAAAAATCTCACCGGTGGCTACACAACGTATCGGGCGGCGGTTGGTATGCTGACGGAAGAAGATGTGGAAGATACGGAGATGACCGAGGATACCGGCGCGGAAGGTCCGGAGGTGCCTCAGCAGCAGGAAGAGGGGTCGAGCTCCGACGGGGAGGTTGATCTCGTCGGTGAAATCGATGCCCGCAATCTGCAGTGTCCCGGCCCGATCATGCAACTTCAGAACAGCCTCAGTGAGATCGAAGCCGGTGAGGGGATAAGCATTGTCGCCGGCGACCCGGGTTTTCCGAGCGACGTGGAAAGCTGGTGTCACAGCACCGGTAATGAGCTTGTGGACCTGGAGCCCGAGGACGGTTGCGTGCGGGCCACCGTGGTGAAAAAGGGGTCCCGGACGCCAGTTACAACCGGCGGAGGCCCCTGCACGACCGATGCGAAAAAGAAGACGATGGTGGTTTTCAGCGGGGATTTTGACCGGGCCATGGCCAGCTTCATCATCGCCAACGGGGCGGCGTCCATGGGCAGCGACGTGACGATGTTTTTCACGTTCTGGGGGCTCAACATACTCAGGAAACCCGAGAAGGTTGAAGCGGACAAAACGTTCATAGAGCGGATGTTCGGCTGGATGATGCCCCGCGGTGCGGAACGCCTCGGTCTGAGCCGGATGAACATGGGGGGCATCGGACAGAAAATGATCAAAGGTATCATGAAAAAGAAAAACGTCTCTTCCCTGACGGAGCTCATCCAGGATGCTCAGGATGCGGGCGTGCGACTGGTGGCGTGTTCGATGAGCATGGAACTGATGGGCATCAAAAAGGAAGAGCTGATCGAGGGCGTGGAAGAGGGCGGCGTGGCGACGTATCTCTCCAACGCCGAGGAGGGGAATGTGAATCTCTTCATCTGATCGCTTTGTTTCTGCATTTTCGGATAGTGCAGAAGTACGCGCCAACCCGGACAGGGCCCGGCAGTAGGCCCATCTGGAATACCGTGGCGCACTGAATACTTACCGATCATGACGCTGAATCGCCCCGCTTGGCGGGGCCCGGGTTGGTGGTGGGGAAAGTTCGAAAAAGGGTGCGGGACGCCTTAACCTTCGTCGTTTGCCCTTATCGATCCCCTTTGTCGGCTGTGGGGTAGGCCCCCCGGGGACACGGCCGACGAAGGCGATGGACGAAGGGTCTCGACGAAGGTTCTGGCATCCGTGCACCTTCGTCGTTTGCCTTTATTCGCTCGTCTTCGTCGGCTGTTAAAATGAAACTCAGGGAACCTCCGATGATGGTAATCGGCAAAGATGGATTCTGGGGCTCCGCACGATTCAATTCCTATGGACTGAGGTGCCCCTCCGGAGGGCGGAGCTTCATAAGTATCCTGATGTTTCAAACCAGCTTGTAGCTGTTATCCGAGTGGGTGTTCTACCATCCGGGGGG
>CAZXYF010000242.1:0-4545 GCA_964644705.1 uncultured candidatus Brocadiaceae bacterium | reverse complement strand
CATGGCACAATCGTTTCTTCGGGATCGGGGGAGCCAATGGTTTATTAGCGTTACCCGCCTGTTCAGGCGCTTTTGGTGCCATCGCATTCCGGGTAATTCGTGCAGCCCCAGAAATATCCGTAGCGTCCTTTGCGTCGCTGCATCTCCCCTCCGCATTCGGGGCATTCCGGGGCGTCCTTCTGGAATTCGTCCAGCGTCATGTGCGGTTTGCCCACCGGACGCTTACCGTCGCACTCGGGCTCGGCAATGCAGTGATAGACGGCGGATTTTTTCCCCTTCTTCTTCACCATGTGCCGACCGCATTCGGGGCATTTGTAGCTTTTGGCGGGTGGATTCGCGCTGAAATCACAATCATCGTCGTCGCAATGCACGAATTTACCGTATTTGCCCTTGCGCAGCATCAAATCCCCGCCACAACGCGGGCACACCTCATACTCGAGTTTCTCCTTGAACGCCTCCGCCGACCCCTCCGGCTCAACATCCTTCCCCTCTTCCAGCCACGATTCCAGATCCCGATCGAACCGCCGGACGAACTCTCGCCACTGCGCCTCACCGGCCGCGATTCGATCCAGCGTGTTCTCCATCGATTCGGTCAACTCCACCTTGCAGATGGGTGGAACCGCCCGCTGCAGAAAATGGCAGACGGTGCACCCCCGGGTGGTGGGCACAATGTTGGACTTCTGGTTCCGGATATATTCCCGATGCCTGAGTTTCTCGACCGTCGAAGCGTAGGTGGACGGGCGACCGATACCTTCCCGCTTCATCATGGCGATGAGCGAACCTTCCGTGTAGAGACGCGGGCCGCGTGTCTCCGACTCCTGGAGTTCGGTATCCATCACCTGAAAATGATCGTGCTCCCGCAGGATCCGGAAATCCTCCGCCGATCTTTCCCGTTCCGGCACCGGCGTCTGCCCCTTCCGCACACACCTGAAAAACCCCCAGTCCCGGATCGTTTTTTCCTCCCCCGCAAAAATAACGTTTTTGTCGCAGCCCGGTGCCGTGAACTCGAGGGTCATCGAATCCCATTTCGCCGACGTCATCTGCGACTGCACGTAGCGTTGCCAGATCGCCGAATAAAGGGTGGCCTGGTCGCGCGAACAGGAGTGCAGATCCTGCGGACGGATGCCCGGCGACTTGGCACGAATCGCCTCGTGCCCCTCCTGGTCGCCGCCACCACCGCCCCGCCACTGGTGGAATTCCTCCCCGTATTCATCCCTGATGAAGGCGGCGGCACTTGCACACGCGGATTTCGACAGACGGTTGCTGTCGGATCGGTGGTAGGTAATCAGGCCTTTTTCATACAACTGCTGGGCCACGCGCATTGTTTTCCCCGCCGGCCAGCCGAACCAGCTCGATGCGCGGCGCAACATCTCGGAACTGTCGAACGGGAACCCCGGATTCGTCGTCGTCACCTGTTCCTCGCGTCCCGCCAGGTGGAGCCCACCTTTGTTGGCGGCCTCAAGGACTGTTTCCGCCACCTCACGATCGGTCAACAGCTTCTCACCGTCGCCGGTCCCAACCTTATCCCCCTCAAGCTTCACCAGCTTTACCTTCAGCGGTTCCTCCAGTTCGGCATCCACGGGTTGGAGTAAGGCAAGCAGGTTATAAAACTCCTCCGGATCAAAATCCTCGACCTCTTCCCAGCGTTCCACAATTTTCGCCAGCACGGCGCTCTGCACCCGCCCGGCGGAGAGCCGTTTCCCCTTAAATGCATTCATCAGGAATGGACTGATCTTGTACCCGGCCAACCGGTCCAGCAAACGTCGTGCCCACTGCGCTTGCACAAGATCCTGGTCGGTCTTCTGCACGCGATCCAGCTGACTTCTGACTTCGCTTTTCGTAAGCGATTCCAGTCGCACCCGGCGCGTGTTCTTTCCCTTCAGCACCAGGTTGTCCACCTGCCACGCGATGGCCTCCCCTTCACGGTCGGGATCGGAGGCAACATAAATTTCCGACTGTCCTTTCGCGGCGGATCGAATACGACCGATCGGTGCTCCCTTCTGGGGAACCCACCTCGGATCGTAATTGTCGTCAATCCCCATCTCATTGGCCGGCAGATCGTAGAGATGACCTTTCGTGACGGCAAAGCTCCAGTTGCCCTGCAACACCCGTCCCAATGTTTTCACTTTCGTCGGCGATTCAACGATAATCAGCGGCATGAAATTCACCTCACACTATGACACAGTTGCGGTCGCACCCCTCAAAACTGCTTTTCACAAATGGGAAAGAGGCTCTTTTCCCAAAACATGTCTATCGGAAGACAATCTTGAAAAACACCCACATGCTTTCACCTGCAGCACCCGTGACAGCACGCACAGCCTGCAGTTGCGGTGTAAGAATACGAGCGCCCTTGTCTGTTCTTATAGCTGGCGCACTGACGACTCGGTAAATATACGGGACAGAGAACAACACTTCCGGCCCGCATCGCAAATATCCCGCATAAAAAAAAGTCTGGCGCTTCCCCGGCGGATAATATCGTCCTGCCAGTGGGATGTAAAGACCCACCGACGATATATCCGACAGGAAAGCGCCAGACTCGTCGATCCAGCTGATCAATGATCAGAGTCGTTAGAAGTCAATCCCAAAGGCCGGGGGAGCATCATCCTCATCTCCCATATCTCCCTCGGGTTCAGGCTGCCCACCGACTTCCGGTTCGGGCTCTTCCTCAACCTCAGTCTCAGCCCCACCCGCCGGTTGGACATTGACGGCCTTGGGACCTTTCTCCGAATGCTGGAGTTCATACGACACCTTTTGTCCTTCTTTCAGGGTTGCAAACCCATCCATTTCGATGTCGCTATAATGAACAAACGCGTCCTCTTCGGATCCTTCAATCTCGATGAATCCAAAGCCCTTCTCATTATCAAACCACTTCACTGTTCCTTCAGCCATAGCTATCTCCATCTACTTCGTGGCAAAAACTCAACTAATTATACAATTACACTGGCCGGAGTTTTGCCGCCCCGGCAACATTAAGGAGGTTAGCCGCTATCAAAAACAACATCAAGCGGAAATAACGAAAAATACCAAAAATGATCGGCGGTGCTGAGAAATAATCAGAGTTTTTGCCCGTCCTCCGTGGGCAATTCAAAGTCATCGTCGGTACGCGCACACCAGCTGGCAAGATGCCGTCGCATGCACTGGAGCACCGCAACGGATTCATCTCTGGATGCGAGATCGACGGTCTCCCGGGGATCCTCTTCCATGTCAAACAGCTGTTCTTGCCGCGCGCCCTCATCGTAGGCCATGTATTTGTAGCGATCGGTGCGAATCATCCGGCCCTTCGGCCACTCGTCCACCCCCACGTCGGCCCAGGTACCGAACTCCGTTTCCGTTGCCACGTAGGACCGCCAGTCCTGGCAATCCCCGATCATCCGGGGGCGCAGGCTTCGGCCGCGGCATGCATCCGGAACCTCCAGGCCTCCGTAATCCAGCACCGTGGGCATCAGGTCCAGGCTGGCGCTGACCAGACCGTTGTCAACCTCCCCCCTCGCAGCCGCGCCGGGCGCCGCAACGATAAACGGCACCCGCGCCGACTCATCATACAATGACCACTTCTGATTCCACCGGTGACATCCCTGCCCATCCCCGTGATCGCTGGAAAAGACGATGAGGGTGTCCTCCATCATCCCTTCCTGTTCCAGCGTCTCCAGCACGCGCCCGATCTGCCGATCCACCATCTCAACCAGGCGATTGTATCCCCAGCGAAATCGTCGCGTCTCCAGCCGGTCCCAATTCTGCGCACGACCGATGGATCCGTATTCCTCCTGGAACCGACGCAGCACTTCCGGTTCCCGCTCGGGCGGCTGCCAGTTCTCGGGGAGGGGCGGGAGCTCGTTTTTCGGGGGCGTCGGCGGCAGATCCTGCATCCGAAGATCCTCACCACGCGCCAGCTCGCAGGCGTCATGTGGATTGTTGAAGGATATGACCATGAAAAAGGGGGACTCCCGATCTTCCTGCAGATAGCGAATGGCGTGATCGGCTTTTTCCCGGTCCGCCCCACCGTATCCCCCGCCCGCGACGATGCCGGAAAATCCGTGGATATCCTGCGCCGATTCTGGAACCGTTTTGTGCCACTTTCCGATGTAGTAGCAGTCGTATCCCGCATCGCGCATAACCCGCCCCAGCATCGGAGCGTCCGGTGGATCCTCCGTGGGATGACAGTTGGCATAAATCCCCAGCTCATGCGGCATCCTCCCCGTAAACATCGACATGCGCGCCGGGACGCAGAGCGGGAACGAGGTGTAGGCGCGATCGAAACGCGTTCCCATCTCCGCCAGCCGGTCCATCGCCGGCGTTTCCAGATACTCGTTGCCGGCACAACTCATGGCATCGGCCGACTGCTGATCGGTGAAAATGTAGATAATGTTGGGTCGTGACATCAGTCCACTCCATTTCATTCAGACTAAAATAATAGCGTAAATCCGCCGGGCTGGCCCCGGCGATTTTTATGTTTATTTGCTCTTCTGATTCGCAGAAAGCTCAAAAAACTTTTGTAAACATTCGGTAAACCACGTTATTCCAGATGGGCCTGCTGCCGGGCTTGTC
>CAZXYF010000241.1:0-4549 GCA_964644705.1 uncultured candidatus Brocadiaceae bacterium | reverse complement strand
GCGAGGCCATCCTCCACATCCGCTTGGAAGACTGCGACGATGATGTGAGGGAGTAGGCTCCGGCCCCACTGAACGCGCCCGAGACCTCGATTCCACGTCTCTGAACAAATCCAATGGCTTCGGCTTCGGTCATTCCGACACGTAGTTCGGATGCTGCCTGAATGGCATCCTTCAGGGAAGGGTGCTGACGCTCAACTGGGCCTTGCCAGCTTGAACACCCAAGTGTCAAACAAACCAGCGCAGTGGGCAGTATAGCTATCCATAGCTTCTTCATCTGTTATTTCCAAAGACGGAGCTGAACCACACCACCAATGTGGTGTTAGCCCCAGCGGTATGTTGGGGTCAGCTTCAGGCCTGTCCAAAACAGTGTTTCGAAGTCCATGGCTTTTTGTTCACGCAGCCGAACCTATTTCAACAACGGTGTTGATAAGAGGATTTTAGGCGATTAGGGCCATCGCAACAATATATTCCGGGCTTTCAGCCCTCAACATCATTGCTACTGACCCAAAACCCAGACCTCCGTGGTCCTTCAGACCACTGCTGTCCGGGCTAATATCTATCGGGCCGCTGGCCCTCCAACAATTCCACAGGGCTGAAAGCCCGACAGATCCTAGCCCGGGCTGGACCGGGCTGAAAGCCCGCGTAGGCCTGGGTAATGATGAGCGAATATGAGAGAGCCCTGAAGGCCCGGTATATAATTCTCGGAGCTTCAACAGTACACAACATAAGAGAGCTCAAACGGCCAAAAGATGGCACCATATTTGGAAGCAGAATCACGGCTCTCTGATCAATTCTCCCGTTAAAATTGGCTGTAGTCGCGGCGCTACCGTAATCCACGCTGGACAGCCCTTTTCACACTCGCAACTACTTGCTTTCCTCACTCGCCCCGTCCGGCGGTTGAACCCGTTGTACTTCCCATTCGCGTTCTATCCAGACGCCGTCTTGTCCTACCCCCATCCCCGCGTCTGGATAGAACGCGATGCTTCCTTTCAGTCGGTTTTGCTGAACAATGGCATAACCGACAAGCCAGCCGGTATCTTTTAGCACAGCAAAGTAGAACCCGCCTCCCCAGTCGTAGAAATGGGAGACCGGGGTTTCTTTATCATTGTCCACGTCCACATATGTTGCGCTGTATTGACCGTCGCGCCGCTCTATGCGGAGTTTAGCGGGAGCTCCGTCGGCAACACTGCGCCACTGCCAGGTTCCGCTGTAGTCGCTCTTTTCTCGATGCACTACCCAATTCTGTTTCTGTATCTTGTCATTAACGGAGACTTGCATTAGGCCCTTCATTTTGTTTTTTTTGACATGCCCCTTGAACCTGAAATCCAATCGAGTAATATCCTGCTTCTTCATGGGCATCTTTTCATCTTTATCTGCGAAAGAGCCTGAAAAGGTCACCCTGCGGCCCCACAGTTTGCCGCCCACGCGTGTTGTTCGGTCTTTCCGTCCGGTAATCTTCAGCCTACCACTGATTTGCGAAAAGCGTTGGTGCAGGATCAGTCGCACATTTTTGGTACCATTCTCGGTCTGCACTTTTCCGCACCATCTGCCCGCGACTGAGGCGGGCACAACCCACATCATGATTTTGTCCTTGCTGTACGACATCCAGGCTTCTGCGCCGGTGTAGTCGGGCACGTGTGAGTTGTCTGAAAACGGACCTAACCCCACCCCGCACATCCCGGACCTGGAGATTCGAATCGTCAACGACTTGTCAGGGGGCCACTCACCCATACCGAATTTGTGTGAAACGATCCGGCTGCCCGGTTCCAGAATCCTGAGCAGCTTCGGGCGAAGTTTCAGATTGGGGTCGTGGCCCAGATACAGTGTGACGACGCTGGCGTCCCGCAAATCGGCGTTGAACAGATCACCTTTGATAAACTGGACCTGGTCCGCGACGCCCGCCTCCTTGGCGTTCTGCCGGCTTTGTTTCACTAATTCAGGTTTAATCTCGACGCCTACTGCCCGACGGGCGCCAAAATCACGCACTGCCGCAATCACGATGCGTCCGTCTCCAGACCCAAGATCATAGACAACATCGTCTTTCCCGACATCGCACATCCAGAGCATGTCACGAACGGCATCATGGTGGGTGACGACATACGGAATGGATTGATTGTTTTCTGAAGGCTTGGTCTGCCCGCAGCAGTAGGAAGCAAACGCAAAAAGTATCACTCCGACACCTACGACCAGGATTGGGTAAGAACTTTTCATTTTTGTGGTTTCCTTTACATCAGGTAAGCAAGGGGCGTTCACGCCAACGACGGAACTGAGCCCCACCGCAAATGCGGTGTTGGCTCAAGCGACATGTTGCTTTATTCTTTTTTAGTCCCTTCCCAGCGTGACCAGTTGACGTCGTCGGGAACATTCAGCTGTACGGGAGGTTCACCCATTTCGTCGAGAATCCGGTTAAGCAGGTCTATCGACTTCTGAATATCCTCCTCCGCCTTATTGAAATGCAATAAGCCCGTGCAAATGACCACCCGTGTGCCAGCGTGCGTCGGTTTGCCGCACCATGCGAATGGAATAGGCTTGTCTTCCCGGTACTTCTGCCATCGTTCTCTTACTTCATCCCACTTTGCGGGCGGTAAATTTACAGCCTGCCATCCGCCGATTCGGGAGTTAGGTGCTCCGTGGTTACAATTTACATGGCCTTCCGTGTTTTTTGCCGAGAAGCGACAAAACATACTGTATCCGGGCATCCCTTGTTCATACGGCAAAGCACCATCGTTTGCCAATTGGTATCGGCTCAGTGCCACCCGCAAAAAGTTCTCATGATTGTCGCAACTCACAGCAAAAGAGTTAGTTCGGGCCGCATTGAGCATGTGATATCCCATAGCGGCCGCAAGTGCCAAAACTCCAGCCAAGACGGCCGATAGCGCCCATTTGAATCGCTTGGATGCCAAGATCAACTCCTTTTCAAGCGACCGTTGCAAATCACAGGCCATCTGAGAGTGCGCCTTCAGATGGTTCAGTGGAATCCGTTGTTGGCGAATCATCGCCTTTTGCTGCTATTTCTACCTTTGTCCAGTCAATGAACCGACGCATGATCGGAAATGTCTTCTTGATCTCTCTCAACCAGACGAAGTCACGAACTTGCTTGCCAAGTATCGCTCCAATGAGCAACCAGATGAGGACAACAGAGTCCCGTCCCAAATCCGGCGAGAATGAGAAGATGCCAAGGCCAATACACACCAGGGTGGCAACGATCGAAAGTGGTGTTCGGGGGAGGAACGCACTCACTGGGTTTATACCCTTGTCTCGGCGTTGCAGTAACCTCTGAGCTAGTTTCTTTTCGTTCATGTTTCCCTCGTCATCGGCCGGGTCTGCTGCGCCGGGCCGCCAGAGCGAAGAACGAGCGGCAGCGTTGCGGCGTCAGCCAGCACCCATTGGTTATGATTTTATTCTTTCTCGCCTGAGACCCACGGCCCAAACATGAGCAGCCACCCGAAGTATGCCCAGAGTGGAGGCACTACAATCCAAATACAAGTCACTTTGAGCAAACCGTCCCAAACAAACTGATAGTACAAGCCCACAGCCGTGCCTCCAAGCAGGAGAATCAGCGCAAGAAAATGGACCCGTTTTGGAATCTTGCATCCTTTGCAAATCCAGTCGGCAATGCAAACGATGAATCCGATTCCAAGAACGATTCCGACAAGGATTTCAGCTGTCTTCCAGATTATCATCTACCTCCCTGACGTTGCGGTTCAGCTTCCGGCGCGGCTACGGGACGGTAAGCTGGAACCTTCTTGTTCGGCAGAATCTTGTACCATTTTCGTCTTCTGTTTCCAAAAGATGCCAAGCAACAGGGCATTCAGCAAGAAAGCGAGGGTGCACGGAATTCCAACAAGTATGTAGTATATCACAGGCTCCAACATCCACATGGGCACCTTGTGACGATCATTCGGTTGAAGATCGAGATTCCGCTGATCATCAAACTCACCGAGTTTCTTCTGGTCAATGACCTGCGCTCGGTCAAGCTCGGTATAGTTAGACTTAAGGCGCAGACCAACGAGCAGGGAAGATCCCCAAATAGCAGGGAAAACCAGCGCTGCCGCAAGAAGATTAAGAAGTATGATAGCTTTCTTCATTATCCCTCTGCCGAACACTTAGTTTTACAACTTCACTCGCATTTATGATGAGATTACCCGAATAAACGCATGAAAACAAGAAATGTCACGGGATCTATGGCCGCATAGCGTGGCATTCGATGCATGAAATGTTCCAAGGTACTATGATCCGCCGCGCGCACTATTGAGGATGTCCGATATACGCAAGCTCGAACGGTTCCGCTCTAAAACCACCAACGGGCTCCCCGATCGCGTCTCTCATTACCTCCCCTGGCGTGCCCGACATGTGAGATGATGAGTCAGTCTCTCCGCAACTCATAACCGCCCAAAACACCCTATGAAAACGTAAGTATTCAGTGGCCCCGAACGTTTTTTCTGGCCTGCTGGCAGGCTTGTCCCGATAGGGGCATGCTCGGGCACTAAAATAGGCGTATTGCGCAAAACGATAGAGCGTTTGCTCTGGTCCGACCGCTGTATATTCT
>CAZXYF010000240.1:0-4578 GCA_964644705.1 uncultured candidatus Brocadiaceae bacterium | reverse complement strand
CCCCCGGGTTTTCTCTCCAATGACCGACGAGGGGCATGGAATCCCAGACCATAATCTTGCCCCATAATCTTTCGCCGTAATCTGTCGTTTCCCACGAATGCGGCCCCCACGGGTTTATCCCGTGAGTGAAGAAACCGCTCCCCTACTTCCCACTTGGAATGCACGCAGCCGGGACAATTTCCTTGCCAATTGGCTCCCGGGCAATCACAATATGAGTGTTCAGCAATTCTGACATCACCGCGATTGGAGACAATGCTATGTATGATTTACACACCCACAGCTACTACAGTGATGGAGTTCTGGGACTGAGCGAGCTGGCGCGCCGCTGCCAGGTGGAAGGATATCGTGGCCTGGTGATAAGTGACCATTGCGACCTGGCCAATGTGAAAACGGTGGTGGGTCGGGTTCGCGAATTCTGCGACGCGAGTGTCGATCAGTGGGATGAGCTGCGGGTATGCGCCGGATGTGAACTGACCCATGTCCCGCCGGCCCGGATGAGGAAACTGGTGACGATGGCCCGTGATGCGGGAGCCCAGGTCGTTGTTGCCCATGGCGAAACCCCCGTTGAACCCGTCGCGCCGGGGACAAATCGTGCGGCTATTGAAGCCGGTGTCGATGTGCTGGCACACCCTGGACTGATATCCGAACAGGAAGCCGCACTGGCTGCAGATAACGGCGTCATGCTGGAAATAAGCGGTCGCCACGGCCATTCCCTCACAAACGGTCATGTCGCCAGCATGGCCCGCGAAACGGGCGCCAGACTGTCCTTTGGGTCGGACGGACATGCCCCGGGAGATTACCCCGACCGCGACAGAGCGGATCTAATCCTCAGAGGTGCGGGACTCACCGAAATGCAGGCCCGGCAGGTGATGGAGAACAACCAGGAGGTGTTTGCTGAGTGCTGCCAGTAGGCCAATCAGCAAGCAACCCCAGGAAAAAAGATCCCCCACCATCATGTAGGGCGTCGTGGCATCGGTCCGGCGGACCGGCGCCGCTTGCGCCCCCCTCACCCATCGATCCACCCTTTTCCCTTTCCTCCGGCGCGACACGCTGGCATACACCCGGCCGATGGGATCAATGAAACATGATATGCCGGTATTCGCCGCTCGCACAACGGTGCTTCTGGTTTCCACCGCCCGAAAGGCGGCCATGGCGACGTGCTGGCGCAGTTCACCGGGCCACGTATACCAGCCTTCATCGGTCGCCACCACGAAGAAGTTCGCGCCCCGACGTTTGAATCGTCGCATCAAAGGCGACACCACATCTTCATAGCAGATCGGTGCGGCAAACTGAGTCTCATTGCCCCTGTCCGTCGTAATCTCGAAAATAACAGGCGTGCTTCCCGGTGTAAGGTTACGCGTCATGGGTGTAAAAACTCCCAGAAACGGAAAAACGTCCGTCAGTGGGACGTACTCCCCGAACGGCACCAGGTGCATTTTGTCATACCGGTCAACGTATTCCCCCGCGGGATTTATCAGCACCACGCTGTTGGCGGAATGCTGTGCATCGAGGCTGTAGCGCGGTTCCTGAACGTATCCCGCCGTTCGGGAAAAAGTCGCCGGCGCACCAACGAGCAGATAACAGTCCAGATCCCGCGCCAGTTTTTTGAGTGTTTCCCCGGCATAACGCCGCAACCCCCGTGTCGAACTCCCCTCCCTGTACATTGAGGGAGCCACGTTCAATGGCACCTGCACCGTCGTCTCCGGCCAGACCAGCAAATCAAGATCGCGCCCTTCCAGTGATCTCGATAAAGCGGCGGCACCGGTAATGTCATTTTTGATCATCCGGTCGCGTTCATTCCAGTATTCCCGCACTTTTCCTTCCAACTCTACCCTCGTGTCCGGCTCCATTTGATCGCCCCTGTTTTCCAGCCGCTCCTTCGCGCGCTGGACCTCAGGTGGCATGATGAGTTCGGACACCCGCCTACATACGTTTGGTTGTACCACTCCGACCACTGCCCCATCCCGCATTTCCAGATGCTGCATGGCGAATGCTCCCCATCCCGCGCACGCAACTAAAACGGCCGTGGCGATGGCCGGCCAGGTCAGCACCGATGATCGCGAGTCGCGGTTCTTGTCCTTCAGAAACTTCAGTCCCAGGAACGCAAACGAGGCGTTACACAGCACCACCACCCAGCTGACACCAAACACCCCCGTCACCGCGGCCAGTTGGAGAAGAGATGTAAAAGAGTACTGGGAGTACCCGATGAGCAACCACGGGAACCCCGTCGCAAAGCGTGCTCGAACCAGTTCCATCCCCACCCAAAGGCAGGCAAACAACAATGGCCACATCCGCGGAAACCGCCGGTAGAGGTAACGCCCGACCAGGCAGCAAACAATAAGATACGCTCCAACATATCCCCCCAGCACCAGCCATCCGCCCACTGTCACCGGTGAGAGCCAGGCCAGCAGAGGAACGTAGGCGGTGAGGGCACAAACCCCGGAGACACCGAGTGCCTTCGTCCAGCGACGAACGGATAACACAGCCATAATCAGCGGTAGAAGCGCAATGAAAGCCAGTGGCCAGAAATTGGCCGGTGGGAAAGAAAGATACAGAAGCCCCCCGCTGATCGCCCCCAGAATCAGCCCGCGGCGCAACGACATTCCCGTATCGTCTCTCTCTCTGGCGCGTTCATCTTTCTGATTGCCGGTGGACATCTCGGCATATCCCTTCTTCAGTCTCAGGTCAGCCGGAAGGCAAAGCGGGTTAGTGACGCGCCAGCTTGATCATCAATCCCATCCCGATCAGAAAGGTGACGGCGTTTCCACTCCACATTGCCACCGGAACGGGCAGCATGCCCACTTCAGCGGCAATCTGACCGAAAATAAGGAAGGGATAGAAAAGGAGGATCATGATGGCAAATCCGACTCCGAATGCGACCATGGTGCTGCGGCGTCGGGTGAGGATACCTAGCGGCATCCCCACAATGGCAAAGAAAAGTATAGCCAGAGATAAAGCCAGCCGTCGGTGAATTCGCACGCGCATTTCCCGAAAATCTTCCTGTTCGTTTGCACGGCTCATTTTTGTGTTCAGTGCGGCTATTTTTTTGTCGTATTTCTCTCGTTCTGTTTCCAGCGTGGAAATATCCCGTCGTAACATTTCCACGTCGGCCCCAATTCGTTGGATTTGTCTTTTCGTTGTCTGAATCTTTTTCTGAGCCCTGTTCAATATCTGGCGTTTCGCCTTAAGCTTTTTACTGGTCGCTCGGAGTTGTTTTTGCAGCGCCGTTATCTCATCGTAGTTCTGGTCTTTGTCCTTCTTCTTCCGGAGTTTCTGCAGTTTCTGGGTATAAGATTGTTGCTGTTCTTTGAGGGTCTGTATGGTTTTTCGGGTTTGTTCGACCTTGTTTTTTTTCTGTTCGAGGGTGTGATTGAGTCTGCGTTTATCTCGCGTTTGAAGCTGTTCGAGCCGTTTTTGTTTGGCGTTGATGGCCTTCCTTACGTCCATCCGGCGGCTCGCAATTTTGTCGCGCTTTCTGTCGATTTCATCGTCTTTGCCATCCGGATTCCGAAAATGAACCGGATGCTTCTGTACCGTCTCTCGCAATTTTTTGTAGCGCTCTATCAGGTCCCATACCCCAAGATGTTCCACATCGCTGCCGATGTCGGACAACTCGGAGGTCACCCGGATGGGCAGTTCAATCTTCTGGGCATTCCACGTTCCCTCCCCCCCGACATTCCCCTCGGCAAGTTGGGTGATCGCGCAGTTTCTCAGCTCGATCTTCATGTAGCCGGGTCGGTTCTTATCCTCGACGATTTGACCGGTGTCTGCTGTGATGATTGTATTGGGCAACCCGTCGGATCCTGATTCAAGGATCAACACCTGTTGCATTTTGCCCTGTTCGTAATCCTCATATTGGACCGTGCACGGGGCGAATGAAAACTGTCTTTGAGCACTCAGGGCCACCCGGTCGCGGAGCATCTGCTTGATTGCCGTGTATTTGAGACGTTCTATTTCGCGACGAGCTCGAGGCACAGTTCTAAAATGAAAATACGCCGCAATTCCACTCAGTATAAGACCAGCGACGCAGATGGGGATCATCAAATGAAAAAGATGTACCCCTCCGACGCGTACAGCAATAATTTCGTTGTCCGCAGCCATGCGGGCAAAAGCCATAATAACCGCGGTTAAAAATGCGGCCGGCATCACCCAGGGTACGCAAAAGGCGGCAATGTGGTGTGGTAAGGCACCAAGCCTGACAACGTCCAGCCCTTCGTTCAATAATTGCACGCAGAACCCCAGCAGCATTATGAACAATAATGCCATAAAAGCAGGCACAAACGCTTTAAAGACTTCTTTGGTTACGTATGATTTGAGCTTACTCACAGGAAAAACACTCAACAGAGACTAAAAAAGGATCAGGTGGCCAGCTGCAATCATCATTTCTATTTCTCTTGATATCATATCGGGGTGGCACGGAACGAGGCAAACCAGCTGGTCTGAACCGGTTTTGACATTGATCAAGTAAATTCATTGCTTCCCAAGAGATTGTCCCCGGCCGAACGGCGGCGATTCCCCTTTCACTTACCCATGCCATTGGAGTAGGCCGAACCAAAAACATCTCCACCGCAAGAGTGG